>JAQBPM010000255.1 GCA_028287525.1 Vulcanimicrobiota bacterium | reverse complement strand
GTTTCGAACGCCTGATGAGCAGCGTTCACATGAGACACCGGCCCGCGGCCGAGCCAAACGGATGCGGAAAGCCCTCCGCGTAGTGAAACCATGTACAAGCAGTTCGTCGCCTCGAGGCCGTCTCTCGCCATGACCGGGGCTTGGTCGTGGAAGACATTGACCGGCGCGCCGACGATCGCTCGTACGTCCGCCAGCGACAGGATCGAACATGCGGCGGGCATCGCAGCGTCGGCCTGCGCGCCGCTGCCGGCGGCAAGCATCGCGCCGAGCACGGCCCCGCCCGCAAGGTGAAAGGGTGTCATGAGCCTGCTCCTATCGGATGCGTCATTTTGAGGGAATGAGTTTTTTGAACATGCCGTTCACGGCGTCGTTCATATGCGGATCGATCCGCCCGACGGTGCCGCAGGTCCAGCTGACGGAGCCGGAAACGCGCTTGCCATGCGGTGGCTTGCCGGAGCTCGGATCGATGTCCGCCATCGAGATCTGCGATTCGAGGTTCGTGAATTCGGCGGTGCCTTTGGCGCCGTCGTTCGTAATCGTGATCGTGAGCGTCGAGGACGGTACTTGTCCGAAGGAGAGCGGCGTTGTCGCGTCGGCCATAACC
Source organism: Vulcanimicrobiota bacterium (assembly GCA_028287525.1). Lineage (GTDB taxonomy): Bacteria > Vulcanimicrobiota > Vulcanimicrobiia > Vulcanimicrobiales > Vulcanimicrobiaceae > Vulcanimicrobium. The sequence continues at coordinate 8,247 of JAQBPM010000255.1, read as the reverse complement.
ATGAGCGTCAGCGGACCCATCGTCCCGGTCCGCATCGCTTGACCGACGGCAGCCTCGCGGGTCGTCGCGGCTTGCTCGTAGCGGCCGTCTTTCGCAAAATCTTTCAACGCAATCGAGAGCAACGCGATCGGCGGTCCGTCGCTCTTGATCCCCATGTGATATCCGTTCAGAAGGCCGTCGCCTGGCGGCGCGATCTGACAGGCGTCCACGACGAAATCGTGCTCCAGCGCGTATTCACCGGTGATGCTTACGTGACCGGCACCCGGCTTGTCGTCGGAAGAAGTCGTCCCAGTCGTCGCCGTTGCGTCGGCCGTTGAAGTCGTCGCTGCATCGGCCGCCGCCGACGCACGATGCGAGGCGCAACCGGTCGAGACGAGGAGGAGCGCCGCAGCGAACGCGGGCCCGGAATATTTGTTCACATCAAGGCTCCTTGGAGAGCGTGCCCGTCAGACGGAAATATCGTCTGCATGCCGCGCGGCGCCATGCGCGACAAACGATCCCTGGAAGACGTCGACGACGTCAATCTGTTGCTTCTGCGGCTCGCTTTCGGGGCGAAAGCCGATCTCGGCAAACACGCCGTATACCGCGGGATGAATGCGTTCTTCGAAGGCGCGCTCACACGCCGCATACGACTCCCAGACGTCGGTGTATTCCAAGCCTCCGTCGGCGCGCCGCACGACCAGGTGGAACATGAGCCCTTCGAGGGGCGTCGGTCCAATGCGCTCGACGATTTTTCCGTAGGTCTCGACGTCGATGGGCACGCTTTGGGTGTAAGCATAGAGCACGGCAGCAGCCTTTCCGGCGAATTTCGAGTGTGCGATGCTCAGCCTATCAGTGAGGCGTCCGAATTCTGTCCGAAGCCGCACTCTCGTCGCCGGGGGGTACGGTCGCTTCGATGCAGCGTGCGATGAACGCGGTCACGTCGGAAAGGCTCGCAATGTATCGCTCCTCATCGTGAGGCACGTGCTTCACGATGCCGCGCCATGAGCCGGCGGCGCCGTCAGGCGACGGTTCGCGCCACAGCTCGACGACGAACATCTCTCGGGTCCGGGGCTTCGGGGGGGTCACGCCCCGAAGTGTACGCTCCCAGGCGTCCGAAGCGCGTCCGATTGCCGAGCCGCCTCGCATATGTTCCGGTTGAACGAGAGCACCGCGTACGTGCGTCGCCACGGCCCCTCGGGAATCTTGGCGCGCCGCTCGTCGTACAGCGCAACGGCTCGGCGAACCGAGCGTCCGTACGCCTCCGGCCGCCCCGCGGCGTCATAGATCTGCGCCGCGCTCCAGAGCACGTTCTGCGGAAACATCACCGATTCGAGCGCCGGCGCCGGAAGCGCTTCGATCTCTTCGGCGATCGCGCACGCACCGAGCATATCGCCGGCGCGCAGGTAGGTCAGGCCCATGTCGGCCAGGTCCGAGCCGATGTCCATCGGGGCCATCCTCCGGCGCCGGTCGAGCGCTGCCTCGGAGTGGGTCACCGATGCCTGGCGTTCGCCGAGTTCGCGTTCCGCCGCGCCGACGTTGCCGAGGGCCGAACATTCGAGTTGCGGGTTCCCGAGCCGGAGCGCCAGCGCGAGTGCCTTGCGCGAAAGCCTCAGCGCTGCGGCGAACCGTCCCCGAAGAAACGCCGCCATCCCAAGGTTGAGCGCGCAGATCGTGAGGCCGCGCAGATCGTTCACCTCGAGGAAGATCGCCCGCGCACTTCTGAGCGCGCGGAGCGCCTCAGCGTGCTCGCCGAACTTGAGGTACAGCAAGGCGGTGTTGAGCAGCACGATCGCCTGCCCCAGCGGCTTGTTCAGTGCGTCGTAAATCGCCGTCGCCGACGCGTACATGTCGACGGCGTCGGCGACGGCGAAGCGCCGGCCGGCGATGTTCCCGAGGCGGAAAAGAAAGTCGGCCTCGCCCTCGCGGTCGCCGATCGTGCGGCACATATCCAGACCCCGCTCCGCCGAGCGGCGAGCGCGTTCGTAGTCGATGGACATGTATGCGGCGAGCGCCGACGCCGCGAGCGCGCGGACGATCGACGTTTCGTTCCCCGACGCAATCGCAATGGCCGTCGCGTCGTCGAGCGCCGATTGCGACGAGCCTGGATCTACACGAAGCGTCGAGATGTCCGCAATGAGGCACAACGACCGGACGATCCCGGCGTCGTTCCCGGCTTCTCTGTATGCGAGGACGGCGTCGCGCGCGCTCGAGAGTGCCTGGGCGTACTCGCCCATGGCCGTCATCAGCGCGGCGGAGGCCTCGCTGCAGAACGCGGCCCAGTAACGATTCTCGACCGTTGCGAGGCGGGCGCGTAAGCGCTCGATGCCGCGCCGCTGTCCGTCCACGTCGTCGAGCGCGCGCGCATACAGGATACGGCGCCGGATACATTCCAAACGGCGGCTCTCGTCGTTGGCCGCATCGGCCAGCGCCTCGAGAGCCTCGAGATCGGCGAGCTGCTCGGTTCGGCGTCCCGCACGGCCGTGGATCGCTTCGCGCAACAACAGGACTTCCGTTCGGAGGTCCGGATCGCCGGTGAGTTCCGCGGAACGCGAAAGCGCGAGGAGCGCCTCGCCGTCCGCGTAGAGACGCAGCGCCTGCCGGGCCGATGCGAGGTAAGCCGAAGCGGCCTTTTCGGCTTCCATGCCTCGGTCGAAATGGAGGGCCAACTCGATCGCGAGTGCGTCGGGCTCGCCCGCGTGCTGCGTTTCGAGCACGAAGCCGATTCGCCGGTGCAAGCGCCGGCATACGGGTTCCGGAACGCGCGCATAGAGTTGCGAGCGGATGAGGTCGTGGGTGAACGCGAAGTCGTCGCCGCCGCGTCCCACGTCGTTGCTCGCCGCACGAATGAGCCGCGCGTCAAGGAGTTCGTCCATGCATCGGACGGTGACGCCCTCGGATGTGCCGGCCGCGGCTGCGATGATTTCGATCGTAAAGGCACGACCGACGACGGCGGCGATCGCCGCAAGAGATTGCGCCTCCGGCGAGAGGCCGGTGACGCGCGTCTCGATCGACCTGGCGAGGCTCTGCGGCAAGGCGGGCTCGGCGAGCGCTGAGGGGGCCGCCACGCAGTCGCGCAGGATCTCAGCCAAGAAAAACGGGTTCCCACAGCACAATTCGTGTGCGCGCTTTGCAAAAGCGGCTCCCGCGTGCGACCCTGCAAGCACCGACGCGAGGACGAGTGCGACGTCGTCTTCGGTGATTCCGCCGAGCGGAATCGTTGCGAAGGAACCGCTGCGGCGCAGCGCATGGCGCAGTACCCGCAGCGGACTCGAGGGTTCCGCCTCATCGTCGCGGCACGTCACGACGACCAGCATTGGATGGCCGCGCGTTCGGCGGGCGAGATAGGCGAGGAGGTCGATCGTGGCCGGTCCCGCCCAATGAATGTCTTCCAAAACGAGCAAGAGCGGCCGGATGTACGCCAGCGCTTCAAAACAGTGCCACACCGCTTCGAAAAGACGGTCTTGCTGCCGGTCGGGCTCGAGGGCGGAAAGGCGCGGGAGCGCCGCGTCGCCGTCGCGCAGGTCGGGCAGCACGTCCGCGGCTGCCGCCACCCACGTCGGCTCGAGCGGCAAACTCGCGATCGACGGCAGCGCGGAGCGCATTGCTTCGATCACGGCTTGATACGGCGTCGCTTCAGGAAATGTGGCGGCGCCTACGACGATCGAGCCGCCCTGCGATGCAACGGTCGCGCCGAATTCCGTGAGCAGCCGTGACTTCCCGATCCCGGCTTCCCCGCTGACGACCGCGACGCCGCCGAACCCGCGCATCGAGCGCACCCACATCTGGCGAAGGCGCAGCAGCTCCTCGCCGCGTCCCACGAATGGCATTGTGGCGGGGACGGTCGAGCGTTCGAGCGCGGAGGTCAGCCGGTCCGATGCCGAAGGATCGGGACTGCGCAGGATGGACTCGTACCGGCTGACGGTTTCGGGCATCGGCTCCGTGTCGAGATCGCGGCGCAGCCGCTCCGCAAAGCGTTCGTACTCTTGCAGCGCCCCGGCGCGATCGCCCGCCGCATGACGAAGCGCCAGCAACGTGCGCAGAGCGTCCTCGCGCCACGGATCGTCCTGCAGGAGCGCCCGCGTGGTCGCTATGGCGCGCGCGTAGTCGCCGGCGGACGCGTACCGTTCCGTCAGACGCTCGAGATTCGCGCCGTGCATCGAGCGCAAACGCTCCCGCTCGGGGATGATCCACGTATCGTAGACGGTCGGCAGGAGGTCGCCGCGGTACAGGGTTGTCGCATCGGCCGCGCCGTCGGCCTCGGCGCTGAACTGCTCGAACTCGGCGAGATCGATGGAGCACGGATAGAGCGCATTCCAGCGAAGCGAACGAGTATCGGCAAGGATCGGCTGCTGCGCCGCGCTCACCGGAAGCGCGTGCAGAATCAGCGCGATGTGCCTGCGTAGGTTCGCGCGCGCGCGAGCCTCGTCGTCGTCGGGCCAGAACGCGAACGCGATGGCGTCGCGCGACGTCTGCTGGGCGCGGTGAACGATAAGGAACGCCAGCAGCGAGGCGGCCTTTGGCGGCGCGGAAAACTTCAGCGGCCGTCCAAGTTCGAACAGCTGAAGCCCCCCGAGGAGGCAGATCCGCAATGTCGATCGTTGCGCTGAGACGTCGGGTGCCAAGCGATGCTCGTTTCCGAGGCGGGGCCGGCGAAGGGTCCGGAGATACTCTTCCGACGAGCTTCGCTGGTTCGTTGCAATCAACTGCCGCGAAGCACGGCGGTGTCTTTTATGCGGGCGCGAACCCGTCGCTCACGAAGTTTCGTTCATGGAGCTGGACGACATCGGCTTTCACGAACTCACGATCTTCTCCGCATTCGCGCAGCACGAGCATCTGGGGCGCGCTGCCGAGGCCCTTGGGCTTTCGGTCCCCGCCGTTCAGCGCGCCGTTCGCTCGCTTGAGAGCCGGCTCGGCGTTCCATTAGTCCGCCGCGACGGCCGCCGCATTCGGCTGCTGCATCCCGGGCGAATCCTCGCCGACCAGGCGGAGCGCATACTGCGGACTCGCTTGGAGGCGATCGATGCCGTCCTCGTCGCGGGCGGACGCGAGCACCACGTCATGCGCATCGGCTACATGTACTCGCTGGGTTTGCGCGTCGTCCCCGACCTCATGGCCGACGTCCTGGCGCATCAACCCAATGTGCGGATCGAGCTGGCGCACGGCGCGACAGACGCGCTCGTCGACCGATTACTCTCCGGCGGGCTGGACGCGGTCTGCGTCGCCCCTCTCCCCACGCAGCCTGAAGTCGTCACGATCGCTCTCGCCACAGAGGGCTTCTTTGCCAGCATCCCGGCAAACGATCCGCTCGCGCGTCGCGCAGCGATCGATCTGCGCGAGGTGCGCCATCGTCCGTTCGTCGTACTTCGCGAGGGGTTCGGGACGCGGCGCTTGATGCTCGAAGCCTGCGCGCGTGCCGGCTTCGCGCCGCGGATCGCGTTCACGTGCGACGACATCTTCACGGCCGAAGGGATCATTGGTGCCGGGCTCGCCGTCTCGGTCCTTCCGGAGCGCATGAGGGATCACGACAATCCGCGCGTCGCACGGGTCCGGCTGCGGGAGGCCGTTCCGACGCAGCGGGTCTTCGGCGTCGCATTTCTCGCGTCGCAGCGGAAGCACGTCGTGCTGCGCCGTCTGATCGATGCGGCTCATCGTTACGCGGCGAGCAAGGGCACCGTCGCCGGTTCGGCGCCTCCGCCGGTAAAGGCCAGGCGGAACACGAAGCTTCCGTGACCAGTACGCAGTTGCCATCGTTACGCGGCGCGTAACGATGGCGTCGTCGGCATGGCTTGTACCGCTACAAAACCGGGGCGTAGCATAGCCGTGAAATGAATATCAGCATAAAAACACGCCTCGCCTCGACGGCCGCTGCCGTCCTCGTCCTCGGCACGGCCGCCGTGCCTGCGTCTGCCGCACCCGTCAAAAACATCGTGCTCGTTCACGGCGCGTGGGTCGACGGCTCTGGCTGGAAACCCGTCTACGAGATCCTGATCAAGGACGGCTACCACGTCAGCCTCGTTCAAGAGCCGTTGACCTCACTCAATGACGACGTTACCGCCACGAAGCGTGTCATCGCGCTGCAGCAAGGCCCGTGTATCCTGGTCTCGCACAGTTATGGCGGCACCGTGATCACCGAGGCGGGGACCGCGCCGAACGTCGCCGGTTTGGTCTACATCGCGTCGCACGAGCCGGATGCCGGCGAGACCGAGTCCGGCAACGGCAAGCCGTATCCGACGCCTTTGAGCAAAGCTCAGGCGATCGAGAAGACGCCGGACGGTTTCACCTATCTCGACCCCACGAGATTCTACGAGCTCTTCGCCGCGGATCTGCCGCGCGAGCAAGCCGAGTTCGAGGCCCATTCGCAAATTCCAACGGCAGCGAGCGTCTTTACCACGCCCGTGACGAATCCGGCCTGGAAAGTGAAGCCGAGCTGGGCGCTCGTAGCGGATGCCGATGAGGTCATCAGCCCTGACCTCGAGCGCATGTACGCCGCGCGCGCCCACAGCCACGTCGTGGAGGTCAAGGGCGCGAGCCATTCCGTCTACGAGTCGCGTCCCAAGGACGTCGCGGCCTTGATCGAACAAGCGGCGCAGCACGCCCAGGACGGATCGACAAAATAACCCGCGGATTCCGAGCCGCAAGTCGCCGCGGGGCCGCTGGAGAACGGTCGGCGCGGTAATGACGGCGCTGAAGACGCGATACTCGCTCGATACGTTTCTCGATTCCGACGCGTTTGTTACGGATGCTCACTCGCTGATCTCCGCCGTCCGACGCGCCGTTTTCGGCCTCCTTAGCAAAAAGACGAGCGGAATACAAACCACACCGAGGAGCGCGATCAGATATGATGCGTCGGCGTAGGAGAGGACGGTCGACTGCGTGTCGATGAGGTGTGCCAACTGCGTGATCTGCGCCGGTCCCGCGGCGTAGCCGCGATCGCTGAGTCCGCCGAGCGTCGCCGCCCCGGCCAAGATCGTCGAATGGAACGCTTCGCGTTGGTCGACGAAGACGGTGAGCGCGGCGATCCCAGCCGACCCGCCCAGTTGCAGCGCGAGGTTGAGAAAGGAGCTGGCTTTCGGACCTTGTTCCGGCGTGGTCGCGCCAAGGACCGCGATCGAGAGCGGGATGTAGAGCGTCACGATGCCGATCCCCGAGAGGATGAGCGGCAAGACGAACGTACCGAACGACGAGTCGGACGTCGTCGCGGAGGCCAAAAGGCCGCTGGAGATCCCGACGACGAGAAAGCCGAATCCGACGAGGATGCGCGTGTCGATCTTCGATGCGAGGAACACGAGCGGCAGGGTCGCGAGCATGATCGGGAACGCGCGCACCAGGAACAAAAAACCGCTGAGTGAGGGTGAGAAGCCCAACGGGCCTTGGGTGAGCTGCGGCAACGTGTAGGACGAGCCGAGAGCGGCGACGCCGATCACCATGGAGAGGATCGTCCCGGCGGCGACGCTGCGATTCGTGAGGATACGCAAGTCGACGACCGGGGTCTTCGTCCCGAAGAGTTCCCACCACGCGAAGCCGGTGAAGCTGAACGCGCAGACCGCCGTGCTCCAGGCAATCGCAGGATCCGAAAGCCAGTCTCGCCGCTCCCCTTCGGTCAGCACGTACTGCAGGGTGCCGAGCATGACGGCGAGCAGCGCGAGCCCGGGCGCGTCGATGGGAAGCTTGCGCTTCGCCTCGGGATCCCGCAGCAACAGGAACAGCAGCACTATCGCGATCGTGCCGGGGACGAGGTTGATCTCGAATGCCCAGTTCCACGACGCGTTGTCGACGAGAAAGCCGCCGAGTGGAGGGCCGAGCGCGGGTCCCATGACGGCGCCGATCGCGAAGATCCCTTGGCTGAGTCCGAGGTGCTTCGGCGGGAAGGAGTCGCGCAAGATCGATTGCGACGTCGCCAGCAGTCCGCCGCCGAAGGCACCCTGCACGACTCGCGCGCCGACGAGCTGGTCGAGACTCCCGGACCACGCGCAAAGCATCGACGCGACGGTGAACCCGGCGATCGACGCCAGGAAATAGTTCTTGCGGCCGAACCGGCCTTGCAGCCACGGCGTCAGCGGGATGACGATGATCGCGGCGATCGTGTAGGCCGTGACGACCCACGTCCCCTCGTCCTGACTCGCCCCGAGGTTCCCTTGGATGTTCGGGAGCGCGACGTTGGTGATAGTCGTGTCCAGCGTCTGCATCAGCGCGGCGAGCATGACGCCCGCGACGATCAGGACGAGACGAAGGCCGCTCTCGGTGACGTCTCGGCGTGCCTCGACC
>JAQBPM010000248.1 GCA_028287525.1 Vulcanimicrobiota bacterium | reverse complement strand
TCGGCGGCGCAGCGGATCTTGGGATCGGTCGAAGAGATGAACCAACGGGCCGCATCGATCGACGGCCAACTCGGACGGTATACCATCATGGATCGCAAGGAGGGGACCCCCGCATGAAGCTCGGCCTGCGCACGAAGATGATCGGGACGCTGCTAGCGGCGATCCTGATCTCGACCGCGATCAGCGCACTCGCGGCGCGCCAGACGATGGCGACCGACCTGAACAAACTCGCCTCACAACAAGTGACGAGCGGTTCGACCGGTTTCGCCGGATATTGGGATCAGAAAAAGGATTCGGTCTCGCTGCTCGTCTCGCAGTCGGCGATCAACGATGCGATCAAACGCGCAGCGAAGAGCCGCGACACGAAAGTGCTCGAGACGACGCTGACCGGTATCGCGCGACAGGGCGGACTTTCGTTCCTCACCGTCGTCGACCCGGGCGGCCGGGTGATCGCGCGTGCCAACGCCGGTGCGGTCGGCAACAAGCTGAGCTCGCCGTACATCGCGCGCGCGCTCAGCGGTGAGAGCGTCAATAGCGCGGCGGTGCTGCCGCACGACGAACTCGAGCCCGAACAGCTCCTGCCGCAGATCGAAGCGGCGGCCTCGGGCCACGAGGGCGTCTCCCAGGGTTTGGCGCTGATCGCCGCGACGCCGATCTCGGACGAGAACCAGCGCACGATCGGCGCGGTGTACGGCGGCCTGCTGATGAACCACTACTACGACGTGGTCGATCAGGCGGCGCACGCGCTCGGCGGGAAGGCCGCGGTGATCTTCGGCGACCAGCTGATCTCGAGCTCGATCTCGCGTCCCGACGGAACGCGGCTCGTCGACGAGAATGCGCCGGAAAACCTGCGGCACGTCAAGGAGCCGTATTCGGGGATCGACCGCGAAGGATCGGTCAAATACCTAGCCCGCGTCGAACCGCTCCTCAACGATCAGAATCAACCGATCGCGGCGCGCTGGTTCGGCGTTCCGCTGGCGACCTTCACCGACATCCAGCAGCACACCGTGAGCTCGCTGGTGCTGTGGGGACTCGTCGGCATCGTCATCGGTTTGATCATCGCGATCCCGGTCGTCGACCGCATCTCGCGCCAGCTGATCGCGCGCAGCCGCCAGGTGCGCGACTCGGCGAAGGAACTCTCGCTGGTCATCGTCGGCAGCGAAGTCTCCGGCGATCACGTCGCGCAGACGCGCGAAGCCGTCGAGAAACAGGGCGATCTGCTGATGCAGGCCGCGACCGAGGCGGACGGCCCGTCGAGCGGCGGCGTGGCGACGGCGAAGGGCGTCTCGGAAAAGATCCTGGCCGCCTCCGCGCTCAACGCGGAGATCCTCGGCGATGTCGTCGTCATCGATGCGTTGGCCACCGAGATGGCGGAGCGCACACAGCAGGCCGTCGCGCGAGTCGGCGAGCTCAACGAGGTCGCCGCCGGCCTCAACAAATTGGTGACCGGCTCGAAGTGACGACCGATGCCTGACGTCGTTTTGTACTTCTCCTCGAACGCCGACACGATGATCGCGACGAAAACGCTCAAAGACGGGGGCGTCTCGGCGAAGATGATCCCGAAACCGGCGAGCGTCACCTCGACCGCGAACTTGGCGCTCAGCGTCGATGCGGCGGCCGAAGCGAACGCGATCAGGGTGCTCGGGGCCGCGAACGTTGCACTCGGCGGCGTCGCAAGGTAGCTCGGAGGCGGTTCGGGTCGAGCGCTTCGATCCGAACCGTCACGACGTCGCCGCGATTACGGCCTTGCTGAACGCCGCCTACGCGCCGTACGTCGCGCAGGGGATGAAGTACGTCGCCGCATCGCAGGACGACGCGGTGACGCGCGAGCGGCTGGCGCGCGGGATCGGCTTCGTCGCGCTCGACGGGCAGACGCTGGTCGGTACCGTCGCCTACTGCAGCGCGCCGTCCACCTCGGAAGCGGCCGCGATCGAATGGTATCGGCGGCCCGGAGTCGGGACCTTCGGTCAATTCGCCGTCGCGCCCGGAAAGCAGAAGGGCGGTGTCGGGATCGCACTGCTCGATGCGCTCGAGCAGCTCGCGCGCGAAGATGCGAAGACCGAGCTGGCGTGCGAGACCGCCGCGAAAAACGCGCCGCTCGTCGCCTATTATCACCGGCGCGGGTTCCGCGGCGTCGGCCTGTTCAAATGGCCGGGTGACGAGCACGCCTGCGTCGTGCTCAGCAAGACGCTCTCGTAACCGCCCCTAATCGTCTACGTCACGACGCGCGCGTCCGCGAGGTGGACGACGCGCTCGCGGCCGTCGACGTCGAGGACGAGGCCGCCTTCGTGGTCGAGCCGCACCGCGGTCCCCGCGATCACCGATTCGTCGGCGTCGAGCCGCAGCCGATAGGGCCGGCCGCGCAGCCCCGCGCGCTCTTCCCAGGCGCGCGCGATCGCGTCCGGGCTGGCGAGCGCGTCGACCAGGCCGTCCATCGCGCCGAGGATGGCGGCCAGCACGGTCTCCCGTTCGACCTGCGGCGCGCCGTCGGAGAGGTACGCCGGCGGCGGAACGATCGCTGCGATCGCGGGATCGGCGGGGCGGCGCACGTTGAGGCCGATGCCGCAGCCGACCTGCGCCTCGTTGCCGGCCACCCGCGACGTGCAGAGGATGCCGGCGGCCTTGTGTGCGCCGAGATCGAGGTCGTTCGGCCAGCGCAGGTCGAGCCGCACGCCGCAGCCCTCCTCCACCCCGTCGGCGACGGCGAGCGCCGCCCAGAACGGCACGGCCCACAGCGCGCCGGCGGCGACGTTCACCGGCAGGATCGTGGTGAAGAGCAGCGCGCTGCCGGCCGGGGCGATCCAGGCGCGTCCCGCTTTGCGCCCGCGGCCGGCCGTCTGGAACTCTGCGACCAAGGTCGCACCGGCCGCCGTCGGATCGCCGAGCAGCGCCGCCGCGTCGTCGTTCGTGCTGCGCGTTTCGCGCACGGCGCGCACGTCGGCGAAGCGGGTTCCGGCAAGCGCGCTGCGCACGCGAGCTGCGTCGAGGAGAGGTACGTCATCGTCCGGCACAAATAGCCCCTCCGCTATGGCACTCGAACGGACCTTGATTCTTGCAAAAGCCGATGCGGTCGTCCGCGGACTCGTCGGCGAGATCCTCGCGCGTTTCGAACGGCGCGGTTACTCGATCCTCGGCCTGAAATTGATGCAGGTCACCCAGGAGCAGGCGAAGCGGCACTACGCCGAACACGACGGCAAGCCGTTCTTCGTCGGCCTCGTCGACTACATCACCGCCACGCCCGTCGTCGCAATGGTGATCGAGGGCGAAGACGCGATCGAAGGGTGCCGTACCACGATCGGCGCGACCAACCCGATCAAGGCGGTGCCGGGGTCGATCCGCGGCGACTACGGTCAGACGATCGGCCGCAACCTCGTACACGGGTCGGACGCACCCGCGTCGGCCGAACGCGAGATCCCGATCTTCTTCAGCGAAGACGAACTGTTTCCGCGCGCGCACACGCTCGCAATCTGGCTCGCCGCGAAATAGTGTGATGTCGATCGAGTCGCTGCGCGGCAACGGCCGCCCCCTCATCGAAAGCGTTCGCGCCCGCGAAGTCCTCGACTCGCGCGGAAATCCGACGATCGCCGTCGCAGTTGCGACCTCGTTCGGCGCCGTCGAAGAGGCGCTCGTCCCATCGGGCGCCTCGACCGGCGCGCACGAAGCGGTCGAGAAGCGCGACGGCGATCCGAAACGCTACAACGGGAAAGGCGTGCTCAAAGCCGTCGCCGCCGTGAACGAAATCCTCGGGCCGGCGCTCGAAGGGCTCGATGCAACGTCGCAGCGCGAGATCGACCGCACCTTGATCGAGCTCGACGGAACGCCGAACAAAGCGAACCTCGGCGCGAACGCGCTGCTCGGCGTCTCGCTCGCCGTCGCGCGGGCCGCCGCCGTCTCGCTCGGCGTGCCGCTGTATCGGTATCTGGGCGGGCCGTCCGCGGCGACGCTGCCGGTGCCGATGATGAACGTGATCAACGGCGGCAAGCACGCCGAGGGCGCGCTGCAATTCCAAGAGTGCATGATCGTGCCGCTCGGCGCGACGAACATCGCCGACGCCGTGCGCTGCGGTGCGGAGATCTTTCACACGCTGGGGAAGACGCTGCACGACGCGGGCCACCAGACGCTCGTCGGCGACGAAGGCGGCTACGCGCCGAAACTCGACACCATCGACGACGCGCTCACGATGCTCGTGAAAGCGATCGAGAAGGCCGGCTACACGCCCGGCGAGCAGGTCGGCATCGCGCTCGATGCCGCCGCGACGGAATTCTTTCACGACGGAAAATACTGGCCGCACAAGCCGGACGACCATCCGTTCGACTCGGCCCAGATGGTCGGGCTCTACGAAGGGCTCTGCCGCAACTATCCGATCGTCTCGATCGAGGACGGGCTGGGCGAGGACGACTGGGAAGGCTGGCAGCTGCTGAACCGTACGCTCGGGGCACGCGTCCAGCTGGTCGGCGACGACCTCTTCGTCACCAACGTCGAGCGGCTCGAACGGGGTATCCGCGAGGGCAGCGCCAACGCGATCCTGGTCAAGGTGAACCAGATCGGGACCCTCACCGAAACGCTCGACGCCGTGGAGATGGCCCATAAGGCCGGTTATCGCGCGGTGATCTCCCACCGCTCGGGGGAGACCGAGGACACGACGATCGCCGACCTCGCGGTCGCCACGGGTGCGGGCCAGATCAAGACCGGCTCGCTGGCCCGCAGCGACCGGACCGCCAAGTACAACCGCCTCATGGCGATCGCCGACGAGCTCGGCCCCACGACGGCGCGCTACCCCGGAAAGAGAGCCTTTACCGCCCTGTCGAAGGGATAGGCGCTACGGGCCCGTAGCTCAGCGGTAGAGCAGCCGGCTCATAACTGGTAGCGCGCTGGTTCGAATCCAGCCGGGCCCACGCTTTCCCGCAGAGATGTGATCGCTTCTTCCGCGTTC
>JAQBPM010000211.1 GCA_028287525.1 Vulcanimicrobiota bacterium | reverse complement strand
TACTTCGGGGTTTTGAACATCTCGAGGAAGATGAGATCCTCGCTCCCGGTGTTCTCGATGTAGTGGCCGAGCGTGCGCGGGACGTAGGCGAGGTCGCCGGCGTTGAAGTCCTGCGTGCGCGCCGTCGAGGCGTTGAAGAAGACCGTCATCCGGCCCTTCCCCGAGATCCAGTACTGCCATTCGTCGGCATCAGGATGCCAGTGAAGCTCGCGCAGCCCGCCCGGCTTGAGAGCGACGTAGGCCATCGCGATGTTCTTCGAGACGGTGAAGTTCGTCGAGTCGACGACCCGCACGCTCCCCGACTTCGTCTGCTTCGTGGGCTGCATGCTGAACGTGTGGAAAGCGAAGTTGGTGGGCGAGAGCGGACCGCCGTCGGCGGCACCGCGCAGGTCCGCGCCCAGCGCAGGCGGGACCGGCGCTTGGAAGATCCAACGGCCTGCGGCCGGCAGCTGCGACATCGCCTTGTCGACCTCGCTGATCGAGATCCCCCAGTTCTTCGAGAGAACCTCGTGCGGCGTGTGGACGGTCCAGTCCGAGATCAGCGTCGTGTCTTCCTCGGAGAAGTCACCCTGGTCGAAGACCAGCAAGAACTCGCAGCCCTCCGGATCGAGGCCCTGCAGCGAGTGAGGAACTCCGGCCGGGAAATACCAGAGATCGCCCTTGTTGACGTCGCTCACGAACGGGCGCCCGTCGTAGTCGAGCGCGGTGATGCGGCAATGGCCGGTCAGCATGATCGCCCACTCGTCGGCGACGTGCCAGTGCAGCTCGCGGATGCCGCCCGCGTCGAGGCGCATGTTGACGCCCGCAATCTCTTTCGAGATCGGGAAGTCATGGACATTGACCTGACGCGCCCACCCGCCGCCTTGGATCCGCCGGCGCGCCGTGTTGAACGAACTCCAGAACTGGGGCGGGAGACCGTGGTCCGTTATCGGCGGAACGTACGCGTCGGGAAAAAGATTCGTCAACGCCGGGTTCTTCGGCCCGGGATCGGTGATCGCGGCACTGTTCCGCCCCGCAAGCCCTTCCTGGACCGTTTGCGCGCTCGCACCGCGCGCCGCCAGCGCGGTCGTCGCGGCGACCAGCGCCGCCGCTCCGAGGAATCGGCCGCGTGAAGTCGCGGCGTCAGGTGTTTGGTCTTCCATGCGTTCTCCTGAGACGGGTTGTGACTAAGATGAAGGGATGAAATAGGCGTGCCGGTCAGCCGTGGATCGTCTGCGCGATCATGACCGCGTCGAATGCGACGCAGAGTGCCGCCATCGCGGCGGTCGAGACCACGAGCTTGCGGCCGCAAACGGGCGACATGATGATGACGAGCGGAACCAGGACGATCGGCAGAACGAGCGCGAGCGCGACCTGCGACCAGATGAGCAGGCCGGGGATGCTGACGCCTGTCGCGATGAGGAGCGCAGCGGGGATGATGGTGATCGCGCGCCGCACGACCGGCGAGACGCGCAGCGGCGAGAACGCGGCGAAGATGTAGTCTCCCGAAACCGTCGCGGTGGTCGATGCGGCGATCCCGGAGACCAGCAGCGCGCCGCTGAAAACGACGGCCGCGCCGGCGCCGGCCGGGACGAGCTCGGCGAACGCGCTCTCGAACGAGCCGTGAGCGCCGCGGAGCGCCGCGCCGACAATCAGGATCGCGGCGTTGATCGCCGCCGCGGCATTGAGCGCGACGAGCGTTTCGCGCGTGAAAAAGCGCCCGCGGCTCTTGCGCTCCTCGCCGGTGCACTCGGTGCAGTTCTTGAGGATGAGCGAGGAGTGCAGGAAGAGATTGTGCGGCATGACGGTCGCGCCGATGATGCCCACGGCGATGACGACCGCGGCCGCGTCGGGGACGCGCGGGACCGTTGCGCCGTGCAGGACGGCACCCCACGCCGGATGCATGATCGCGAGCTCGTAGAGGCAGCCGATGGAGATAATTCCGACGGCCGCGAGAAGCGCGTATTCCAGACCCTTCGAGGTGCGGTCGGTGAGGGTAAGGATCGCCGCAACGATGGCGAGCCCGGCGATCACGCTGACGATGAGCGAGCAGTGAAAGAGCAGTTCCACGCCGAGGACGATGCCGCTGAATTCCGCGATGTCGGTTGCGACCGCCGCGCCCTGAAAGATCGCCCAGAACAGCGACGAGCATCGCGGCCAGCGCCGCGAGATCAGCGTCGCGAGATCCTCACCCGTGGCGATCGTCAGCTCCGAAACCGCCAACTGCAGAACGATCGCGATCGCACTCGCGACGAGCACGACCCACAGAAGTTGATAGCCGTACGCACCCGCACCAAGATCGGTGGCCCAATTCCCGGGATCGACGTAGCCGATGCTGACGACGAACGCGGGGCCGAGCAGACGCAGCCAGCGCGATCGTCCGATGCCGGTGAACTGCGGCTTCGCGACCACGTCGACGTTGAACGAGTCGCGTTGCAGCATTCCCATTCCTTCGCTGTGATTGCCGTGACCCGGCATTGGAGATACGTTTCTGCCGATGAACCGTACCGCGTGCGGTCGGCCGTAGCGAGAGCCCTGTCTCTCCTGGGAACAACAGGGCCACGCTCGCGCGGAGAAATCTCAGAAAATGCTGCTAGCGTTCGTGCATCATGGTCACGACATCGCGCGGGCGAACCGGCCCGATCGAATCGGGCATCACGGAACGACGCGACACCGCGCGTCACGCACCCAACAGTTTGCCCAAGGTGTACGAGGAAGCACTCGCCGCGATCGTCCAACTCGTGCTGAGTCAGGCCGGCAGCTCCACCGTGTCGAGCGAAGCTCTGCGCGCCGATCGCGCGACGAGCCGGTTCACGGCTGCGACGGACTTCGTCGAAACCCATCTGGATCGGAAGATCTCGCTCTGCGAACTGGCCTCATTGGCGGCGCTGAGCGTCAGCCGTTTCGCGCACGCCTTCAAGGCCGAATACGGAGTGTCGCCGTATCGCTATCTCATCGCCCGGCGGATCGAACGGGCCAAGACGCTCTTGCGAACGACTGACGACACCGTCGCGAGCATCGCGCAACGCGCCGGTTTTACGAGCCAGGGCAAATTTAGTGACACCTTCGGGAAGATGGCCGGCGTTACGCCGTCAGCGTACCGCCACGCC
>JAQBPM010000191.1 GCA_028287525.1 Vulcanimicrobiota bacterium | reverse complement strand
CCGCGACGTTGCGATGCCCGGACACGCACTCGGCACACCTGCATTAATGGCGATCGCACTGTATCGATCGGGCACGCTCGTCGAGCGCATCGAATGGGATGAGTCGCGCTCGCCGAGCGAACGAGAGGTCATTGCAATGATCGAACGCTGGTTACCGTCCGATGACGCTTGCATCGGCGGTACGTGCGCCATCTAGGAGCGCCGCTTCGCCCGCTTCCGCGGCCGTTGCGCGCACGATGGTAACCGGCGGAGTCAATGATTGCTCGCGGCGAGGCGACTCATGGATGCTCCGCACGACGTCCATTCCGCGAACGACGTGGCCGAACGCCGCGAATCCGCGAGAGAAGAGCCCGTGAATGGCCGGCATGCCGCCGTCGTCGAGCTGCGGCTGGTCGCCGACGCAAATGAAAACGTTGCCACGTCCCGATGCCAGTTCTGCATCGCGCGACATCGAGATGGTTCCGTCGCGGTGCAGGATGCCGGTTTCGCTGGTCGGCTCAAATGCGACCGGTGGCCGTTCGGTGTCTTTCGATGCGGGCTCCGCCTCGATGACGTCGATTCGGACCGTCATGTTCGGCTGATTGTCGGGCGACGTCGTGACGGTGCGAAAGAAGCACCCACCGTCATAGTGTCGATTTCGAACGTAGTGCAAGAAATTTGCGGTTGTTTGCGGTGCGCGATCGGTATCGAGCCGGATCTCGATTTCTCCGGACGCGGTTGCCAGGGTAACGTTCATGTTCGCCGGGTCTTCGTTGAAAAGCTTGTGACGGCAATGAGGTCGGCCGTGACTTGAAAACGGCTCCGCAGATGCAGCTGGCCGAGCACCGATTGAACGTGATGCTCGACGGTGCGTTCGCTGATGGCTAGTTTGGATGCGATGTCTCGATTCGACAATTGATCGATGAGCAAGAGTGCAATCTCACGTTCGCGCCGGGTGAGTGCGATCGAACTGGCCCCGCGCTCGTTCGTTGCGACGGTTTCCGGCACGAGTTCCGGACGCACGAAGCAGCGCGGATCGTGCCGTTCGTCATCTAAAGAAGTGACGCTCGATGTTTGCATGTGTGCCTCGGGGAAACAATGAAAAAACGACCTCTCGCCGTTAGTGCGAGACGTCGTGCTGAGCGCGCACCGGCGGTGCGACTACAGAAGCAACAATCCCAACCAACGTGTCGAACATGAAGAAACACGGCACGGACAGCAACAGCGCAGGTTGGGCAACATCGAGTGGAAGGTACCATCGTTTGGACGGCGCTGTCAACAGGGTATTGGCGTAAGGTATCAGCGCCGAATAGAAATGCCCCAGCGCGCAAGCACTCTTGGCTGTGCGCTGACACACCTGAGCGGGCGCGCTAGTCCCACTCGAGGTCTTCGAACTCATCGGCCGGTCGCGTGTGCGCGTCGAGCCAGAGAACGAACGGCGCGGTGGCGCGGATCGCGTCGCGAAACGCGGCGAACGCGCCGCGCCGCTGCAGCTCCTCGTCCGGCACGTCACGGCGCACGAGATAGTTGCGCGCACGGATCAGCTCCGCCCGCGGGTGCACCTTCGGAAAACCGCGCGGCGTCACGCGCAGCGGCTCGGTGTCGAGCGGAAGGTACGGCCGTATCGCCTTCGCCTTGAGGAGGCGATCGAACGCGCGCGCGTCGGCGTCGTCGTCGGCGAACGCCGTGCGCAGCGCGTGGAGCGCCGGCTTCACCGGCACGTAGATCCCGGCCGAGATGTGCGTCTCGCCGGGCGCCACGTGAAAGTAGTACCCGGCAAACGCGCCGTTCTTGCCGCCCGGCGACAGCCAAGCGGAAAGCCACGGCTTGTAGGGAGCCTTGCCCTTGTGGAACCGCGTGTCGTTTGCCAGGCGGAACAAGCACGCGCGCGGATCCACGTGCGCGAGCCGGCCGTCGACCGCGCTCGCGTCGAGCAATAGCATCGTGACGAGGTCTTCCCACGCATGCCGCACGTGGCCGTCCCAATCGGTACGATGCGCGTGAAACCAGGTGCGATCGTTGTTGCGCTTGAGCCCGCGCAGGAAGCGGAACGTCCGCGCGATATCGAGCGGATCTTCAGAGCGACGCGACGGCATCCAGCATCCTTTGTGCAATCGCGTCCCACGTCCGAGCGCGCGCGTGCTCGATCCCACGAGCGATGCGCTGCGGCTCGGCGCGCAGCGCTTCTCTCGCGGCCGCCGCGAATGCGGTGGCGCCGTCGGCGACGTAGACCGTGTCCGCGAACTCCGCGACGACGTCCGCGATGCTCGTTGAGACGACCGGCTTTCCGGCGGCGAAGTATTCCAACGTCTTGGTCGGCGAGATGAACTCGGTCGCGCGGTTGCGCGCGAACGGCATCAGCGCCACGTCGATGCCGGCCAGCCACGACGGCAGCGCGTCGTACGGCACGGCGCCGGTGAGGTGCACGTTCGGACGGCGCGGAAGTCGCGCCGGATCGAGCTTGAACACCGGGCCGATCAGCACGACGTGGCCGCCCGGGAACGCATCGGCCAGCGCTTCGATCAGCGCGACGTCGATCCGCTCGTCGACGACGCCGACGTAGCCGAACACCGGGCCGCGCAAGCCGGCCGGCAAGGGGTGCGGCGCGACGTCCGCCGCGAAACGCTCGAATTCGACGCCGCTCGGCTCGCAGCGCACCTTCGCGCCCAGCGCGGCACGCGCGGCGTACAGCGACCGTCCGCCGGCGAACACCAGATCGGCGCGCGCGAGCACCGCACGATCGCTGGCCGCCATCCCCTCCGGCGCGAAATCGAACTGCGTCAGTTCGTCCATCACGTCGTACACCAGCGGCGCGGCCGCGAACGCATCGGCGAGCGCGTGCATCATTGGCGTATACAGCCATACGCCCGCCGGTCCGTCACCGGCCAGCCCGCGCGCGGTGGCGATCGCAGCGTCGTCCACCAGCGGCAACGACCAGCCGCGCCGGCGCAACGGCCGAACCACGGTAACCCCGCGATCGCGGAAGACGACGTCGCGATCCTCGTGCGCCGCGAACGGCTCTTCGACGACGATCACCGGCACGTTGCGCGCGATGCGGCTCAAAAGGTGATGCGGCCGCTGCGAGACGCCGTCCCAGCGCAGATGCAGCCCCGCCACGAAGGCGCGAGGAAGCACGCTACGATCGGGTCATCGACAGCAAGCCGCGCAGGTACTCGCCCCACACGGCCGGGAGCGTGTGCGTTCCGTGGCCGCGCGTGTCGGAAGTGATCGGGAGCAAAACGAACCGGCCGTGACGTACCTTCGTGATCTCGCGCTCCACGATGCCGAGCTCCGGCGGGTTGATCTGGTCGTCGGCGCTGTTGATCGCGAGGAGCGGCGCGGTGATCTTGCCGAGGTCCGCGCGAGGATCGTAGTCGCGCGACGCCTCGAACTGGTAGATCATATCGTTGGCGTCGAGGTGCTGCACGACCGGTTTGAGCGTATTCGCGTAGTACGCGTCGGAGGCGGCCTGCGTCGGCAGCAGCGTCTGATCGTACAGCGGGGCCGAACCGAAGATCCATTCGACGTTCCACGCGGCGCTCAAACCGTGCAGCGGCTCGGTCGCGTACTCGCCGTCGTGATAGTCCGGGTCGCTGCGGATGTCGTCGACGATCATGTCGCGCCAGACGCGGTTGCGGCCGGAGATCTGGATCGGCAGGCTCGCGAGCGGCATGAGCGCGTCCATCATCGCGGGATACGTCTCGCCCCACAGCCACGTCTGCATCCCGCCCATCGACGTCCCCATCACAAGCCGCAGGTGATCGACGTGCAGCGCTTCCGCCACCACGAGATGCTGCGCGGCGACCATGTCGCGGTAGCCGTAGTGTGGGAAGCTCGCGTGCAGACCGTCGCTCGGCTTCGACGACTTGCCGTGTCCGATGCCGTCGGTGATGATGATGAAGTACTTGCGGGCGTCGAGCAGGCCGTTCGGAACGAACAGCACGCCGGCAAACCGGTCGCGAAGGAACTGCGTGGTATCGCCGCCGGTTCCGTGCAGGACGAGGACCGCGTTGTCGACGTGCCCGGCTGCGTTGCGATGCGGCGTACCGAGCGTGGCGTAATGGAGGCGCAGGCCGTGCATCGTCTCGCCGTCGGCAAAACGAAACTCCGGCACGACATAGGTCCCCTCAGCCGGGTCGGGCCAACTCGCCGCAGGCGCGGGCACGCACGCCATGCCGAGGAGCACGAGGGTCACGAGGACGCGAACGAACACCGCGTCCTCTACGCGATTCGGCTCGACCCGACCCGCTGACGACACTTACCCGATCGACCGGATCGCGCGCGGCCGCTTGCGGCAAGCCCAGCAACCGCTTGCGCTAGCGCGGGCGCCTATCTTGACATATGCGTATCTACGCCTATACTTATGCGTATATGCCCCTATCGTCCGATTCATCCGTTCCCTGCAACTGCACGGCGTTGCGCGAGGCCGCCCGGTACGTCACCCAGATGTACGATCAGCGCCTGGCCGGCGCCGGGCTGCGTGCTACCCAGTTCTCGATCCTCGCCAGGCTGAAGGCCTTGGGCCCGACCACCATCAACGCGCTGGCGAAAGACCTGGTGATGGACCGGACCACGCTGGGACGGAACATCCTCCCGCTGCAGCGCCGGCGTCTGATCGCGGTAACCAAAGGGCGCGACGACGCTCGAAGCAAGCAACTCCAGCTCACCAAGAGCGGACTCGCCCGGCTCGAAGCCGCCGTCGCCGACTGGGCCAAAGCTCAAGCACAATTCGAAGGTGCACTCGGGAGCGACCGCGCGTCGCAGCTCCGCGATCTGCTGCGCTCCGTCGTGGAGAGTAATTTCTCCGCGACGCTCGCCTAAGGACCGCACATGCCAATCGCAAAAATCCACGTCCGTGAAGGACGCTACGACGAAGAGCGGCTAAGCAGCGTCTCCAAAGCGGTCCAGGACGCGTTGATCGGCGTGCTGCAGATCCCGCCGGACGATTTCTTCCAGATCATCCACGTGCTTCCGCCGAATCGCTTCCTGCACACGCCGTCGTTTCTGGGGCTGACGTACTCCGACGACTTCATTCTCCTCGAGCTCTCGTTCATCGCCGGCCGCCCGAAAGAGACGCGCCTCGCCCTGCTCGCGGAACTCAACGCGCGAGTCGTCGCCGCGGCCGGAATTTCGCCGGACGACCTCATGATCCAACTCACCGAAGCCCCCGGCGAGAACTTCTCGTTCGGCCGGGGACTCGCGCAACGCGCAAACATCTCTGCGGGCCTAGGCCCAAAAATCTAAAGGACTCCATCGTGAATACTCCCTCCAACGGAACCGCCCTCATCACCGGCGCCTCTCGCGGCATCGGTGCCGTGTACGCCGACCGCCTCGCAAAGCGTGGCTACGACCTGATCCTCACAGCGCGCGGCGAGACGCCGCTCGAGGAGCTCGCCACCCGCTTGAGGCGCGAGACCGGACGATCCGTTACGCTGCTTCCTGCGAATCTCAACGACGAGGCGGATCTCGCGAAGGTCGAGGCGACGCTCCGCAACGATTCCAGCATCTCTCTGCTGGTCAACAATGCCGGGACCCTCTCCATCGCTCCGCTCCTGAGCGCCGATGTCGACGAGATGGAAGACATGATCGCCCTCAACGTCACGGCGCTCACCCGCCTCACCTACGCCGCAGCCCCGGCATTCGTCGCGCGCGGCGCAGGCACGATCGTCAACATCGCATCGACGGTGGGCATCTTCCCGGAGACGCTCAACGGCGTGTACGGCGCGACCAAAGCCTACGTCATCGCGTTCACGCAATCGCTGCAGCACGAGCTCGCCGACAAAGGCGTCCGCATCCAAGCGGTGCTCCCCGCCGCAACCGCAACCGATCTCTGGGCCCTCGCCGGCCTGCCATACCAGGACCTGCCGCCGTCAATCGTGATGTCGGCCGAAAACATGGTCGATGCAGCGCTCGCGGGGCTCGATCAAGGCGAAGTCGTCACGCTCCCAAGCCTCCAAGACGGAGACGAATGGACCCGCTTCGAGGCAGCGCGACGCGCCATCGCGACCCACTTCGGCAATTCCGTACCGGCGCCCCGATACACCGGCACTTTCCGATGAAATCGTGGCGGCGAAGATTCGACGAGCGCCCTCGGCTCCGCTTAGGAGACTTTGCCGATCGACCGGATCGCCGCCGCCAAGTCCTCGCGTAGGAGAGCGGCATCGAGGCGCAACGAGCCGCCGATCTCGCGGACGGTGACGGCGACGCCGCGTTCGCTGCGGCCGCGCGCGTCGTCGCAGCGCACGTGCGACCGCGCGCGCACCTCGTACGCGCCCGTATCGGCGGCGTCGTCGGCGGGCTCCGCGTGGTCGCAGCGCACCTCGATCGAAACCTCGGCCTCGTACGCAGGCTCCTTCTTCCGTGCGACGATCGTCACCGCGCCCATCTCCGAGAGCGCGTGCTTGGTAACCGGTACCATTTGGACGGCTAAGCCCGCGTCGAAGAACGGAATCGCCAGCGCTTCGACCAATTGGCCGCGCAACTGATCGAGCACGACGCCGAGCGCGGGCGCGTGCGGCGAACGGTGATGCGAGACTTCGTCGCGACGTTCCTCACCTCGTCGGGGTCGGGGCGCATCTTCCAGCGCGCGGCTCAGCGGATCGTCCATCGTGCCCTCCGTTGGCCGTATTCCCGAGGGGACGAAAGTCTATCATGCCCGCGATTGGGCCGCGGACCGCACCAGATGGTTGCCTTCGGGGATGCCGAGCGCGTAGCGGGCATGCATTTCGGCCGGCGGGATGAAGCGATCGGGCCTGTCCCACCAGCCCTCGGCGTCCACGCTGCTGACGCGCCCGCTTGCGGCCAGCTCGGCTACCGCTTGCGCGAGCGGCGTGCGTTCCGGAACGCCGTTCGCTCCGGCAAACGTGAAGATGCCGTCCTCGGAGATGCCGGCGTCCTCACGCAGGAGCGAATGCCAGTCCGTCATGCCGAAGGCCGCCCACACGCCGATCGCGCGCAGATCGACCGACGCGTCGCGCAGCGTCCTGACGTCGTCGACGTGCTGCGCGAGCCAGCGCACGCGCTCGCCGGCCGTGCCGTGAACGTGCACCTCACCGAGAGCGAGCGGCAGGCGCAGCCGCTCCGCGGCCTCCCAAAGCAGTGGCGCCGCGCGCGGCGGCGGCTGCCCCGCCACGTACACCGCCGGCACGTCGCCGACGGAGCCGTCCTCGGCGCTGAAGAGATAGCGTTCCGAGTGCGGATAGTGGTTGAAGGCGACGAGGTCGGGCCGCGTCGCACCGGCCCGCACCGCGGCAAGTTCCGCGGGAAGCACGCCGCACCGGTCGACCAGATACGACGTGAGCGGATGCGCCGCGTCGACGCGGCCGGCGACGAGCTCGATCGAGACGTACATCCGCTCGCGCAGGAAGTCGACGTAGCCGCGCGCCGCGCCGTCGCCGGCGGCGAACCGCTGCAGGTCTTCGGTCAACACGAACTCGGCGTTCGGCACGATCGCGCGGATGCGCGCCATCGCTTCCTGCTGGGCCAGCGTTTGGTGGACGAGCGCACGGCCGAACGCCCGGTCGCTGCGCAGGTTCGGATACCACACGCCGTACAGCGTCGAGAATCGCGCCGTCGTCAACGGTTCGTTGATCGGCGTCCAGCGCCGCACCCACGGGAACGCGCGCGCGACCGTCTCGGCGTAGTCGGCGAAGAGCGCGGGGAATGCCGGATCGAGCAGGTCGGTGTAGCGCGGACCGCTCCCGTGGTGCAGCAGCGTGACGATCGGTTCGATTCCCGCGCCGGCGAGCGCCCCGAGGCGGCGACGCGCCGAGCCGAGATCGACGCGCAGCGGATCGTTTGGTGCCGTGCGTTCCCAGAGCACCGGCGTGCGCGAGGCGTCGACGCCGAGCGACGCGAGCAGCCGGATGTCGCCCTCCCGGTCGCCGTGTCCCGTCAGCGCGAGCTGATCGACGTATCGCTCCGCATCGACGCGCGCCACCGTCGGCTCCGGCGACGCCCAGACTTCAAAGTCGCGCACGCGGCGGGCGTCGTTCAAACGGTGACGACGGGCGAGGGCTGGGTGCCAAGCCAGCCGGCGAGATCGGTCTTGCCGGCGACGTGCGTTCCGTCGCGCAGCTCGCGGCGGAACTCACCGAACAGGCCGAACGCCTCCGCGAACGCATCGTGTTTGTGGATCGATTCGTAGTTGAGCTGGGTCGCGCCGACGTACGTCGTGTCGGGGAAATCGCCGTACACGTCGAGCACGCGCGCGAGGATGCCGCGCACGACGTCTTCGACGAACTTCGGGTTGTGGTGCGCTTTGTTCACGATGAAGAATTCGTCCGGTCGCTTGAGCAGGTCGTACGTCTCGCTCGACATCGACGACTCGACGATCTCGACCAGGTCCTCGGCACGAATCTCGTCCGAGAACGGCGCTTCGGCGCCGATGAACACGCTGCCGCGACCGCGCTGGTTGTGGGTCGCAACCGGCAGCGCGTCGAGCGCGCGACCGGCGTCGGCTTCCGAAAAGCCGGCCTCGATCAGCTCGCGCAGCGAGTGCTCGCGCACCATCTGCTGCGCGCACGGGCAGGCGGTCATCCCCTCCGCTTCGACGCCAACGATGCGGCGCGTGCCGAACGCATCCGCGTGCGCGATCCCGATCAGCGTATACGTCTCTTCCGTCCGCTTGCCGCTCACCGGCGTCCAGCGCTCCAGGCCGAATTCCGCGCGCAGCCGCACGTCGGCGCGCAAGGCGCCCTGCGAACGGACGATCTCCCGCGCGATCTGCTCGGTAAGATCCTCGATACGCGCCGGCTTTTCCGGCCGCGCGAGCACGTCGAGCGTCGCCGCTTCGAGCAGCTCCGAAAAGCGCGACATGTGCACGCCCGCTTTGTCGGGCGCCAGGTCGGCGACCATCGTGAACTCGCCGTTGAACACCCGCTCTTCGCCGCCGACGTTGAGACGGATGATGTGCTTGACCGACGAGACGCCGACCCGGTTCAGCGAAAGCCGCACCTCGGGCTCTTCTTCCTGGCGGTTCGCGACGAAGTGGACGGCGCGCGTCTTGCGCGTGATCCAGCTCGCGTCGACCGCGGTGGCGAGCTCGCCGATCGTCTTGCCGCTGCGCGGCTCGACGACGCCGGCGGCGATTTCGGCCAGCGGGATCAGGTTGAACGCCCGCGACGCAAGGTACGGATGCGGGACCTCGAAGCGGCCGAAGTCGGCGATGCGGTCGTCGATCAGCAGGATGTCGATGTCGATCGGCCGTGCGTCGAGCGGGGTACGGGTCTGCCGGCCGATCGCGGTCTCGACGCCGCGGATGAAGGCCTCGAACGCGAGAGGTTCGAGCGGCGTGGTCAGTTTCGCCGCGGCGTTGAGGAACTTCGGGCCCGCGACCCCGGCGGCCGGAGCGGTTTCGTAGTAGGACGACACGGCCTCGACCCGGGCCTCGCGGCGCAGGCGCTGGAGGGCGCCGAGGATCGTGCTCTGCCGGTCGCCGAGGTTCGACCCCAGCCCGACATAGACCGTATGCATCACCGAACTTAGACCTCGCGCGGCGGAGTGGGGTTGCCCGCTTGCGGTGTTCCGGGCATCCGCTCGGCGAACGCCAGCCCCGCGCGCCGGCCGGGGGCGATCGCGGCCATCATCCGCGCCAACTGCACCGTTTCCGCGACGTCGTGCACGCGCAGGATCCGCGCGCCCGCCGCGATCCCGATGGCGGCGGTGGCCAGCGAGGGGACGAGCAGCTCCTTCGCCGGCCGATTGAAGATCCGGCCGATGAAGCTCTTGCGCGAGCTGGCGAAGAGAATCGGATAGCCGAGTGCGCGCAATTCCGCGAAACGGTCGAGGATCTCCAGATCCGTCTCGGGCTCCTTGCCGAACTCGAGTCCCGGGTCGACCGCGATCGCCTCGCGCGCGACGCCTTCCGCCACGGCCCGCTCGGTGCGTTCGTAGAGGAAGTCGACAATCTCCGCCAGCGCGTCGCGATAAACGTACGCTTCCGGCTCGCGAACCATGAGCGTCCCCTTGAGGTGCATGACGACCAGGCCGGCGTCGTGCCGCGCCACCGTCTCCGGCAACGCGGGGTCGGAGAGCCCGCTGCAGTCGTTGATCAGATGTGCGCCTGCGCCGAGCGCCGCATCCGCGACGGCGGCTTTGAACGTGTCGATCGAGATCGTGACGTCGAGGTTCGCCGCGACGATCGCCTCCACGACGGGAACCACGCGCGCCGCTTCCTCATCGGGCGCGATGCGCGGGTTCCAGTGCGCGTAGGATTGTCCGCCGACGTCGACGATCGCCGCACCGGCGGCGACCATCTCGCGCGTCTTCGCGACCGCCGCAGCGATGCCGGCGACGCGTTCGTAGAACGAATCGGGGGTGACGTTGACGATCCCCATCACCCGCGCTTCGGCGTCGAGTGCGAGCGCGCGATCGCGCGCGCGCAGCGCCGCTGCCGGTGCGGCCGCGCGATCGAATGCGCGCCCGAGGCCTTCGAGGAAGTCGCGCGCATCGCCCGACGCCCTCTCGATGCCGAGTTCGAGCGCTGCGCGCGACACGGCGATGAGCGTCGATGCACCGGCGGGCACGACGACCGCTCCGATGCGGATGAGGGCGGCCGACGCGGCCTCGGGGAGGGCGTCGTCGATCGCGAGGATGTGTGCGTCGGCCGCGCGCGAGAGCGCGTGCGCCGCGGCGTCGCTCAGGGCCGTTCCGTACCGGGCACGCACGTCATCCGCTTCGATCGCGGCCAGAAAGCGGACGTTCACGAAGCGAGGTTCGACCCGCCCGCCGGCTCACCCTGAACTCGGTCAGGATGAGCCGGCGGGAGTCCGGGCTGCTACACTGCCGGGGTCGTGCTCGGGGCGGGGGTCGGGGTCACGCCCGGCGAGCTGGTCGAGGTCGGCGTCCCCGACGGAAGCGCGCTCGGCGAGGCCGTCGGTGAATGCGACGGTTCCGGCGAATGCGACGGCGACGTGGTGGGTGCGGTCGACGGTGCATGCGTCGGCTCCGGCGATTCGGACGGTTCCGGCGAATGCGACGGTGAAGTCGACGGGTTCGGGTGCGGCGTCTCGAACGGCGTCACGACGCCGACGTGCACGACGGCGCTCGATCCGCGGTCGCCGATGGCGACGATGACGCAGCGTCCCTGACCGACCGGCGTGATTGTCCAGGTCGGGCTCGCGCCGGTCGTATTCACGATCCCGGTGCAATTGCCGTGCAGCTCGAAGGTACCGGTGTAGCCGGTCTCCGAGAACGTCACCGCTACCGGCGCGTCGGTGATGGCCGAGAACTGCACGTTCTTCGGCGAAGCACCTACCCCGGCGGGTCTACCGCTCGGCGGCGGCGTGGTGGTCGGAACGGTGCTCGGCACCGGCGTCGGCGACGCAGCGGTCGTCACGACGGCGATGACGGCGAACCAGTAGGTTTGGTTCGCGACGAACGAGAGCGGCTGGTTGTTGGACGCGAAGACGAATTGGGTCACCGACTTGCCGTTGACGGTCGCCGGCGTGACGGTCGCGGGACCTTCGAAGCCCTTTTGCCAACCGGCCGCGGCGCGCAACGGATCGTAGAACGCGAGCCAGTACGCAACACCTTGCGTCGGAATCGTCCCCGGAACCGTGAACGTGAAGCCGGGTGCCTGCGGCAAGCTTAGATCGGCGGAGAACTGCAGCTTCAAAAACGCGAACGAGTTGCTCTTCGTCTCGTCGCGCGTCGTCCGCCCTTGAACCGAGCGATTCGCCGAGAGCGGCGACACCAACGGATCGACCGACGTATACGTCACCGCGATCGTCGTGTCGGCTGAGACGGTCGCCGCCGACGGCAGCGCGGCGTTCGCCGATGCTCCCGTCGGATCGGACGAGAGCGCGACCGGAACGGTCGCCGCGCCGGGTGCCGCGCTCGGGATCGCGACCCCGTTGCTCGACGAGAAGCTCTGCGAGGCCGTAGTCGGCGTCGCGGTTGGGGTGGGTCCGAGCGGCAGCGGCCCGGGGGCGCTCGACGTGCCGCCGCCTCCGCCACCGCACGCGGCAAGAACTGCGACGGCAAAAAGCGCGCCGATAGAAAGACGTCTCATGACCCCTTGATCGGCCGATGCGGCGCCGGAAACGCGTGCGCTTGGTCACGTTGGTGTCACGACGGGCACTCCGCGTCCGCCACAGGTCGCCTTCGTGCCACGCGCATTGCGAGCGATTCGCAAGGCGTGTGGCACGTGGGTCGGCCGGAGCCGCCCCCGCAGTCTAGATCGTGCGGATGTTCTGCGCGTGGAGCACGCCGCGAACCCGGACCCGCAGGTCGACCAAATGCGCGCGCGTGCCCTCATCGGTCGCGGCGGCGACCGCCCGGTCCAGCCGGCCGTCCAATTTCATGAGATTGTAGCGCGCCAGCGACTGCGTCTCGCGCGGGAGATCGAGCTGATCCGCGATGCCGCCCGGGAGCGCCGCGATCTGCATCTGCAGGTCGGCGAAGCGCCGCTGCAGTTCGCGGTGCGGCGCGTCGATCGAGCGACGTCCAAGATCGTCGTAGATCGCCGCGTTCGTCCAAGCGAACAAATCGGCGAGCGTCATCGTGTCCCCCGCCTTGCGAACTTTGAGCTCCTCGTCGCCGACGCGCGCCAGGTTCACCGGCGAGAACATCTCGCCGATCACGTCGTCCTGCAGTTCCGCGATCACTTCACGGATCGGGAAATCGGTCCGGCCGATGCGGTTCGCGGCCCAATGAAGCCCGTAGCGATTCGGCGCCGCCGCGTTGAGCAGTTCCGGCGAAAACCGGAACGCGCGCGACGAGAGCACCCAGCGGTCGAGCAGGTCGAACGCGCGGCGCTGCTGCGCGCGCGGGATGGCGCTGAACGGCAGCGGCGCCCCCGGCTCGCTGCGGTGCGAGCGCGAGGTGTAGATCCCGCCGACGTACTTCGCGGCGAGAAGGCTCCCGGTCAGCTCGCTGTTGAGTAGCGTGATCAGACCCGAGCGCATGTCTTGGAACGACCGCGTATCGCCCGGATAGTGCGCGGTGAGGTGCCGGGCGACGTCGTCGTCGATGCGGAACTGTTCGTCGACGTACGCGAGCGGATCGCTCGAGAGGTCGAAGCGCTGAATGCGCGGATCGATCGAGATCGACGTCGCGTCTTCGTCGGTCCCGTACGCCAGGCCGGGCGCGGTGGAACGCGAGGCGATGCGCGAAAGCGCGACCGCTTCGTCGGAGGAGCTATGGACGTTCGGAAACGAGCGATAGCCGTATTCGATCGCCCAGTCGTCGTACGGTCCGAGCTTGGTCGGAAAATAGTCCGCTTGCCGTTCGCCCGGAGCGGCGAGGTTCACCGGCGTGTAATCCATGACGGAGCCCGTCGTGCCGTGCACGCGGGTGAACGCCGGATCGTGCAGCTGCGCGAAGCTGAACGCGGTCGAACCCTGGAAGTTGTGCCGCAGCCCGAGCGTGTGCCCGACCTCGTGCATGACCATACTGTAGAGCCACGCCTGCGCGTAGCGCTCGCGGTCGGCGCTCGTCGCGCGCGGGTTGGCGCGCAGCAGCTGGATGCCGAGCGCTGCCTGCGCGACGGAGTCCTCCTCCACGGAACACTCCTGGGCAGCTTCCGCATCCGCATTCGCGTCCGCGCCGACCGCGCCGAGCGCAGAAGCGGCCGCCGCATAGGCATTCGCGCGGCTGCGCTGCGCGGGGAGCATACGGTCGACGTAACCGCGCTTGATCGAGCGCAGCGATTCGCCGTCGATCACGACTTCCGAACGGATGATCTGCCCCGTGTCCGGGTCGCTCACGTGCGGGCTGTACGCGCTGAAGTCGGGCTGATCCGAGGTGATCCAGCGTACCGTCGTGTAGCGCGCGTCGTCGGGATCCCAGCCCGGTTCGGTCGGCGGGTTTTTCACCACGATGGCGTTGGGCCGGCCGATCTTCGCGAACGCGCTGTTCCACGCCAGGATGCCGCGCCGCACCGTGTCGCGATACTCCGCCGGGATCTCGTTGGTGAGGTAGAACGTGATCGGGCCGTCTTCGAGATTCCAGCGCTCGACGAACCGTTCGAAGGGTGTCGTCGCGGTGTCGTTCCCGTACCGCTTGCGCGCGGTGATGAAATAGCCGACCCGGTCGTCCGCGAATCGCGGCACGAAGCGCGGGTCCCGTTCGGGCGGCGCGACGACGCTGTAGTGGACGACGATGGGGATACCGCGGCCGTCGGGGACGGTCGGCATCGCGTTCGCCGGGCCGTTGAAAGCCAGGTTGACGCTGATCTCGTCGTTGCGCGGAAAACCTTTGGTCACGCCGTAGTACGACTT
The DNA here is from genome assembly GCA_028287525.1 of Vulcanimicrobiota bacterium. Lineage (GTDB taxonomy): Bacteria > Vulcanimicrobiota > Vulcanimicrobiia > Vulcanimicrobiales > Vulcanimicrobiaceae > Vulcanimicrobium. Next base: position 5,196 of record JAQBPM010000191.1, on the reverse strand, counting down.
GGTCGAGTCGACCGAGAACGACGGGCGCGCGCCGAGAAGCAGCAGCCCCGGCAGCGACGGCGGCGCGGAACCGCGCCCGAGGTCGGCACCGATTCCTTCGAAGTCGGTCAAGAACAGCGACGGCGAGACGACGGTATGCTTCTTGTCGGTGTCTTCCGCCACGATCGGCGTCGAGAGGATCACCGAATCGGCGACGCTGATCGCGAGCGAATTCGCCGCCGATGAGCCTTTGTCGGCGACGTAGCGCGTGTTCGGCGTGATCCACAAGACGCGCTTGCCGACGCGCTTGAACGTTACTTGGAACGGATCGTACACCCGGCCCGCAAAGGCGCCGCTGCCGACACCGCGCTCGATCGACGGCAAAATGATGTAGGTGCGGTCGAAGTTCTCCGGCTTGAGATCGAAGTAGAGGTCGTCGTCCTTGCGCACCATGTCGATCACGCCGGCTTGGTGCGTCGCGCTCTTCACGAACGTCGCATACGCCTGGGTGGGGACGGCGCCGCCGGCAGTGAGGCCCTGCAGCAGCACCGCTGCCGGTGACAGGCTGACGGCCGGCCGCGGCGAGCCGGGCGCGGTCGAGGGCTCAGATCCGGGCGTGCCGAGCGTCGGGGCGGGCGCAGGGCTCGAACTGGGAAGCGACTTCGGCGCGGCGGTCGGCATCGGGCTCGGCGGCGATTGCGCCACCGCGAGCGAGGCGGTGCCGACCAGCAGGGCGAGAAAAGCCACGGACGTGCGCCGGATCATCCCTCCCCGTTCGTGAGGGACGCCGAGCCGCCCGCTATCCTCGCCGCTTCGGGCGGCATGCCAGGGAGCCACCCATGATCATCGTTACCGGCAGCGTCACCGCGCGCAGCGAGCACCTCGAGCGGCTGAAGCAGGCCAGTTCCGGTCACGTGCTCCGATCGCGCACAGAGCCGGGCTGCATTCGTCATTCCGTGCTGATCGACTGCGAAAACCCGCTGCGGCTCTTCTTCTACGAAGTATGGGCCGACTACGACGCGCTGGTTGCGCACTTCAAGCACCCCGGATCGCTCGAGTTCATCGAAGCCGTGCGCGAACTGGCTGCGGAGACGACTGGGCCGGAGGTCTACGAAGCGCTCCCCGCTTCACGGTGAGGCTCGGGGTGGCACCCTTCGCGCGCGCGATGTGGCGCTTTCCCCCCGATCCGCGAGGCGCTACGCTCGACGACATGCTTTATTCCGCATACGACGTCGTCGAACTCCGCCGCTATGCCATGCGGCCCGGCTGCCGCGACACGCTGATCGCGCTGTTCGAGCGCGCGTTCATCGACAGCCAGGAAGCGGCCGGCATGGTGCCGGTAGGCCACTACCGCGATCTCGACGATCCGGAGAGCTACGTGTGGTTCCGCGGGTTTCCGCGGCGCGAACGGCGGCACGACGCGCTGCACGAGTTCTACACCTCGCCGACGTGGCTGGAGCATCGAGGGGACGCGAACGCAACGCTGCTCGATTCCGACAACGTCCTTCTGCTGCGTAATGCGCGATCGGGGAGCGGTTTCGATCTCGACGGATTGACTCGGCCGAACGGCACGGAGAGCATCGCGGAGTCCTTCGTCGTCGTCTTCCTGTTCATGCTCGACGGGCCGCCGGGCGCGGCGCTCCTGGACGCGTTCGAACACGCCGTGATCGCCGTCGTACGCAGCCACGCGAGCCGCGTTGCGGCCTTCGTCACGGACGAGCACCCCAACGACTATCCGCGGCTGCCGGTCCGCGAAGGCGAATGGGCGGCCGTCGTGACCGGCGTCGCAGCGGACGCGAACGCGCTCGCCGCATGCGTGCGCGCGGTCGAGGAGTTGGATCTGCCGCCCGCGGTGGGGCCGCACGTCGTGAGCCGCGAGACGCTGCGGCTCGCCCCGGCTTCGCGCTCGCTCTTGCGGTGAAGCGGCTGCCGGCACCTCACGGGGTTCGCAGCGTCCAACGCTGCGCGTTCGCGGTCTGCGTAACGAGGGTCGGTGAGAATCCCTGAAAGTCGGCGCGCAAGGCGGAGATCGCGACGGGTGAGGCGAGAAAGGCGATCGGGACGTCGCGCAGCAGCAGCGCTTCGATGCGGGCGTAGGCGGCGCGGCGGACCGGCTCTTCGTAGCTGCGCAGCGCATCGCGCTGCGCGGCATCCATCGCGGGACTGCAGTAGAACGAGTGGTTGTATCCCGCAGGGGGTCGCTGATCGCACAGAAATTGCCCGCTGTCGTCCGGATCCATCCCCGCATACCAGCCGTACAGCGCGAGGTCGTAGCGTCCGCGGGTGAGGATCCCGCCTTCGCTCGGCGGCGCGTCGTAGACGTTGCCGAAGTACGGGTGAATCGAGACGTCGATCCCGATCGGCCGCAGTTCGCTCTGCAGCTGCACCGCTTCGGCGCGATACGTTTGCGACGTCGCGATGATCGCGAGGTCGAGCGGCAGACGATGCGCCGGGCCGTATCCGGCGGCCGCGATCAGGCGGCGCGCACCGGCAAGGTCGTGCGGGGTCGGCGCCAGCTTGCGATTCGTCGCCCAGAGTGCGGGCGGGAGGTCGGCGATCGCCGGCGCGTAGTAGCCATGGGTGACGTTGGTGCGAAACGCCGCCGCATCCGCCGCTTCGGCCACGGCACGGCGCAGCCGCACGTCGGTCATGGGGCCGCGCCCGTTGTTCATCATGATCCCGAAATACGCGTTGAGCGGCGCGCTCGAAATGCGCAGCCCCTCGATCGACGACGCGTTCGCCGCGGAGTTGGCGGAGAGTCCGATCACGCCGTCGAGGTCACCCGAGCGCAGCCCGACGAGCTGGCTGTTCTCGTCGGGCATGAAGCGCACGGTGATGCGCGGGATCGCGGGCTTTCCGCCCCAGTACGCGGCGTTGGCCGCAAGTTCGAGCCGGTCGCCGCGCGTCCAGCGCACGACCTCGTACGGACCGGTTCCGATCGGCGCGCTCGCGAGCTGCGACCGTGCGACCGCGCCGTGCAGCAGGTGCGCGGGCGCGAGATAGTACGGCGCGTCGCTCTCCGCGAACACCGTGCCGACGAACGGCGCGAACGGACGCTTCAGCACGAAGCGCACCGTGTGCGCGTCGGGCGTCTCGACGCGCGCGACGACGTCGTAGCCGTGGCGCGTCTGCACCGCGTTCTGCGGATCCATCACCGCCCGGAACGACGCGGCGACATCCGCGCTGGTGAACGGCTTCCCGTCGTGCCACACGGCGCCGTGCCGTAAGCGGTACGTGATGCGCAAGCCGTCCGCGCTGATCCCGCCGTTGTAGCGGCTCGGCACGGCGACGGCGAGCGCCGGGACCGGGCGTCCCGCCGCATCGCACGCAATCAGCGGATCGGCGATCAGCCGCAGCAGCTCGTTCTCGGTGATCGACTGCGCGAGCAGCGTGACGAGGCTGTGCGGTTCCAATGCGACCGCGAGCCGCAGTTCGCCCGGGTGCGAGCGCGCGGAGGGGCCGCCGCAGCCTCCCAGGAGGGCGCATGCGAGCGAGACCGCCGCGACCGCTCGCCGCAGCATCAGGTCTAGTGTCCCGTCACTGGTCGGATTCGCCGTAGAGCGGGCGCACGTCGCGTTCGCCGCGGTGCAGGTAATCGAGGCCGTTCATCCAGTCGGGACGCGGCGCGTCCTTGAGCCAATGGTCGAACCACTCGTCGAGGTGGACGGTCCAGTACTTCTGGTTCTCGCGCTGGCGCAAGCCGTGCTCCTCGCCGTCGAACGCGAAGAGATATGCTTCCTTGCCGAGCCGCCGCATCGCGGTGATGAACTCGATTCCCTGGAACTGCGGCACCGCGCCGTCGAGATCGTTGTGAACGGTCAGGTACGGCGTCGTGATGTTCTTGATGCCGAACAGCCCCGAGTTCTCCAAATAGAGATCCGGACGGTCCCACGGCGTCGCCCCGATGCGCGACTGCGTGTGCTCGTACTGCGACTCGCGCACGATCCCGCTCTCGAGCCGAATTCCGGAGTACGCGCTGAACATGTCGTCGACGGCGGCGCCGGCTTCGACGGCCCGGAAGCGGTGCGTCTTGGTGATCATGTAGTTGATCTGGTACGCCGCCCACGAATGCCCGGCGATGCCGACCCGCTGCGGGTCGACGTAGCCCGTCGCGAGCGCCGCGTCGACCGCCGCGTTGATGCAGTTGAGCGCGCTCGCACCCGGATGTCCGGTGCGGTAGCGGATGTCGGGCAGCACGACGACGTAGCCGTTGGAGACGTAGCGCGCGATGTTCGGACTCGTCCCGGGTTGGGGCGTGTAGAACTGGTGAAACGTGCTGCTGTGCGTCTCGTAGAAGTACACCAGCAGCGGCGCCTTCTTCGCTCGCGTCAGCCCGTCGGGAACGAGCATGACCGCACGCAGCGGCGTGCCGTCGGCGGCCGTGTACGAGATGAGGCGCTCGGTGCCCCAGCGGTATTTCGCCTGCTGCGCGTTGGCGGTGGTGACGCGGTCCATGTGCCGGAACGACGCGTCGGTCGCCCAGAGGTCGCGGTACTCGCGGAACGATTCGCGCGAGAAGACGAGGCGATCGGCATCCCTGGCCGCGATCGGCGGCTGCGTGAGATCGTGCAGACCGGCGTTGAACACGCTGCGGGTGCCGTTCACGAGCTCGTCGGCGCGGAACACCACCGACGGGACGCCGCCGGCGGGATCGACGCGCGCGTAACCGCTCGCGTACGTCCGCGTGTCGATGAGCGAGAGCAGGATCGGCTTATCGACGGCAAACGCGTCGGCTTCGGGATCGGTCTGCACGGGACTGTAGACGGTGCGCTCGCGCCGCCCGGCGCCGCGAGTGAGGTTCGTCGCGTCGCCGGTGTCCGGATTGGCGAGCCACACGTCGTACTCGTCGTAGAGCAGCACGCCGCGGTCGCCGGCGAGCCAGCCGCCGGAACCGTACGGCGGAGGCGGTGCGGGATGGTCGTCGTCGACGTTGTGGAAGGCGACGCCCGCGTGCGGCGCGAGCACGACCCGCTTGCCGTCGGCTACGCGCAGCGCAACCCAGTGGCGCGACCCCTGATCCCAGGTGAGCGCGTAGCGGCCGCCGGGCGAGAGATCGCCGCTCGCCGCGCGGCGCGCGAGGAGCGTGCGGCGGCCGTCGGCGAGCGAGACGGCGTAGAGGTCGCGCGAGAGCTCGCCCAGCCACGATCCCGCGCGCAGGTACGGACGCTCGTCGCTGCCGAGCGCGACGTCGGGATTCTCGTTGCGCGCCACGTCGCG
>JAQBPM010000186.1 GCA_028287525.1 Vulcanimicrobiota bacterium | reverse complement strand
TGCCGCCGGAAGTGATCGCGATCGGCGAGACGCAGGAGCGCCTGTGCTGGATCGTCCCGCCGTCGTTCACGCCGACGCTGCTGGCGATCTACAACGAGATGTACTCTCTGCCGCGCATCGCGCGCGGCGCGTGCGCTGCAGTCATCGGGAAGGTGACGGACACCAAACGGTACGTCGCGCGCTATCACAACGAAACCGTGATGGACGTGGATCTGGAGTTCCTGACCGGCGGCGTGCGGTATTCGCGGCCGTACGTGTTGCCCCAGGTCGATGCGGAAGCCGCCCCTGTGCGCGAAGGGCGCATGGAACGTGCGCTTGCCGCGCGGCCGCTACCCCTGCTCGAACGCTTACGCGCCGTGCTGGCGCACCGCGACGTCTGCTCGCGCTCGTCGATTTACCAACGCTACGACGGCGTCGTGCGCGGTTGCACCGCGCTGCCGCCGGGTTACGCCGATGCGGGCGTGCTGGTTCCGGTTCCCGGCGCGCCTCTTGGTGCCGCTATGGGCATCGGCGGGAACCCACGCTACGGCAAGCTCGATCCGCGGCGCGCCGCGGAGCTCGCGGTCATCGAGGCGATCGGCAACGTCACGGCGGTCGGTGCCGAGCCCGCGGGGCTCACCGACTGTCTGAACTTCGGCGACCCTACGATTCCCGAGCAGATGGGCGCGTTCGTCGCCGCGATCGACGGCCTGTCCGAAGCGGCGCGCGGGCTAGGCGTACCGTTCGTCTCGGGGAACGTCTCGCTCTACAACCGGTCGTCGTCGGGCAATCACGTGGCGCCTTCGCCGATCGTGAGCTGCATCGGAACGATCGCGGACGTTTCCGTGACGTCGTCGATGGCACTCAAACGCGTTGGATCGCCGATCGTCGTGATACAGAGCCCGGCGTGGCAAGGCGAGTTCGGCGGATCGGTGCTGGCGGAACTGCTCGATGCCGACGTGCGCGCTTTGCCGCCGGCGGACGTGACGTGGTTTTCGAAGGCGTGCACGTTCGTTCGTGAAGCAATCGCGCGCGGGCTGGTCCTCGCGGCACGCGATATCAGCGACGGCGGCTATCTCGCCGCAGTCGCGGAAATGGCGTTGGCGGCGACGGCCCGTCCGATCGGCGTCCGCATTGGCGAGTCCGCTCCTATCGATGCGCGTTCGACCACGTTCCGCTTCGCGGAGACTCCCGGATTCGTCCTGGAGGTCGGCGACTTCGAAGCGTTCGTCGCGTTGGCCGGGTCGCACGGGCTGTCGTTTCGGCTCGACATGCAGACGATTGCGGAGCCGTGCATCGAACACATCGACGAGCGCGAGCGCGTCGTGGGCCGAATCGATCTCGCGGAGTTACGGGAAGCCTGGGACGCTCCGCTGCGCGATTTCTACGGCGCTTCGACAGGCTCAGCGTGACAACGGTTATGGCTCAGCGTGACAGAGATGAGTGATGTGGCGTCGCCGCGCGTAGCCGTGGTCGTGTTTCCTGGGACGAACTCGGAAGATGAGACGGTTCGCGCGCTTCGGGCCGTCGGACTCGATGGTGAGCTCGTGCACTGGTCGGCGCCGGAAGCGTTGGCGCGGTTCGATGCGTACGTGCTGCCGGGCGGGTTTGCGTATGAGGATCGCATTCGGGCGGGTGCGGTCGCGGCGCACGACTTGGTCATGGATCCGGTGATCGAGGCTGCGCAGGCGGGGAAGCTCGTTCTCGGTATCTGCAACGGTGCGCAAATTCTCGCCGAGGCGGGCCTCGTGCCCGGCACCGGACCACTGCGCCGGCCGACGGCGGCGTTCGCACCGAACGCGAGCGGCCGGTTTGTGTCGGTGCACGTGCACGTCAAGTTGAACGTCGCACCGGATCGCGTACCGATCCTCGGCGGAATCGAAGACCGTGCCGTGATCCCGGCCTGGGCGTCGCACGGCGACGGCCGGCTCGCGGCGCCGGCCGACGAGCTCGCGCGCATCGAACGCGACGGGCACTTGGCGTTCATTTACTGTGACCGCGACGGCAATCCGGTCCCCGCACCGAGCGGCGCGGCGCTGGACTGCGCGGGTCTGGTGAACCGCGAGGGGAACGTGCTGGCGATCATGCCGCATGCCGAACGCGACGGCTGGACGTTCCAGCACCTCGACGCTTCACGTGACGCGGCGCGCGGCGATACCGCCGCGACGCTGGCGCCGTCCGGCGGCATCCGCCTCTTCGAGCATTTTGCCGCGGCCGTGCGCAAACGAGTTCCGGCATGACCCGCACGTTTGCGGTGTCGCTTACCATCCCCGACAACGAAGCCTTCACGGCGTTCGAGACGCTCGGGCGGCTGGGCATCGATACCTCGCGCGTTCTGCGGTCCGACATCTGGATCTTCGAAGGCGACCTCGACGCCGAGTTGGCGGCGACGATCGGCTCGATCGAAACGATCCACAACCCAAACAAGCATCGCTTGACCGAACGGCAGGCCGACCTGCCGGAGCCCGGCGAGGTATGGGTCGCCCCGCGCGACGAAGCCCCGGCGACCCTCGTAGCAGGCCGCGCGCTCCCCGGCGTGCGCGCAATCCTGCGCCGAACCGCGTGGCGGCTCCTCGACGACCAGGGCCGCGACGTCGCCCCAGCCGTGCTGGATCGCGCGGTCGAGACATTTCTCTGCAATCCCGCGTTCCAGGTGGCAATTACATGACGATGATGGTAGAACCGCTCCTCCACGGCCAGCACCGCGCAAGCGGCGTCGGTGAGATGTACACGATCGCGACGCTCGGGTCGCATTCGGCGCTGCAGATCCTCAAGGGGGCGCACGACGAGGGGTTCAAGACGCTGGCGATCGCGAGCCGCGAGACCGAGCGTTTGTACCGTTCCTTCGCGTTCGTCGACGAAGTGATCACGATCGACAAGTACAGCGACTTCATGGGGCTCGTCCCCGAGCTCGAGAAGCGCAAGATCATCATCGTTCCGCACGGCTCGTTCGTCGCATATCTGTCGCTCGAAGAGCACAAGAAGATGACGATCCCGTACTTCGGAAACAAGGCCGTGCTCGATTGGGAAGCCAGCCGCGAGCTGCAGCGCGAGTGGCTTTTGCGCGCGGGCCTGAAGCTGCCGCGTCAGTTCAAGACCGGTGCCGAGATCGATCGCCCGGTGATCGTGAAGCTGTACGGAGCGCAAGGCGGCAAGGGCTACATGTTCCTGCGCGATGCGATGGACTTCGAAGAGCGCGCGTCGCTGCTCGCGCGCCAGAACTACATCCTGCAAGAGTACATCATCGGCGTCCCGCTCTACATCCACTATTTCTACTCGTCGCTCACCGGCAAGCTCGAGATCATGTCGATGGACCGGCGTTACGAGACGAACGTCGATTCGCTCGGCCGGATTCCCTCGCAGGCGCAGGCGTCGATGGACGTCGATCCGTCGTACGTGGTCGTCGGAAACCAGCCGATCAGCCTGCGTGAGTCGATGCTCGCGGAAGCCTACCGCATGGGTGAGGATGTCGTACGCGTGAGCCAGGAGATTTGCGGCCCGAAGGGCCTCTTCGGCGCGTTCTGCATCGAGACGATCATCACACCCGATACCAATTTTTACATTATGGAGATCTCGGCTCGCATCGTTGCGGGTACGAACCTCTTCATCGATGGCTCACCCTATTCGTATCTCAACTACAGCGAGCCGATGTCGACCGGCCGCCGGATCGCCCGCGAAATCAAAAACGCGCTCCTCTCGAACTCGCTCGATGCGGTCCTCGACGATTCGACGGTCACGAATTCGTAGGGTCGTCACGGCGCTGTTCGCGGTGCTGGCGCTTGCCGCACCGCTCGGCCCCGCGAACGCCGCGCTGGAGATCGATCCCGCGCAGCTCTACAAGCAGATGAAGGCGTCGTACGACAAGGGTGCGGCGGCCGGCTGGCACTTGGCCGACCAGCTCGACTATTTCTCCGCCGTGCTGGAGGCGGGCCGCGCCTACGAGCTGCGCCGGCGCGACGACCCGCAGAACGCCGCGATTCAGGGCGTAACCGTCGACATGGCGACGCAGCTCGGCTACGATCCGCTCGTCAATAACGACGCTGCCGAGTGGTACGTGCGGGTGGCCGCGATGAAGTGGCAAGCCGACACCGACCGCGGCGCCGCGGCGCAGGCATTGATCGCCAAGCTCGACGCGGAAGATGCGGATCCCGCGCGCCTCGCTCACGATGCCGACGCCGATGCGACGCTGCTCGCGCAGCGGTACCCGGGCGACGTGCAGGCCCTGCTCGGCCAATTGGAAGCCGACTTGCGCGCCTACAACCTCACCGGCGACACCGCGTGGCGGCTGCTCGCACTCCAGCGGGCGGCGCAGTCGACCTTCCCGATCGGTTCGCTCCCGAGCGACGTGAAAAAGACGTTCTTCCCAATGGTCGACTCAGCGCGCAATGCCGGCCCGGGATACTCCGCCGCCGAGCGCGAGGCCGCGCGGATCGTCGCCTCACATGCGGCGTCGGCTCATGGCTTGGCCGTGATCGGGCGGGTCACCACCCACAACACCTACCTGCTGATCACCGCGCCGGCCGACGAGTACTTCGGCCAGACGAAACTCTCACCGATCGGCGTCCGCAACGAGATCGCGCGCATCGGGAAGTATCTCGACGCCGGCTGGGGCGGCCGGATGACGAAAGACACGCTCTACGTCATCGACTCGCTGAACGACTGGCAGCACCAGTACCCCCGCGACTACGAGCTGCCGCGCCTCTACAAGCGCGTCTACGACACGCTCGCGCGCGAGGAGACGCCCGAGGCGAAGAAGGCCGG
>JAQBPM010000155.1 GCA_028287525.1 Vulcanimicrobiota bacterium | reverse complement strand
CGAAGGCGCCGCCCGCCACGCCCGCCACGAAGGTGCGGTCGATCTTCAGCTGATCGATCGGGAAGCGCTTGAGGAAGCTCAGCGAGGTGTACCCGGTGCCGAAATCGTCGATCGAGACCCGCACGCCGAGTTCGCGCAGCGCGCGCAGCAGCCGTACCGCGGCCGGAACATCGCGCATGATCGACGACTCGGTGATCTCGATCTCGAGGCACGTCGCGGCGACGTCGTGCTTGGCGAGGAGGACAGCTACGAGCTTCGGCAGCGCGTCGTTCTCGAATTGACGCGCCGACACGTTCACGCTCACGCGGATCGCCGGGATCCCGATATCCGCCCACTTGCGCACCTGGGCGAGCGCTTCATCGACCACCCACGCGCCGATCTCCTCGATCAGGCCGAATTCTTCGGCGACGGGGATGAACCGGTTCGGCAGCATCAGGCCGTGCACCGGATGCCGCCAGCGCAGCAACGCCTCGACGCCGTGAATGGCGCGCGTCTCGATGTCGTACATCGGCTGATAATAGAGTTCGAACTCGTCGCGTTGAATCGCGCCCTGCAGATCGCGGCGCGTCAGGACGCGCTCGAGCGACGACGACGCACCGGGCGAGCGATACCAGCGCACGGTGTTGCGTCCGAACCGTTTCGCTTCGAACACTGCGGCCTCGGCCGTGCCGATGAGCGCCGCGACGTCGGTTGCATCGTCCGGCGCCTGCGCGACGCCGATGCTGGCCGTCAGGAACACGGGTTTCAGCGCAACCGTGAACGGCTCGGCGAACGCGGCCACAGCGGCGTCGACCGTTTGGGCCGCCGCTTCCGGCGTGTCTTCGAGACGCAGCAGCACGAACTCGTCGCCGCCGAAGCGCGCGACGTAGGCATCGGGCAGCGCGTCGCGCAGCCGCGTCGCGATCTCGCGCAGTACGGTGTCGCCGGCGGTGTGGTCGGCGATCTCGTTCACGACATGGAACCGATCGACGTCGAGAAACAAAACGACGGCCGAGGTGCCGTCGCGCTCCGCTTCCGCCAGCGCGCTTTGTGCCATGCGCTCGAAGGCGGCACGCTGCGGAAGGCTGGTGACGGGATCGCGCTCGTCGAGAGTCAGCGCACCGCCGCGCTCAAGCGTGATCGCGACGTAGCGGCGATCGTACGGCGGCGCTGCGAGCGGTTCGACCGACACGGTGCCGGACCCAAAGTTCAAACGCGCCGGACGCAGCGCGTACACGCACGCTGCGAGATCTTCGGCTTCTTCTCCATCGCGCACGAACGGCAGCTCCGCAAGCGGGCGGCCCACCAGATCGGGCCGGGTCGCGTACACCGTCGCGATCGCGGTATCGTCGATTGCCACGACGACCACGTCGTCGCGCGTGCGCCGCAGCGTCTCGTCGAGCAGCGTCGTCTCGGCGCGCGTGCGGCGCACCAGCGCGGCCATCACGCCGTCCCGCAGCGCGCGACAGACGGCCGGCCCCAAACGCACCAGATCGCTGGACGCGATGATGTCGACCGCTCCGAGCGCGAGCGCGTCGCGCACCGCGTCGTGACCGAGCGCGGCGACGACGATGACCGGCAGATCTTCGCGCGCCGCCTGAAGCGCGCGCAGCAGATCGCGGTACGAACCGTCGGAGACGCCCGACGATATCAGCGCGACGTCGAAGTTCCGCTCCTCGACGAGCGCAAGCACTTCCGCCAAGCTTGCGGCATAGCTGGCGTCGAGGGAGAGGTCGTCGTGCGCGGCGTCCGCCCACAGCGACGTCTCCGCGACATCGGCTGCGACGAGAACTGCCCGCACATGCTTCCTTGCTTGTGTTGCTCCGTCCGCCTGCACGGACTACTCTATTCGCCAACCAATGGAGGTCTCGCCTTGGTGATTGCCTACCAGGTCAAGCGATCTTTGCGAATCCTTACACCCGCCGCCGGCGGCGCCATGGGATGGCGACCGACTCGACGCCGTCGACGATCGCAGCGAGCGCGAAGCCGAGCAGCGAGACCGCAACGAGCGCCGCGTACAGCCGCTCGACGTCGAGCAGTTGGCCCGCGTTGAAGATCGCGAAGCCGAGACCCACGCGGGTCAGCTGATATTCCGCCGCCACGGCGAGGACGATTGCGATCCCGATGCTGAGCTTGAGCCCCGCGTAGATGTTCGGCAGCGCGCCCGGCAGCAGCACGCGGAAAAAGAACGACGCCGGACGGATTCGGTACGCTCGGGCCACGTCGAGATAGATCGTCTCGATCTGCCGCACGCCGGCCTCCGTGTTGATCGCCATCAGGAAGAACACGCCGACCGCGACGGCCGCCCACTTCGCGGCCTCGCCCGTCCCGAAGAGAAAGTAGAACAGCGGGAGGATCGCGATCTTCGGGATCGGGTACAGCAGCGCGATCAGCGGCGAGAAGTACGCCTGCACCCAGCGATTCATCCCCATCCCCAAGCCCACCAGCGTGCCGGGGATCCCGCCGATCACCAGACCCACCAGCAGCCGGCTGAGCGTCCAATACGCGTTGACGGCCAGTTCGCCGCTCGACGCGTACGCGATGAAGTTCGCGAAGATCGCACTCGGCGGCGGGAAGAGTCCGGGATTCAACAGGTGCGTCGAGACCGAGACTTGCCACAGCGCGATGATCGAGAGCGGCGCGGCGATGCGAACCGCCCGTTCGCCGAGCGTCATCGCAGCAGGTTCCAGATGTGCACGACGTGCTCGCCGAAGGCGGGCTCGCCGCGCACCGCGATTGCGTCGCGCGGCCGCGGAAAGGCGATCGGCACGATCTCCTTCACCGTGCCCGGACGCGCGCTCAACACGACGACCCGGTCGGCCAGCGTGACGGCCTCTTCGATCCCGTGCGTCACGAAGACCACCGTTTTCGGCGACCGTTCCCAGAGACGCATCAGTTCGTTAGCGAGGCCGACGCGCGTCTGCTCGTCGAGGGCGCCGAACGGTTCGTCCATGAACAAGATCGGCGGATCGGTCACGAATGCGCGAGCCACTGCGACCCGCTGCTTCATTCCGCCCGAGAGTTCGTGCGGCCAGGCGCGCGCGTACTCGGTGAGCCCGACCAGTTCCAGCACGTCGCGCACGCGCCGGCGCACCTCCGCGCTCGGCACGTCGAGCGAGTCGAACGCGAACGCGACGTTCTGCTCGACCCGCATCCACGGGAACAGCGACGCTTCCTGAAACACCGTCGCGCTGGGCAGCTCGTCGCGGCGCGGTTCACCGCCGGCGACCGCGATCCGGCCTTCAGTCGCCGTGTCGAGTCCAGCCAGGATGCGCAGCAGGGTACTCTTGCCGCAGCCGCTCGGCCCGACGATCGCGACGAATTCGCCATCGGCGATGTCGAGGTTGGCGTCGTCGAGCGCCACGGTCCCGGTCGGATATCGTTTGGTAAGATGCTCGATCGCGATCGCCGCCACGCCCGGGCGTGTTCGGAAAGGCGAACGCCGGACCTCGTTTCCGAGATCCGGCGCTCGTGTCTGGCGACGTTGATGGGGCTCGAACCCACGACCTCCGCCGTGACAGGGCGGCGCTCTAACCAACTGAGCTACAACGCCATCGAGTACATGGTGGGCACGGTTGGGATTGAACCAACGACCCCCCGCGTGTGAAGCGGATGCTCTCCCACTGAGCTACGCGCCCACGCCACGCCCTCGACGGACGAACCGAGTTATTCTAACGGACGAGGAAGACGCCTGTCTATACCAATGGCGGTCTTCTCCATGGAAGGCGGTACCCGCGACGAAGCGACCTTCGTCGCACCTCTCGAGGCGGCCGCCGTCCCCCGGCTCTTCGGCCGCCATCTTCGCGGCTGGCGACACGGGGCGCCGGCACCTTGCTCGCTCTGGCGAGCGAAGCGCCGACGCGCAGGACGGGTAAGGAATGTCACGATGGTGGCGACCGAGGGTTCCCCCGAAGCCGCGAAGGCTGCGGGCTTGCGCTACACGACCGACGCAATCCCGGGGATCCGGCGGGTGAGGCGCGGCCGCGGCTTCGCGTACATCGCACACGACGGGAAGGCGATCACCGACAAGAACGAGCTCGCGCGGATCGCGGCGCTGGCTATTCCGCCCGCGTACACCGACGTATGGATCTGCCCGATTCCCAACGGCCACCTGCAGGCTACCGGAAGAGACGCGCGCGGACGCAAGCAATACCGGTATCACAAGCGCTGGCGCGCGGTGCGGGACGAGACGAAGTTCCATCGCATGGTCGCTTTCGCGAAGGCCCTGCCCCACGTGCGCGCCGCGGTCGCACGCGATCTCGCGCTGCCGAGCTTGCCGCGCGAGAAAGTGCTTGCCACGGTGGTCTCGCTGCTCGAAGTGACGGCGATCCGCGTCGGAAACGAAGAGTACGCGCGCGAGAACGACTCCTACGGCCTCACGACGCTGCAGGACAAACACGTCAAGGTGAACGGCACGACCATTCGGTTCCACTTCCGCGGCAAGAGCGGAAAAGAGCACGACGTCGAGGTGCGCGACAAGCGCATCGCGCGAATCCTCAAGGCAAGTCAGGAGCTACCCGGCCAGAACCTCTTCGAATACGTCGACGCCGATGGTGCAGTGCACCACATCCACTCCGACGACGTGAACGATTACATCCGTTCGGCCGCCGGCGACGACTTCAGCGCCAAAGATTTCCGCACGTGGGAAGCGACGATGTATTGCGCGCTCGAGCTCGCGGCGATCCACAGCGACGGCAAGCGCGCAGCGAAAGCCGCGGTGGTCGAAGCCGTCAAGCACGTCGCCGACCGGCTCGGCAACACGCCGGCCGTCTGCAAGAAATCGTACATCCACCCGGGCATCATTCAGGAGTTCCTCGCCAACGGGGCACTCGAACTCATCGAGAAATCGGTCCGGCGTGAGAAACAGTACGGCCTCAGCCCGCACGAGAGAGCCGTCGTCGACCTCGTCGAGCGTATCGTTGCCCGCGAAAGCCGGCCGCTCGGCGATTTGTTGGCGAAGTCCGTCCGGGCGGCGAAACGCAAGCGAGCGGCTTAAGCTTGGTAAGCGGGCGCCAGAATGGGTAGACTGTGCATATGCGTATTCTTTTACGTGCCGCACGATTTGCGGCATTTCCCATCGCGCTAGCGATCGGTTTCGTCACGGTCGGCTCCGTGCAGCCTGCCTCCGCGGTGCCGGTCGGATCCTCATGGGTCGAAGGCACGCTCGTCCACGTCTCGACCAACAACATCAAGGTCAAGGATGACAAGACCGGCCAGTCACTGAGCTTTCTGCTCGTGCCGCATTTCGACCGGGTGTTCTCGGGCGACGGCAAGACCACGGTTCAGATGAGCACTCTCCACCCCGGAGCACTCGTCAAGGTGTACTACGATCAGAAGGCGCTCGGCATCCGGCACGCCGACCGGATCCTCGTGCTCAACCGCAAGCAGACTCCGGTCAAGATGCAAAAAGGCTGATACTTACGGGGCCAGGCGGGATGCGAAGGTGATCGCGTGGCCGCCCGGTTCCCGCACCGTGATCTCGTGCATGCCGTAAAAGGTCTTGCGCAGCGAGACGATCACGTCGGCGTCGGCGATCGCCGGCACCAAGAGTTCGACGTTGCTCACCGTCACGAACAGTACGGCGGCGCCGCGGCCCGAGAGCGTTTCGTTCACAGCTCGCGCCGCGTCGGTGCCGACGTCGTCGATGAGACTGCTGTGCGACTGCACCATCACGACGACGCCGTCTTTGCGCAGCATGACGAAGCCGAGCGCGTCGTTGTGCATGACGACCGACGTCTGTTCGAAACCTAGCCGGTCGCGGAAGAAATCACGCGTCGGCTCGACGCGATCGACGATCAGGACCGGGGCCACCGACTCGTACGACAAGTGCTCCATCGCCCAAGCGGGTTCAGCGCTCCTCGCGAGCCGGCCTTGCGGCTACGTCGGGCTCGGCTCTCTAAAGAGTTCGACGCCGAGCGCGATCATCACGAGCCCGGCGACGCAGTCGAGCACGCGGACCACGCGCCGGTTACGAAGCAGCCGCTTTCCGATCGCGCCGGCTGCCAACGCGATTCCGACGTCGCACAGTAGGCCGACGCCGGCGAACGCGGCCCCGAGCGTCAGCAGCTGCAGCGGTACCGGGACTCCGTTCGACACGACGAACAGCGGCAGAAACGCGGCGAAAAAGACGATCACCTTAGGGTTCGTGACGTTGGTCAGAAAACCGCGCCGGAACGCCTCGCGCGACGCGCCGCCCGCCTCGGTCGCAAGGACGGAACCACCGCGCAGCGCGGAGATGCCCAGCCAAATGAGATAGAGCGCGCCGACGACGCGCAGCACGCCGAACGCGGTCGCCGAAGCGGCGAAGAGGGCGGAAAGCCCGAGCGCCGCGGCGGTTACGTGCAGCACCATCGCCGTGGTGATCCCGCCGACGGCGGTCAATCCCGCGCGCGCGCCGCCGCGCGACGCAGACGTGACGACGAAGAGCATATCGGGTCCGGGCGCAAGGCAGATGCCGAGCGTCGCGATCAAAAAAACGAACCAGGCATGAGCGTGCACGTCAGCAATGACCGCACGCTCAGCCTGGTTCGTTGCGAGGCCGCTGGCGGCCCCGGCGTTAGCGGGCCCGGCCCACGGGGGTCGGGGTCGGCGACGGGGTGGCCGGGGCGGCAACCGTCACCGGAATGGTCAGCGACGACGTGCTGCCATGGTCGTTCTCGCTCTTGTTCTCGTTCTCGTCGTTGTTGTCCGAGGAGCCGTCATGCTTCGAGACGGTGATCGTGCACGTCGCGGGACCAACGCCGGCGGGGGTCACGGTGATTGTGGCGGTGCCGGTCTTGGAATCGACGTGATGATGATCGCCGTCGTTGTTGCCTTCTTCATCCGCATGCTTCAGCTTGAGCGTCGCCGGCGACACGGTCGGACAGTTGCCCGTTCCCGCGATCGTCACGGCATAGTTGCCGGCCGTCTTGCTGGTGATGGTGACGGTCTGCGCCGCCGTGTCGCCGTCGGCGAACGCCAGGCTGGCCGGGTTGGCGCTCAGGGTCGGCGCAGGCGTCGCCTTCGTGCCCTGGCTGGCAACCGTGCGGGTCGCGGAGCTGGCGGTCTGCGAACCGGACTGGGTGGTGAGGGTCCCGCCCGTTGCGGACGGGACGGAGCCGGTCGATGATCCGCACGCGGCAAGCAGCGAAGCCGCCCCCAGCGCAGTCAAAATACGAGGGAGAACGAGGTTCACGAGACCCTCCAAGGTCAGTCGAGGAGAACTTTGTGGCCCGGACCATCCATGCCCGAAGCTCTCGCCTCGGCCGGTCGACCTGCCACCCGCCTCCATAGTATCGGCAGACGGCCTGGCCGCTTGAATGCCCCGCGCGGCCGACCTCGACCACACGACGAAGGGGTTTGACGCGGAACTGCCGCATCGGCTACACTCACGCACGGCCTTGGACGGGCGGCTAGCTCAGTGGGAGAGCGCTACATTGACACTGTAGAGGTCAGAAGTTCAATCCTTCTGCCGCCCACCACCGTCAAGAAGAAAACCCCGGTTTTGCCGGGGTTTTCTGCTTTTCCGGGGCCCCCGGCTTGCCGAGGATACCCGACCGTTGTCGACCGTTCTAGGTCAACTGCCAGGCCAACTCGGCTGCGCCGATTATTCGAGCCGGGGCTCGATCTTGATGATGCGGGAGCCCTGCACCCAGACCACCTTCTGGCTGTTAACGTCTTGCAATTTTAAGAAGCCGCCTTCGGTCAAACGCGCGTTGCCTGTCAGAAGTCCCTTCACGACCTCGGCATCGACAGTGCAGAACCTGTGACCGGCCTCGACGGTAGGGTCCTCGTAGTACACCTTATACATGGTTCAATCCTTACTCCGGCAGCATGGCGGCGAGGACGGGCTTTAGGGGCGTTTCGATGTGTCGGCGCATGTCCCGGATCACGGCGGCTGACAGGCCGACCTCTAGGGTCCGCTTCTCCTCGATAGCATCCCGGAGGCGCTTCGCGGCGAGGTCGGCCTCGTCATCATCCTTGGCGGCGGCGACGGCCTTGCGGCACTCCGCGATCTTCTCGGTGATGGCCTTGGCACTCTCGCCTCGCTTTGCGACGATAGCCTCCTCATAGTCCTTCACGAACCGCTTGATCGCGTCAATGGAGAGATTTCCAGCAACGCCGGGCTTCCGGGGCTTGGGAGCGGTCGAAGCGCCCTCGCCTGTGCCCCGCACTGACTTGCGAACCTGCTCCTTTGGAACCAGGACCTTGACGGTGCCCCGGTTGCCGTGAGGTCCCCGAACGGGCTCCTTCACCACCTTGATGATGCCAAGGCGCTTCAATGCAATCATGGCTTGTGAATCAAGCACCTCGGTGGAGGGCGGCTCAACCGCCTTTTCAACGCCTCCGGCTTCGTAGAGTTTCATCAAGCCTTCCCAGGCTTTGGCTGGAACGCCTTTGATCTCTGACGGGGCAGCAGCGGGCATAGTTGTATACGTCCTCCTCGGAATAGGTTGAAGACAGTATATTCAACTATTGCGGAGGTAGCAAGTTCAACGGTGCCGTGACCGAACTTCGGTGCAGCAACAGCAGGAGGTGCATGCTGGCGGTCGCGTTCCTCAATCGCGCGGCCGGGCACGAAGTCGTCGAGATCGCGGAGGCT
>JAQBPM010000092.1 GCA_028287525.1 Vulcanimicrobiota bacterium | reverse complement strand
GGCCGGCGCCGCGATGCCCGCCGCATGTTCGCTCCTGTCGCTCGCGGACGTGCGAGCGATCGTCGGCGCCCCGGTCACCGTCTTCCACGACCAAGCCCCGGTCATGGCGCGAGACGGCCTCGAGGCGACAAACTGCTTGTACATGGTTTCGCTGCGCGGAGGGCTTTCCGCATCCGTTTGGCTCGGCCGCGGGCCGGCTTCTCATGTGAACGCCGCTCATGAGGCGTTCGCAACGCAGAAAGAGCGGCACGGCGTAAACGGCGTCCGCGGCAACACCCTCGTGATCGTGAATGTCGCCACTCCCTCGGGAACCGGCGTAACGTACCAAGACGCAACCAGCGCCAAGCTGCTCGCCGCCGTCCTCAAGAAACTCTGAATGGGAAGGATGATTCCATGAACGGCCTCGTTCGTGCCATTCCCGCGGCGACGTTCGCCGTACTTATCGTTGTCGCCGGCTCGACCGCGCGCAGCGGAGCCGCATCGCGGACCGCGTGCACACTGGTAACCGCCTCGCAGGCGAGCGCGCTCCTCGCACGGCCCATTACGACGGCGGAGCGGCCGAATCCGATTTCGAGCGGCAGTTCGGTGTGCGTGTACTCGTCCGCCGGCCGGCCGATCCTGCAATTAGGGTTGACCGTCATGGAGAGGGAGGCCGTGGCGCAGACAAACTTCAAGATGCAGCAGCAAGCCGCCGCGACGCACAAGAACGTCGGCAGCCGGCAAAGAGGCAACGTCGTGCTCTCCGCAATCGCGATGAACGGCGACGCGGGCATGCTGAACGCGCTGCTCGACGCCGCTGCCAAGAATCTCTGAGCGTGAGCCTCGCGCCGCCGCTCCCGCGTTCTCTCGCGCAGCGTGTTCTCCAAGCGCTCTCGTGGGCCGGCTTGGCGTACTCGCTCGCGGTTCTGATCGTTTCGGCGCCGCATCTGCTCGCGATCGGAGGCGGCGCCGGCCTGGTGCTCGGCAACATCGCGCAGTTCGCGTGGACGCTTGGGCTCCTGCTGCTCGTCTTCGGACGGAAGCGGTCGGTCGGCGCGCGAGCCCTCACAGGTGCGGCCCTGGCGGGATTCTTCGGCGTTGCGTCGCTTGCGGTGCTGGCCGGCAAACCGTTCGTCGAACGCCTCGGGAACGACAGCGACTTCGTCACGCTTCTCTTCGCCCCGGTCAGCGAAGAGGTGATCAAGCTGCTGCCGGCAGCGCTCTTCCTGCTGCTCGCGACGCGAAGCCGGCGTTGGCGGCCGTCGGCTTGCGACGCCGTTCTGTTGGGTTTCACCGCCGCTGCCGGCTTTGCGCTGTATGAGAACATCTTGTTCGCCCGCGGCACCAGCGGGGGATGGTTCGCCACATTGCCGCTTTCGCTCGTGCTTCCGACGATCGCGACGCGCGGACCGATGCTCGCCGGCGGACATGCGGTGTATACGGGTCTCGCGACTCTCGGCCTCGCGGTGACCGTCATCTACGGCGGCCGCTTTCGCCTCGCGCGCCTCGCACTGCCCTTCGCGCTGCTGCTGGTGATCCTCGAACATGCCACGGTGAATCGTTTCGCAATGTTCGCCTTGTTCGATCCAGGTCTGCCCCTCTGGGCGCAACTCGCCGCAGTGGTTACGATGCATGGCTATCTGTCGAGCTTGCTGTTCGTCGCAGGCGTCGGTGCGGTGGCAGTCCTGGAAAAACCGCTTCCGTGCTGACGCCGTTTTTCGATCCGAAAATGCTCGGCGATCTGCTTACCTGGTGCGCAACGTGCGCGGGAAGCGGCGGCGCCGGCATTCCCGCGATGACCGGCATTGCCGCCGGCGTCGCGGGTGCGGCAGCGGCCGTCGGCGGCATCCCCTCCGGATCGAACGCACCGAATCCGGCGCGCGGCGACGAGCCGCCGCTTCCGACCGGTGATTCTCACGTCGTGCCGGCAGCGACCGGTCCGGCCGGCCTCACGGTCACGCATAGCGACGGCGCCGTCACGGTGACGACGCCGGACGGTACGACCGTTTCTGCTACGGACACCGGCGGGAACACGTACGCCGCCGCACTTCCCGACGGCAGCATCCTCAACGGCAACGCCGACGGCACGTCCACAATCATCGCCGTGGACGGCGCGACCACGAACTATGATGCGGCCGGCCAGCCGACCGGTTCTGCTCCGCCGAACCTCGCCGCCGGCGGGTCCCTCAACGCGCCATCGCTCCACCACGACATCACCACGCCGACGTCCGACGGGGGCTACAACGTGAGCCATCCGGATGGGTCGGTCGACGTGCATCGTCCCGACGGCACGGCCATCCACGTCGATCCGGACGGCAGCACCTGGCATCCGTTGCCCTGACGCGCCGTTCGTCGAAATCGGTCCAAACTGGACATCGCCTTCCCTGCCGTCTCCGGGCCAACGTCGCCTTCACCGCGCTACGTCCGAAGATCGAGCACCATTTGACGTTCGGCGGCGCCGTGGTCCGTACTCGCAATGGCGCCCGCGTCGACAACGGCGCAAGAGAGCGCGGCGATTCGCAGCTTCATACACGTCGCTATGCACGACCTGAAGATTCCGGGCGCCTCGATCGACGTGGTGCAGAACGACGCGATCGTTTTCGCGGAGGGGTTCGGCGTTACCAGCCTCGACGATGTACGTCCGGTGACGGCCGAAACGCGAGCAAATCCGCTTGGCCTGCATCCCCGGGCTCACTTTCCGATCGAGTACCCGCGCTGCGCACTGCCTGCTGCCGCCGCCTCGCCCAGCGAAGAGGTCGCGGCGGCACAGATCCTATGGTTCGAGGACCCGTCCGCGCATCGCAATAAACCGCTCGCTTGTCGCTTTGGCGCCGTTGACGGTTATATTGTAAGGCAAGGTTTCCTCGGTCTGCCGCCTCGCGGCGCAGCGCACCTCTGACTTCGGAGTGTGTCATATGCGAAAGCGAATGGTCCCCGTCATCGTTGCCGCGATTGCCATTGCGTCGGCGTCGTGGATTGCGCCCCTGAGTGCGGATCAGACGATCCAGTGCGTTCCCAACGGAACAACGCAGACGACGTGCACGATCCGCGAGCCGAACGTGCGCCAGAAGGTCACACCCTATCCGGAAGTGACGTTGCAGACCGGTGACCGCGTCACCGTGAGCGCCGGCGGCTGCGTTCAGACCGGCGGTGCCGGCGCGACGTGGAAACGGTACGTCAACCCCAGCGGCCCAAACGCCGATCACCTGTATTTCGGGACGATCAGTATCCCCGGTGCGACGAGCGGTCTCGTCCGCATCTCGCACGTCGTCGGCCAGACGCTGACGGTCGGTGCCGGTACGGATCACACGTTGCAGCTCGGCTACGTCGACGACGACTATGGTGATAACGGCTTCGACTCGCACGACGACGGGACGGAGAACCAGTGCAAGAACTCGGTCAACGCGTTCGTGACGCTCGTCATCGTGCACCCGACCGGGACGATCGGCGGCTGCGGCGGCACGACCGGCACCAAAGATCTCGACTTGGTCTGGACGGAGTGCGACCCCAACGGCTTTCCGCTGAACCCGCGCTGGCGCTATCAGGCCAACCATAACAACAACCTCCCGGCGCCGCCGGAACTTCTCTGCCCCAAATCGGCGCCCGTCCCGAGCGTCATCCTTTTTTATCCGACGTGCACGTCGTGGCAGGTAACGACCGACAGCGGCTTCTGGTGCGGTCCGCACGTCAACTTTTTCGCGGCGACGTATGTCGCGCCGTTCAACTGGGGAGAGAAATCGACCAACGGTACCGACGACGACTACAACTATCGGCTCTTTCCACCGAACAATGCCGGCGTCATCCGGCTCACGGATCTCTCCGCCAACGGAATGGAGATCGAACACGACTCCGAAGAGACGATCGATCACTTCAGTTCGCCGATCTGGAGCGAGTTCCACAGCGAGGTGAAAAACGACAACGCCGCCGCACAGAAACGCCTGACGGGCAAGACCGCCGTCGTGACGGGACTATTCGGCCTCGACTGCGGTCACCCGAGTTGCGCGTCGGAGATGCATCCGGCATATGCGCTCGCACTGAACTGGGACGACTCGGATCTTGCAAACGACACCTGGGCCGTATTCGCGCGCAACTGGGGCAACGAAGGGTTCTGCAGCGATAACCAGCACGATCTCCAGATCACGGATCTCAAGGTGTTGATCCCGTGGCGCGCCGGAGCCACGTCCGTCACGGTGCTGCCCGACACGGCGTTCTACCCGTTCGCGAACTCCGGAAGCGCGCACAGCATCGCAACGCCGACGATCACGACCGCGGCCGGTCAAGGCGTGCTGATCGATTTCACCCTGCCCGACCCATCGCAGCAGAGCGGCCTCCACGGCGAGGTGTACCTGAAGTGGGGAATGGGCCGAACCCGGCCAATCGCTGGACGGCCAATTGCCGGGCGGCCGATCATAGGACAGCCGCTCGCCCTCGCTACCGCCATTGCGACTGCGCCAAAGGCCGACCGAGACAAACCCGAGGACGCCATCGGCGCGCTCGTTGCGCACATGAGCGCGCCGCAGCGGCAAATCCATCGCACGCATCTTCCGGTCGTCGCGCCGGCGTCGGTCGCGACGGCGAAGCTGCCTTCACGCACGCCGATCTCCGTAGCGAAACTGCCCGCGCCGCCGGCGAAGGCGAGATTGTTGGTCCCGACCCTCGTCCCAGATCCGCGCCTTACCGCGCGCGCGGAGCGATTGCGCACGGCGCTCTGCGCCGCGTACGGCAACGCCGTCCCGGGCTATCCTGCGGCGTGCGCGGCCCATCCGACGGCGCTGCGGAGGTAACGGGCGATAAAGAGCTGACTACTTGAGCAGTACGGCGCCTGCATCGATCTTCAGGCGGAAGAGCACGTACGGCTTCTCGCGCTGGTCCTGACCTTCGTGAAATTGCGCCTGCCGGTGAAGCTGGTTGGCGGTGAAGTACAGGTAGCCGTCCGATGCGACCGACAGCGTGTCGGGCCAGAGGATCCGCGGGTCGTGCGCGATCGTCTTCCATTCGCCGTCCGTCTGCCGTACACGAACGCCGTTGTGCTCGTAGGCGGTGGCGTACACCCGGCCCTTGTCATCCGACTCGAGGCCGTCTGAGGCACCCTTTTCGCCCAGATCGACCACTGCGTGCCCAACGGCGTCGTCGGAGGCGGATCGGTCCAGAAGGAGCGCGGTCGGGACGGAATACAGATGCCGGCTCGAGAGCGGGCAGTAATAGAGGGTGCCGCCGTCCGCGGAGATCGCGATCCCGTCGGACGCGAAGGAGATCGGCGCCGGCGGCTTTCCCTTCTCGCGAACGGCGAGCCGCTCACCCTCGACGATCGGGATGAAGGTGGAATCGGGAGACGTCGAGCGGTGTCCCGAGAGCTTTCTCCAGCTCTCACCGCTGGCAAGATCGACGACGATAATGCCGCCCGGGCCGCGATTCGAGGAATCCGTGATGTACGCCGCGCCCGCTTTCCCCTTGCGCAGATCGAAGCGCACGTCGTTGAGATACGTCGTCGGCAGGACGGTCGACGCAGGGAGTACGACGGTCTTCACGACGCGGTTTGTTGCGAGGTCGACCGCGACCAGCTTTGCGGCGCCCTCGATGGGCACGGCGAATTTCGGTGCCGCAGTGTCGAGGATCCACAGCCGCTCGGCCGCGTCGACGACGACGCTCTGCACGCTGCTGAGCGTGTCACCGGGCCGCGCCGGATCGAACGTATTGATTGAAGCGTCCGGGTACGCGACCACCTTGCCGTCCCGAATCTCCCCGACGGTGAACGGGACGTCGTCGCCCCATCGAGGGAAGTTGATGAAGACGCGTCCGCTCGCGGCGACGGTAACGCCCGTCGGCATCGCATCGTAGAATTCAAAGACGGCCTCGATCTGGCCGATCGGCCGGTCGCTGGCGAGCTGTGCTCCGGACCGAGACGTCGAGAATGCGCTGGTGGTCATCGTCGGATCTCCATGTGTGGAGGGCGTCATGCGCTCTCCGAAGGTTCGCCGGCGCGCGTCACCGGACGATCCTCTGTTACCCCTCAATGCGAAGCGGCGCGGGTTGAGTACTCGAGGAGCTAGCGCACTCCCTCATGGCGGCGAGAAACCCACCAGACAAAGCAAACACTTCCCCTCCGGCCAACGTCTTCTCCGACGTGAACGACGTTTCTCGGCTCTCGGCCCTGGCCGAGGCCGCATTCAACGGGGATGGGGGCGGACACGAAGCCCTCGTCCGCGTCCTGTGGCCGAACGCGTATCGGATCGCGTGGTCAATCCTCGGCGATCGCGGCG
Source organism: Vulcanimicrobiota bacterium (assembly GCA_028287525.1). Classification (GTDB taxonomy): domain Bacteria; phylum Vulcanimicrobiota; class Vulcanimicrobiia; order Vulcanimicrobiales; family Vulcanimicrobiaceae; genus Vulcanimicrobium. Next base: position 6,875 of record JAQBPM010000092.1, on the reverse strand, counting down.
CGGCCGAAGATACGGCGCAAGCCGCCTGCGCCGCAGTTTGTGCAAAGTTGCCGAGGCTCTCGGATACGCGCGCTTTCGTTGCCTGGGCATATCGGATCATCGTCTCGCATGCGCGCGATCAGGCTCGCGCCAGAAGCCGCTTGCAGCGGCGAGAAGCGCTGGGCTACGACGAGGCGGCGGTGGGCTCGACGCGTGACGATCCGAGCGTCCGCCTCGACCTCGAAGCCGCGATCAGCCGCCTCCCCGAGTCCCTGCGACTCCCTCTTGAGCTGCATTACTTCGTCGGCTTGACCAGCGGCGAAGTCGGTACCGCCCTCGGAATCCCCGCGGCGACGGTCCGCTTTCGCCTCATGGTTGCGCGGCGTCGATTACGACCGCTTCTCTGCGCTAGCACGTCGTCGTCCGCGACGCTGGAGGTTCCTTCATGAACAACGACGTCGAACTCATTCGCGCTGCGCTCGATCGCAGGTTTACCCGGGTGGCCATCCCGGCGTGTCCTGAGGGGGCTTGGCATGCAACGGCAACCGAGCGGGCGACGATCGCTCGCCCAAGGAACGTTCCGCGGCGACTCGCATACGGCGCGGCACTGCTCGCCGTTGTCGCGTTCGCCGGACTGGCAGCACAGGCATCGAACGTCATACCACTCGGCTATGCGAATCTCATCGCGCCATTTTTCGTTTCCTCGAAGCCTTTGATGCCCGGCATCCATCGTGCCGACCGTCTCACCATCGCGGAAGCACAACGCCGCATGCCCTTCTCGATCGTCGTGCCGGCAGGGCTGCCGGTGGGTACGCGTTTTCTCTACGCGCACGTGATCAGCGAACACCCAACTCCTCGCGTCGCGCTAACCTATGAAGCGCATATCGCCAGCCGGTACTACCGGATCTCGATCAGCGAATCGACGGTCGCCGTAGGTCCGCCCCTTGCGCGTTTTAACGTGCAGATTCGTGGGCGTGGCACACAGAAGGGGACGCTGCCGGTGCGCCGGTGGAAACGCGGCGGTGTCGTCATGGACCTATTCGCCTGGGGCTTACCGACCGACATGAGCGATCACATCGTTCGCGCAAACACGATGTAAGCGCGAAATAACGAGCGGCCCCGTCAGGAGCCGCTCGTCTTCACACCCGCTCCGCGGTTTACCGAAAGCAGCGCACCGTGCCCGTGCGTCCGTTGGATGCCGTCAACTTCCAGTTCTTCGACACTTTGGGATCGCCGGTGAGGAACACTCCGTCAACCAAGCCGAGTGGATCCGGGCTCGGGCTGGCCCATGTGCCAACAATGCCGGTGAGAAAACAGCCGACATTGGCAACGGGAACAGCGGGTCCGTTCGGACTGTTTCGTAACGTAATCGTGTTCGTTGCGGAGTTCGCGGCGTTCGAGGGACCGGCCAGCGTGAAACCCCATTGGCTGGTTGCCGTGAAGTCAACGCAGCGCATGGCCCCGCCCCCATAGTCTTGGTCGCCCCCGACGTTGTGCACTACGCCGTCCAATATGAACGCGCTGTTCTTTGCAGTTGGTTCGTGTATTGAAAGAGCAGCGGGCTTCTTCGCGCCCCACACGGGCGCGCCGAAGCCGGTACTGGCAAAAACGGCGCTCAGAAAACAATGGCGGTTGGGTGTCGCGGGCAGCGAACCGCCAGTACCGTTGTTGCTCCACGACGTGTCAGCTCTGTTGGCCGTCGCAAAGATGCATATCGCGCTTGCGCCGACGCCGGCTCCGGTACCGCCGTCTAGGTGGAGAACCCAAAACCCCTTGTCTTCGACGACCTCAGCGACTGCCAAAATCGACTTTTTAATCGGATCGGTATAGATCGTCGGGATGCCCCTGAAATCTCCCGACAGTCCGCTCAGAAAACACGTTTGCTGCGTCGTCGGCCCAAGCTTGACCGTATGGGAACCCGTACCATCGAAGCGTACCGTCACGCCTCCGGCAATCGGGAGTGCAGATACCGTCGTGGGAACGATGACGGCAGCGGAGACAAGGCCGATCGACGCGGCATAACAGCTGAGCCGCGCGAGGCTGTTGTTGATGAGATGCATTTCGCTTCCTTTGTCTTGGAGGTCGTTGTAGCTCCGCAACATCGTGGCGTTCGAGACTGTCCAACCACTTACCGTAGCCGCTTACGACGTCCTTACGAGACGTTGCGCAGAACAAAAAGGGGCGGCATTTCGCCGCCCCTTGGTTGTCGCATTCCCTTCCGGTTAGTGGTTCGGACTCGGTGAGGCGCTTGGCGACGGCGCTCCTGACGGCGACTCGCTGGGTTCAGGCGTCGGTTTCGGCGACGTGCTCGGCGTGGCGGTCGGCGACGGACACGGACTCGCGTTCGCATTCGTACCACTCGTGAACGCGCTGATCGGCGCTTTCACCTCGATCAGACGATTGCCCTGAGCGTTGAAGACTTCGATGTGCACGCGTGCGGCCGACGAGATGACGGGGAAGTGCACAGGCCCCGTGAAGGCGCCATCGAACTTGAAGCGCCCGACGTCGTCCGACTCATCGTCCGAGCCCTTCTCCTCGAACTTGATGCGCGCGACGGCCGAACTCGTCGGCGTCAGGGTTATCGTGCCGCACCCGTTGATAAACGAGAACGGTGCATTCGCCGGCAATACGCTGCCGTTCGCAGTGATCGATGTTACGTTGCCGTGTCCGTCCTCGTCCTGATCTTCGTGCTCCGGATCGCTCGGATTGACGACGCCGGTACCCGCCGGATCGGCCGAGCTCGAGACGGTGATGCTGCCGTCGGCTTTTACGGTGACGAGTACGGCTGTGCTCTGTGAAGTCATCGCGAGCGTCGCTACAACGGTCAGCCCTCCCGCGGTCACGGTAATGGTACTGCCGGGCGCGACCGGCACCGTGAAGGCGATCTTCGCATGACCGCCGCTGTCCAGCGTACCGGTACCGACCACGGTTCCGTTGACGCTTACGGTTACGGGTACTGAACTCAGATCACGAGTACCGCGGAGCTTACTGAGCGTTTGCGTTCCAGCGAACGTGATTGCTAGCGCCTGTGCTCCTTGCGGCGTATGAGGTTGTGTTGGAGTGGATGGCGTTGTTGCGGTTCCCCCGCCACCGCACGCCGCGAGCATCGCGGCCGCGAGAACGAGCGCGGACAGTCTAATCATCGGTCCTCCTTGGCTTCCATGAATCCCGGTGCGCGGGCCGACCGTAGCCAGGGGCGATGAAAGGCAGATGAAAATGAGCGGTGGCTGCTATTCAGACCGTCTTCATGTGTTGGACGTCACGTCGACACTGCTATCAGTAGGCTCCTGAGCCGATCCGCGTGTTCGAGATGCCGAATCCTAGCGTCGCGTTGAGGGTGTGCGTTGCCTGCGGTCCGTGCCGGATCACGTCTTCCAAGCCCACGCGTACCCCGCGCGAAATCAGCCGGTTCACGCCGATCGTAAGGGAGCGCCCGAAGCCCGAGCCGCCCGTGTCGTTCACACCGTCATAGCGGACGATCGCGAAGGTTGCGCGCGGAAGCTGATAGCGCAGTTGCAAGAAACCGCCGCTCGAAGCCACGCCGACGCCGTCCCCGTTCGGGCTCGTGTCGAAGCCTGTCTGAAGCAACGTCTCGACTGCGAGCCGGCCACGATAGAGGTTCACACCGAACGCCCGGCGGCGAAAGTCGTCGCCGACGGGGCCGAGGTCGCGGCGCCCAGCATAGTCGTAAACGCTCACCACGAAGCCGCCGAACGCTTCTTGTGCCTGGAACATTCGGTCCGTTCCCGTCTGCGCCAAACCCGAGTGCGGATCGTGCCCCTGCGCGGCAACGACCGTCATGGCGGGTCCGCGGACGGGGTTTCCGAGTGCGATGCTCGCGGCGTTGCGTGGGTCGATAAAGGCGAATGGATTCGCACCGACCGTTTGATCGAACACCGCATAGTGCTGGTTCGTTTGACGGAACGTCTCGGGATCGACGGGAAGCGGAAGCGTTATGGAGCCGGCGGTTGCGCGAATCGGAGCCCCGGCAAACGATCCCGGCGACTCATACTGGACCCATGCTTCACGCATCGATCCATTGCGCCCGCCATCGATCATATACAATTGACCCGCAACGGAAAACTCGCGATTGATGCGCGCGGAGAGGAACGCTTCGACCTCGTCGACCGTCGCCTTGGGCAGCAGCGACGGATCCGGTTCACTCGTGTACGCGAGCTGTCCGCGCAGCGCGACGACCGGCCTTCCGCCGATTCCGAGATTCGGCAGTCGCAGATCGTTGCGGAGATAGCTCTCGCCAAGCTCGTTCGTCGAGCGCAGCGAGCTGTGGCAGGCATCGCACTGCAAGCCGGTCTGCATCGAGAAGGATGGAATCGCCTCTGCACGCCGGCTCGTACCGCTGAGCGCCGCCGCCACGACGAGCGCGGCGATGATAAAGGTGCGGATATTGTAGTCTCGCATCGGACCTTACTTTGGCTTTGCGACCGCGCAGCTTGCGACCGTCGCGATATCGGCGAACGACTTGTGCACGTTGATGACCAAGTCGCCGGCCGTCAGCTTATCGAGCGGCACGTCGAGCGTGGTCCGGGAGTCACCTTTGACGACCGGCTGAAGCGGGTAGAGCGGGCGAGGCGCGTACTTTTCGCATGTCCCCATGTGGAAGTGCGCCGGCTGCGGATCTCCGGACCCGCCCTTCATCCGCAGCTCAACGAGCGTCTTCGCCCCCTGCGGCGTCAGGGTCGCAGCGCCGCTCTCGCCGGAGCCGCCTATCGCGTCAAGCTGAATCGTTACCGGCGCTTCGGCAGCAAGCGATAGGGCGGAAAGCCCCGCGAAACCCAAAAGGCAGAGTGCGGCGATCTGTGGCACGCTACGACGCGGAATGAACACGGAGCCCTCCTTGGCGCAATTCGTTCGATATTTAGCTCTATCGGGTGAACCTGGACTTTTTTGAGGCCCCCGAGTGTCGATGCGTTTATTTCCCGCGCCGCTTCTCCCCAACTCCCTTGAAAAACGTGTAGCAAAAGACGCCGTCCGCCTCAGCCGTTCGATGAAGATCGCGAACGCCTGCATCAAAGGCGTCGGCTTCGATGATGCCGGCCGCAATCGCGGATTCGCGAACGCCCTCAATCATCGAAGTGAACGTCTTTCTCGTGAAGCCGTCGACGAGGCCGGGTCTGCTCGAATCGACGTACACCGTGCGCGGCGACACGTGAACGGCTTCTAAACCGGCCTCGATCATAAGGGGATACAGCTGCCGGCCAACCAAAGCGTTGCCGCCTGCCAACCGCTGCAGTTCTACTTGACGCTGGGATTGCCCCGCCCTCCGCCCACAGCTTCATGGCAAAGCGCGCGCATGCCAGGGAGACGGTGGAGATCTCGGGCTCCTCGCACGTCATGATGCTGTCGCACCCGAGCGAGGTGGCCGCGATTATCGAACGTGCAGCAATCACCAAGTGAGCAGTATCTTCGCTACGTCAGATAGGAACGACCGTTTCTCCATTCCGTTGCTGAGCCAACGGCCGCACGCCGTTTAGCACCAGGCGCTGGAAGTGCTCGCTCGCCATGTGGGCGTCGATGGCCGCCTTATCCCTGTATTCTTCCCACAGTGCAAACACGTTGGGCCGCTCTTGACTTCGCCCAACCTCGAACACGATCACGCCTTCTTCCTTGCGTGACGCATCGCGCAGCTCTCGCAGCAACGATTCCGCCTTGTCGGCCTCTTCGGGAGCGAACGTGAAATGGACGGAGTTGATGACCATAATTACCGTAGCGATCTGAACGCAGACGCGCAAATTTCCTAGACCGTACTCCGTTCCAACGTGACGAGCAACAAGCTACTGAACGCTTTGCCGCCAATAGCAAAGCCTAAATTGCCTCGTTCCTGTAACCGGCGCGTCCTATGCATCGTGCGCGGAGGCGATGTCGTCGAGCGGTATCGCGGTGACGCGGCCGGTCGTGCTGCCGATGACGAGCGTGCGCCCGACGACGATCGGCGACCCGACGTTGAACGGCGTTCCCATCTTCTTGCTCCCGAGCACCTTCCCGGTGGCCTCGTCGAGCGCCCAGAGATAACCCTGGAGGTCACCGAAGTACAGCACTCCGCCGGTTGCGACGATGCCGCCCGGAACCGGTCCGTGAACCTTCGTGCGCCAGCGAAGCGTCCCGCTCGCCGCGTCGACGGCGTGCATGTACGGCGCGATGGCGCTCCCGACAAAGACCGCGCCGCTATCGTAGAGTGGTATCGCGGATTCGTTGCGCGGCGGAATGAGGCCCGTTTCGAGCCCGACGTTCCACCGCCACGCACCCGTCGCCGAGTCGACGGCAAACACTCGCTGTTGACCCATGACGCCGACGCCGGCAAGCTGGCCCGGCTTCGCCGGCCCGACGTCGTCACAAAAGATCCGCACGCCGTCGCTCGCCGGCGGACAATCGCCGACCCCGGAATCCGCCTCCGAGATGCCCGCTTGCCAGATCGTCGCCCCGTCGCTGGCGCGCAGCTTCCATACGCCGTTCGGGAACAGCCCCGTCGTGGCGAACGCACCGTCGCCGGTCGGCAGCGCGCCGACCATCGATGCCACGGTACCAAGATTGCGTTCGTAGAGAAGGTGGCCGGTGCCGGGATTGACGCCCACGACGTAGCCTGCACCGTCGTGATGGACGAGGACGCCGCCGACGAGAGCCGGCGTCGGCATCCCGCTGCCGTGGAGGCTGACGCTCCATCGCCGCTTACCGTCGGCCGCACCAACGGCAATCAGTGCATTTTCGCCGCTGCCGACCACGAACCGACGGCGCGGCACGTAGGTCGTCGAGTCTTCGTTCCCTTCGCCGACGATAACGAGACCGCCGATAACGAGCGGCGCGGACATCAGCGCGTTGTTCGCCTTGTACCGCCAGCGCACAGCACCGTCGCGAACGCCTATTGCGGTCAGCCACCCGCC
>JAQBPM010000087.1 GCA_028287525.1 Vulcanimicrobiota bacterium | reverse complement strand
ACCCCATGTCCGTTGTCATCGTCACCGGTTCGGCCGGTCTCATCGGATCGGAAGCGGTCGCCTACTTCGCCGAAGCGGGTCACGAGATCGTCGGGATCGACAACAACTTTCGCCAGCGCTTCTTCGGCCCGGATGCCTCGACCGAGTGGAACCGGCTTTCGCTCGAAGCGCGCTTCCCCAAGCAGTACACCCACGTCGCAGCCGACATCCGCGACTCGGCGGCGATGGACGAACTGTTCGGCCGGTACGGCGCGCGCATCGCGCTGGTCGTCCACACCGCGGCGCAGCCGTCGCACGATTGGGCCGCGAGCGACCCGCTCATGGACTTCACGGTGAACGCGAACGGGACGCTCTCGGTCCTCGAGGCGACGCGCAAGCATGCGCCCAAGGCCGTCTTCATCTTCACGTCGACCAACAAAGTCTACGGCGACGCACCGAACGAGCTCCCGCTGATCGAACAGGAGACGCGCTGGGAGATCGATCGCGCGCACCCCTACTGGGAAGGCATCGACGAGAATCTCCGCATCGACCAGTCGACGCACTCCGTCTTCGGCGCCTCGAAAGTCGCCGCGGACGTCCTCGTGCAGGAGTACGGCCGCTATTTTTCGATGCCGACGGCGGTGTTTCGCGGCGGCTGTCTCACCGGCCCCAACCACTCAGGGACGAAGCTGCACGGCTTTCTCGCGTACTTGCTCAAATGCACGGTCACGGGTCAGCCCTATCAAGTCTTCGGCTACAAGGGGAAACAGGTCCGCGACAACATCCACTCGCACGATCTCGTCACCGCGTTCGACGAGGTGTTCCGCAACCCGCGCAGCGGCGAAGTGTACAACGCCGGCGGCACGCGGTTCTCGAACTGTTCGATGGTCGAGGCGATCTCGCTCTGCGAAGAGATCTCGGGCCGCAAGCTCGACTGGACGTATACGGACACGAATCGTATCGGCGATCACATCTGGTACATCAGCGACATGGCGAAGTTCCGCGCGCACTACCCGAACTGGAAGCAGCAGTACGACCTCCGTTCGCTGACCCAGGAGATGTACGACAAGAACGTCGAGCGTTGGCTGGCCGACGAAGAACGCGCAAAGGTGTAACGTGCTTTCCGTCGTCATCCCCGCGCGCAACGAAGAAGAGACCATCGCGCCGACGCTGGTGGAGCTTGCCGAGCGGTTGACGGCCGAGCACATTCCGTTCGAGATCGTCGTCGTCGACGATCATTCGACGGACCGCACGGCCGAGGTGGTCGCGGGCGTCGCCGCGCAATGGCCGCAGGTGCTGTGCGTTCCGAACCTGCGGCGGAACGGCTTCGGCAACGCGATCCACACCGGGCTCGACACCTTCGCAGGCGATGCGGTGTGCATCGTCATGGCCGATGCCTCGGACGATGCCGGCGACGTGGTCGGCTACTGGCGCGCGATCGAGCGCGGCTACGACTGCGCGTTCGGGTCGCGCTTCATGCGCGGCGCGAACGTCGTCGAGTATCCCTGGCTCAAGCTAGCACTCAATCGCGTCGCCAACGTGTTCGTTGCAGCGCTCATGGGAATGCGCTACAACGATGTCACGAACGCGTTCAAGTGCTATCGGCGCGAGGTCATCGACGGCGTGCGTCCGATCCTCTCGCACCATTTCAACATCACCGTCGAGCTGCCGCTCAAAGCGATCGTCCGCGGCTACTCGTGGACGGTGATCCCGACCAGCTGGTACAACCGCAAAGGCGGGGTGTCGAAGTTCAAGATCAAGGAGATGGGCAGCCGCTATCTCTTCATCTTGCTGTACGCGCTGATCGAGAAATGGCTTTCGCGCGGCGACTACAAACGCCGCGCCGCCGGCGAAGAGCCGGCCGGCTCGACGACGCGCACGCTTCCGAGCTCACCCCGCGCGTAGAAGCAGCGCCCCGCCCGCACGACCGCGACGCGCAGTGCGTACGTTCCCGGCGTGAGGTTCGACGTGTCGACCGCATACGCGAACCAGGCATCGTCGCGAGGTGTCGGCGGCAGGTCGCGCCGCAGCCGCTCCGGCTGGAAGCCGGATATCGTTTGGTAACGCAACGGCAGCATCGCCGCGCCCGGCGGGCGGAGTTCGAGGAAGATCTGCGCCGTCGGCTCCCCTGCGACGAGCGCCCAGCCCTCCACCGGCCAGACTTCTCCGCGCTCCCACTCAACGGCGACGCGCGGCCCTAAGCGAACCGGATTCCCGGATCCGCCGAGCAGAACCGCGCTCTCGACGCGAGCGTCGGTTCTACGCGCAAAGCGCGGAAACGCACGTATCTCCGCCGCCACGTCGAATGCCGCGTCGACCGACCGCCCGTAGCGCCGCCCTTTGGCGTCGAACGCCTGAATCTTGAAGCGATTCCGGCCGCGGCTGAGTCCCTCGGTCGGTATCGCGATCTCGAAGCCGAGGTAGTTGGTGGCGGCCCCGATTGTCGCGCGCACGTCCCCTCGGGACACGTCGCAGGGGGCGCTCCAGGTCCGCCCGGCCTCGTCGATCGCGCAGACACCGGCCGGCGCACGCTCGCCGTCATGGTCGATCGCCCATCCCATCACGACCGCGACGTCCCCCTGCGGCACGACGCCGTCGAGCGGTCCGCGCGGACCAGCGATCGGAACGTCCTCGACGTGGTCGAAGAACACGCGTGCCGAGCCGGCGCGGGCCTCCAAACCGGGTTTGACGCTCGCGTACACCCAGAACGACCGCTCCGCAGCGTCGTACCATGCACCGTCCGCGCCCAGCACGTAGACATGGACCGCGTGTCCGCCGGGGGTGAGGTGTTCGATCGGCACGACCGCCCGAAAGCCGATGTCCTGCGGCGTTCCGGGACCCAGCTCCGCTCGCAAGTCGGAGCGGTCCAACCCGGATTCCGCCGGCGAAGGCGGGCCGTCGTCGATGACGATCGCCACGGCGGCCGGCGGCTCGTCGGAGCTCGGGTCGACGGCCCAGCCGGAGACGACGAGCGGCGCCCCCTTGGGGACGCGGGGCCGTCCGACGTGCGCGAGGAGTCCGCACAGTCCGTCGACCCAATCGAACACGTCGATGTCGCCGCGCGTGGTCGCGACGACGTTGCGCGGATCGAAAGCAGGAGGAGAGACGGAATTCTTCATCGTCGGCCAGAAAGGCGAGGCGATCCTTTGTACGCCGCGTAACCGGCGGCCTTCCGATCCTCATGTATGGACACAGACGAACGCGCAGCCGCTCCTTCGAACGTACCGACGCAGACCGGCGCGCATAGCGACCGGTGGCGTGCGCTTAGCGAGCAGCTTGCCGCCGACATCGAAGGACTTCGTGCCGCTGCAGCCGCCGCGACGCGCGCGCGGCATGCCGCGGAGACGCGCTTGCGCAATCTGCACGTCCGCAATACGGAGATGCAGATCTCCGCGTGGGCGGCCGAGCGCGAGCGCCAGGAAGTCCAGGCGGAACTCGCGCGAGCGCGGACGCACATTGCGCGCACGCAGCCGATTCTCCGTGAGGCGCGCACGCTGCTCGCCTCGATGCAGTCGAGCAAGTTCTGGACCGTGCGCAATGCGTGGTTCAACCTGAAGCAGCGCCTGCGGCTGCACCCGTCCGGCGCGCAGCCGTACTGGGTTCCGGAGGTCGACGAAACGGGCGACGCGTGGGAACGTGACGCGGCCTACGAACGCTGGGTGCTCGAGCACCGCGTTCGCCCGTCCGACGTGCGGCGGATGCGCGATCTCTTACCGCTGCTCACCGAGCGGCCGACCTTCAGCGTCCTGATGCCCGTGTACGAGACGCCGGAAGAGTATCTGCGCGCCGCGATCGAGTCGGTTCAGCTGCAAGCCTACCCCGACTGGGAACTGTGCATCGCGGACGATGCCTCGTGCAAGCCGCACGTGCGCAAAGTGCTGGAAGAATACGCCGCCGACGACCCGCGCATCAAGCTCGTTTTCCGGGAGGCCAACGGACACATCGCGGCGACCAGCAACAGCGCGCTCGCGGTTGCGAGCGGCGACTTCATCGCTCTGCTCGACCACGACGACCTGCTCTCCGTCGACGCGCTGTTCGAAAACGCTCTCGTCGTGAACCGGCGCCCGGACGTCGACATCATCTACTCCGATGAGGACAAGCTCGACGAGCGCGGCCGGCGGCGCGATCCGTATTTCAAACCTGATTGGTCGCCGGACTCGCTGCTCTCGCGCAACTACGTCTCCCATTTGGGCGTGTACCGGCGCGCACTGCTCGAAGAGATCGGCGGCTTTCGGCTCGGCTTCGAAGGCAGCCAGGACTACGACGTCGTGCTGCGAGCGTCGGAGCGCACCGGCCGCATCGAGCATATCCCGCGCGTGCTGTACCACTGGCGCGTCCACGAAGATTCGACGGCATCCTCACGCCGGCAAAAGGGCTACGCGTACGACGCCGCGGTGCGCGCCATCGAGGAGTCCCTGACCCGACGCGGAGAGCCCGGGCGGGTCGAGAGCTCGGAGCGGCTTCCCGGGACGTATACCGTGCGGTACGAATTGCGCGACGCCGGCCGCGTGAGCCTGATCGTCCCGACGCGCGATCACGGCGAGGACGTTGACCGCTGCCTGCGCTCGGTGTTCGAGCGCTCGACGTACGGCGACATCGAAGTAGTGCTGCTCGACAACGGTACCACCGACCGGGAGTCGCTGCGGGTGTTCGGCTCATGGGCCGAGCGCGAGCCGCAGCGCGTCAAGCTCGTCGCGCACGACGTGCCGTTCAACTTCTCGAGCATCAACAACTATGCAGCCCGGCAGTCGTCGGGAAAATATCTGCTGTTCCTCAACAACGACACCGAGATCCTGACGCCGGACTGGATCGAAGCGATGGTGGAACAGGCGCAGCGGCCGTCGATCGGCGCCGTCGGCGCGAAGCTGCTGTACGACGACGGTACCGTTCAGCACGCCGGCGTCGTGATCGGCCTCGGCGGCGTTGCGGGGCACAGTCACAAGTACTTCCCGGGCGATGCGCCGGGCTATTTCGGGACGCTGCAGACGGTGAACAACTTCTCGGCCGTGACCGCGGCGTGCCTCATGGTGCGCCGAACGGTCTTCGAGGAAGTCGGCGGATTCAACGAAGAACTGGCGATCGCGTTCAACGACGTCGATTTCTGCCTGCGCGTGCAGGCCGCCGGATATCAAAACGTCTATCTGCCGCACGTCGAGATCTTCCACTACGAATCGAAGAGCCGCGGCCACGAGAACACGCCCGAGAAGCTGGAGCGGTTTTACCGGGAGCAGGCGTTCATGCGCGAGCGATGGCGCACGGACGAGCTCCCCGATCCGCACTACAACCGGAATCTGACGCTCGACACCGAGAACTACGCGCTCGGGCTGTAGCCCCGGAGTAACCGCGCTATGGCAGATCATTCGTCCGTCCTCGTCGCCGGCGGCGCCGGCTTCGTGGGCTCCAACCTCGCCCTGCGGCTGCGCGCGCGATATCCCGACGCGCGGATCGTCGTCGCCGACAGTCTCAAACGCCGCGGTTCGGAATGGAATCTTCCGCGGCTGTCCGCAGCGCGCATCGACTTCGTGCACGCCGATATCCGGCGGCCCGACGATCTCGCGTTCCCCGGCACGAAATTCGATCTCGTCGTCGACTGCTCGGCGGAGCCGGCGGTGCTCGCGGCCTACGAGAATGGGCCGCAATACGTGATCGACACGAACCTGACCGGAACCGTCAACCTGCTCGAGGTGGCGCGGCGCGACGGCGCCGACGTCGTCTTCGTATCGACGAGCCGCGTGTACCCGGTCGCGGCGCTCGAGGCGATCGCGTGGGAAGAAGAAGCGACGAGGTTCACGATTGCCCCGGACCAGACGCTCCCCGGAGTCGGACCCGCCGGAATCGGCGAGGACTTCCCGCTTGCGGGTGCGCGCTCGCTGTACGGAACGACGAAGCTCGCCTGCGAGCTGATCCTGGAAGAGTACGCCGACATGTACGGGCTGCGATACGTGATCGACCGCTGCGGTGTGATCACCGGACCCTGGCAGATGGGCAAAGTGGATCAAGGCGTCTTCGCGCTCTGGATGGGGCGTCATTATTTCAAACAGCCGCTCAAATATATCGGCTACGGCGGAACGGGCAAGCAGGTGCGCGACTTCATCTCCATCGACGAACTGTGCGATCTGGTACTGCTGCAGCTCGATCGCATCGCGGAACTGCCGCGGCGGGTGTACAACGTCGGCGGAGGTCTGCGGTCGAGCCTTTCGCTGGCGGAGACGACCGCGTTGTGCGAGGAGATCACTGGAAACCGCGTCGATTTCGGACGCGTCGCAGAAAACCGGCCATCGGACGTGCGCCTCTACGTCACCGACAACCGTCGCATAACGGCCGATACGGGCTGGGCACCGCGAAAGGCGCCGCGTGAAACGCTCGCCGAGATCTTCGCGTGGATTCGCGAGAATGAGCGCCTCGTCGCGCCCCTCTGGTCGTAGTGCTGCTGCG
>JAQBPM010000029.1 GCA_028287525.1 Vulcanimicrobiota bacterium | reverse complement strand
ACGGCGAACGCGAGCAGGCCGAACAGCACGCGCATCAGACGCCCAGGTACGCTTTCTTCACCTGCGGATCGTCGAGGAGTGCGGCGGACGGGCCGCTGAGCGTCACGCGGCCGGTCTCGAGGACGTAGGCGCGCGAGCTGACCTCGAGCGCGGTCTGCACGTCCTGCTCGACGATGAGGATCGAAACGCCGGTTGCGTGGATCTGCGCGAGGATCTCGATCAGCTGATCGACGAGCACCGGCGCGAGGCCAAGCGACATCTCGTCGATGAGCAGCATCTTCGGCCGCGCCATCAGCGCGCGGCCGATCGCGACCTGCTGCTGTTCGCCGCCGGAAAGCCGGCCCGCGAGGTAGTCGTAGCGCTCGCGCAGACGCGGCAGCATGGCGAGGATCGCTTCCAAGTCGGAGTCGATCTCGCGATCCCGGCGCAGGTACGCGCCCATCCGCAGATTGTCTTCGACCGAGAGCGATCCGAACAGCCGCCGGCCCTGCGGCACCTGCACGACGCCGGCGCTCACGACCCGGTCGGGTTCGAGCCCGCTCATCGCGGCGCTGCCGTAGCGGACCGCGCCGCTCCACGTCTTCACGATCCCGCTGACTGCGCCGAGCAGCGTGGACTTGCCGGCGCCATTGGAACCGATGAGCGCGACGATCTCGCCCGGTTCCACCCGCATCGAGACGTCCCAAAGCACTTGCGTGTCGCCGTAGCCGGCGCTGAGGTTTTCGATGACGAGCGCGCTCGGGGTTCCGTTCACGCGCCGGCCTCCGGCGGCTGCAGGCGCTTCGCTTCGATCCGCTCGGCTTCGATCACCGCGAGCTGCTCCTGTCGTTTCACCCAGCGCGAGCCGAGGTACGCTTCGATCACCTGCGGCGAGCCGAGGACGTCGGCCGGCGCGCCCTGCGCGATCTTGCGCCCCTCAGCAAGGACGACGATGGTGGTCGAGATCGAGACGATCGCTTTCATCAAGTGCTCGACGACGATCAGCGTCACGCCGCGCGCGTTCACCGAGCGCAGCAGGTCCAAGGCTTCGTCGACCTCGGTCGCGTTCAGGCCGGCCATCACCTCGTCGAGCAGCAGCACGTCGGGATCAAGCGCGAGCGCCTTCGCGACTTCGAGCCGCTTGCGATCCGGAATGGTGAGGTCGCTGGCCGGCCTCTCGGCGACGCGCGCCAACCCGACGACGTCCAGCAGCTCTTGGGCCCGCTCGAACGACTCGCGGGTCGAGCGCTTGGCGCCGTAGCGGCCGTACATCGCACCGACCGCGACGTTCTCGCGCACGCTCAAGCTGGCGAACGGCTTGACGATTTGAAACGTCCGCGCGATCCCCAGATGACAGACGGCGTGGGTCGGGACGTCGGCGATGCGCTTCCCGCCGTAGGTCACTTCGCCCGCGGTCGGCTTGTAGACGCCGCTGATCACGTTCATCAGCGTCGTCTTGCCGGAACCGTTCGGTCCGATCAAGCCGAGCACAGCGCCGCGCTCGACGTCGAACGAAACCTCGTTCAGCGCCCACAGACCGCCGAAGCGCATCCCGACGTTCGAGATGCGCAGTGCGACGTCGCTCATCGTCCGATCACGCCTTGTACACCGCGAGGCTCTTGAGCCATGCGCGCACGCCGCCGCGGAGGCCGAACAGCCAGACCAAGCCGCGGGGGAGCAAGAGGACGATCAGCACGATCATCGCGCCGAAGAACAGGGTGTGCGCCTTCACGAAGAAGCGCTGCAGCAGCTCGTTCGCGCCGGCCAGCAGCAAGGCGCCAATGAAGGGGCCGGCGACGGTGCCGATGCCGCCCAGGATCGTCATCACGATCGGGAAGACGTTGGAGTCGATCGCGAACGTGATCGACGGGTCGATGAAGCCGTTCGCCGGCGCGAACACCGCGCCCGCCGCACCGGCCATCATCGCGCTGATCGCCCACGCGACGATCTTGTAGCGCGTCGCCGAGATGCCGAGCACCGCGGCGGCGTCCTCGTTCTCGCGAATGGCGACGAACGCGTAGCCCAGTTTCGAGCGCGCGATGAAAAACGTGCCGAGCATCGAGCCCAGGGTGACCAGCCACATCGCGTAGTAGTAGAGCGAAAAGTGCGCTTCGTCGACTTGATGCAGGGCGAGGCCGCCGGTCCCGCCGAGCACGTCCAGGTTCGCGATGATGTCGGCGACGGCTAGCGCCACGCCGAGCGTGGCGATCCCGAAGTAGTGACCCTTGAGGCGCAGCACCGGAAAGCCGACGACGGCGGCGAACGCGGCGCACACCGCCATCGCGAGCAGGACGTAGAGCAGCACGTTGTCGACGCCGTGCGTTGCGAGGACCGCCGAGCAGTACGCGCCGATTCCGAAGAACGCGACGTTCCCGAACGAGACGTAGCCCGTGTATCCGCCGATGAGGTTCCAGCCGTACGCCATCGCGGCGTACATCAGGATGTTGCGGAACACGACCTCGATGTAGCCGTTGTGGGTGAGCGGTATCGCGAGCAGCAGCGCCATCAGCCCGAGCACGACGGCGAACGCGATCGGGTTGCCGGTGATCCCGCCCAAGCCGATGCGTTTGAGGGTGGCTTGGTTCACGCGGTCGCTTTCCCCATGATCCCGGTCGGACGCACGATCAGCACGATCAAGAGCACGACCAGGGCGATCGCGTCCTGCAGTCCGGAACCGCTGATGTGCTGTCCGCCGATCGTGACGTCGATCTGCGTCGCGAAGGCCTCGACGATGCCGTAGACGAGGCCGCCGACGAGCGCGCCCTGCACCGACCCGAGGCCTCCCAGCACGCACACGACGAACGCCTTGATGAGGAACAGATCGCCCATCGTCGGGTTCAGCGCGTACGAGAGCGAGATCAGCGTTCCTGCGACGCCGGCCAAGCCCGCGCCGAGGCCGAACACGATCGCGTAGATCTCGGTCACCCGCACCCCGGAGAGCTGCGCCGCGCCGATGTCCATCGAGGTGGCGCGGATCGCGCGCCCCGTCTTCGAGCGGGTCAGCCACAGGTGCATCACGCCGGTGATCGCGAGCGCCGCGACGAGCGTGAAGAGCTTCGTCCATGGAACGGTGACGTCACCCAGGGTGAAGTTCGCGCCGGAATACGCTGTGGTCACGCCGCGCGTGTCGCCCGTCCACACGTTGAGCGCGATGTTGACGATCAGCAGCGCGAGCCCGAACGTGAGCAGGAACGTGGTCAGCACCGGCGCGCGCGCCACCCAGTTCATGATGAACCGCTGGATGAGATAGCCCAGCGCGAAGAGCAGCACGAACGAGACCGGCAGCGAGAGGAACGGATCGACGTGGAAGGCCGTGAAGAGCTGATACGTCGTGTACGCCCCGAGCATGATGAACGCCCCGTGCGCGAGGTTGATGATGTTCATGATGCCCCACACCAGCGAGAATCCCAGCGCGACGACCGCGAGGATTCCGCCGGCGAGGATCCCGTTGACGAGATCCTGGGCTATGAGATGCACGCTGCGCCTATCGCTGGCCCCAGGCTAGCGTTGGGTATTTGGGCTTGCCGTCCGCGGTGAACTGCGGCCACACCGTCGTGAGACGTCCGTTCTGGATCTGGTTGACGACCATCGGTTTGTACACGTTGAGGCCGCGGTTGTCGAACTTGAGGATGCCGTAGAACGTCGTCACGTCGAGCTTGGCCAGCGCGTCGCGCACCTTGGCCGGGTCGAGTGAGCCCGCCTGTTCGATCGCGTACTGGAACGCGAGGCACGCCGCGGTCGATTCCGCGTTGTGATAGTCGGCCCGATGGTGGTACGTCGAGTCGATCGCCTTCGCGTATTCGCGGGCGCTCGTGTAGAAGCCGGGCGCTCCGCGGTACTTCACGGCGTCGGACCACTGCGCGCCGCCGAAGACGCCGTTGGCGTCCTTGCCGAGCGCGTTCGCGAAGTCCGGAGTGTCCGGGCCGACCGAATACCCGTACGCCTTCGCCAGAACGTTCTGCTCTTTGAGGCCCTTCTGCACGAGCAGCGCGTCCTGCAGATGCCCGGCGTTGAGGATGACGTCCGGATTCGTCTGCTTGAGCGCCGAGATGATCGACGAGACGTCGGTTGCCGTGTCGGGGTACTTGTTGCTGTAGACGACTTTCATCCCGTGCGACGTGGCGTACGCGGCCGCACCGGCGGCGACTTCTTGCGAGAAGGCGTCGCTCGCCGCGGTGATCGCGACGGTCTGCGCGGCCGGCTTCTGCGCGCGGGCCATCTCGAGGATACCTTCGAGATAGCGCTTCGCCGGCGAGAGCACGCCGAACGTGTACTTGAAGCCCTGGTTGAAGATCTTCTCGGCCGCGCCGTTGCCTTCGACCATCGGGATCTTCTTGCGCTCCGCGATCTGCGCGACCGTGAAGCTCGTCCCCGAACCGTACGGCCCGAGTAGGAAGTTCACGTGGTCCTGATCGATCAGCCGCTCGGCCAGCTGCGCCGACGTGTCGTTCTTCGACTCGTCGTCGTAGTACTTGATCTCGACCTTATAGGACTTGCCGGCGACTTTGATCCCGCCGTGCGCATTGACGTAGTTCTTCCAGAGGTCGTAGCCCTCTTGGGTAAGGTGCCCCTCCTTGGTCAGGTTTCCGGTCAGCGAGACCGGCGAACCGAAGACGATGACGTCGCCGGCGGCGGAGACGGGGGCGGACGGAGCGGCGAGCGACGCGCAAAGCGCGAGCGCACCCAAGGCTGCCGTAACACGGAGCTTCATAGAGCGGACCTCCCGGAGCAACAAACTACGTCGGCCGATGCGCCTTGCTGGAAACGATTCCTGCCAAAAGTCGCATTGGCGGCGGAAGTTGCCGCTTCGCTCGCTTGCGGTCAGCCGTGCGGTCGGAGCGCGCCGCGCAAGCTGCGCGCGTATGCTCCGGCCAGCTGCGCCGCCTGTGCGCCGCGGCTTCCGGCGTAGGCGTCGATCAGGGCGCTGCCGACGATGACGGCGTCGGCGACCGCGCCGACGGCCGCCGCGTGCGCCGGCGTCGAGATTCCGAATCCGACCGCGAGCGGAAGCGTCGTCGCGCTGCGCAAGCGGGCAATCGACGAAGCGGCCCACGCGACGTCGGGCTCGCGCCGTGCGCCGGTGACGCCGAGCCGCGAGACCAGGTACACGAAGCCGCTCGAGGCCGCGGCGATCCGGGCGGCCCGCTCGGGCGGCGTCGTGGGCGCGATCAGCAGCGGGATCGCGAGGCCGGCTGCGCGCAGCGGCGGCCCGAACGCCGGAAGCTCTTCCAGCGGGACGTCGGGGACGATCGCGCCGACGGCGCCCGAGGCGGCCGCCTCGCGCGCGAAGCGCTCTACGCCGTACCGGTCGATCGGGTTGAGGTACGTGAAATACAGGATCGGCGCCGCGCCGCGTTCACGCGCTTCGGCCGCGATGGCGATAGCGTCGGCCATTCTCGTGCCGCCGTCGAGCGCGCGCTGCGCGGCCGCCGCGATGGTGGGGCCGTCCGCCAGCGGGTCCCCATACGGAATGCCCAGTTCGATCAGGTCGACGCCGGCCGCCGTCAGCGCATCGATCACCGCCAAGGTCGTGGCGCGGTCGGGATCGCCCGCGACGACGTAGGCGATGAGCGCCGCACGGCGCTCCGCTCGCGGCCGCGCGAAAACCGCATCGAATCCGCCGCTCGCGATCATCGCGCGTCCTCGCCGTCGAGCGCCGCGACGGTGCGCACGTCTTTGTCGCCGCGACCGCTGAGGTTGACCAGCACGAGCCCGCCCGGCCCGCGCTCGGTCGCGAGCCGCTGTGCGAACGCGATCGCGTGGGCGGACTCCAAGGCCGGAACGATCCCTTCGCGCCGCGCGGTGTGGTGGAACGCCGCGAGCGCGTCCGCGTCGTCGATCGCGACGTACTGCGCGCGACCGCTGTCCTTGAGGTACGCGTGTTCCGGACCGACGCCGGGATAGTCGAGCCCGGCGCTGACGGAGTGCGTGTCGAGCACTTGACCCTCGTCGTCCTGCAGCACGTAACTGCGCGAACCGTGCAGCACGCCGACCGATCCGGCGTTGAGCGAGGCCGCCGTGTCGACCGCCTGCAGGCCGTGACCCGCCGCTTCCACGCCCCACAGGCGCACGTCCGGGTCATCGACGAACGCGTGGAAGATGCCCATCGCGTTCGAGCCGCCGCCGACGCAGGCGACGACGTCGGTCGGCAGGCGGCCGTAGCGCTCGAGCATTTGCGCGCGCGCCTCCAGCCCGATCACTTTTTGGAATTCGCGCACGAGATACGGATACGGGTGCGCGCCGACGACGGAACCGATTACGTAGAACGTGTCCTCGACGCGCGCTGCCCACTCGCGGAAGGCTTCGTTCGTCGCATCCTTGAGCGTCCGCGTGCCGCTGCCCACGGGATGAACGGTCGCGCCGAGCAGCTTCATCAAGTACACGTTGAGCGCCTGACGCTCGACGTCGACCTCCCCCATGTAGACGTCGACCTGCATCCCGAGCTTGGCGCCGATCGTCGCCGTCGCGACGCCGTGCTGTCCCGCGCCTGTCTCCGCGATCAGCCGCCGCTTCCCCATGCGGCGCGCGAGCAGCGCTTGCCCGACCGTGTTGTTGATCTTGTGCGCGCCGGTGTGGTTGGTGTCTTCGCGTTTGAAAACGATGGGGGCGTGCGGACCTTCGACGAGTCGCTCGGCGTGATAGATCGGCGACGGCCGCCCGACGTAGTCGCGCAGCAGGGTCTCCATCTCGGCCCAAAACGCCGGGTCGGCAAATGCTTCATTCGTCGCGCGTTCGAGCTGCGCGAGCGCCTCGACCAGCACTTCGGGGACGAAGACGCCGCCGAATCGGCCGAAGTAGCCGCGCGCGTCGGGAAGTTTCGAGTCAACCATGTTTGTCATGCACTTCGCTTGCGAGCAGTTTGAGGCCGAGGTCGTCGAGCGTCATGTCGGCGAACCCCAGGCCGACGTTGGAGAGCACGACGACCGCTTCATCGCGCTGCGGAACGACGCCCAGGAACGCGATCGAGCCGTAGCTCGAACCGCTCGCCCACACCGTCCCGGTGGGCCGATCGACCATCCAGCCGAGACCAATCCCAAGGTTCGATCCGGCGTCGGCCGTCGGCGTCGCCGCGACCCGCGCGTCTTCGGACAGCGGACCGCTCTCGTGCTGGAAGAGGGCGCTCGCGAAGTTGAGCAGGTCGGCCGCCGTCGAACGGACTCCGCCTTCGGGGGCAAAGGCGTTCCAACGCCATGGGGCGACCTGCTTCCCTGCAATCGAGCGCTCCGGGATGAGCCGATCGTCGGCCGTCGAGTCGACCGTCGTGTCGGGCATGTCGAGCGGAACGAACACCCGGTTGTGCGCGAGCTCGGCGTACGGCGTTCCGGTACGATCGGCCAGCAGCATTCCCAGCAGCGCGAAGTCGACGTTCGAAGGCGCGTATCCCGCCGAGCCCGGGGTCGGGTGTGCGGCGTTCACCAACGAGATCAGCGCGTCGCGATCGTACGGCGCGTACGGCTGCGCCGCTTCGCGCAGCGGCAGGCGCGGCAGACCCGAGTGATGGGTCGCAAGGTCACGAAACGTGATGTGCTTGCCGCTGGGGACGGGCGGCTGCAGCGGCGCTCGCGCGCGCTCGTCGATTCCTTCGTCGAGCCGCAGCTCGCCGCGCCGCGCCGCATCGGCGAGGAGCGTACCGGTGATGGCCTCGGTGATCGCACCGATCTCGAAGCGCGTGTGGGCAGTCACGCGGGGCCCGCCCTCGGAGAAGATGACCTGGATCTCGCTGCGTGCACCGATCCGCCGGCCGACGACGATGACGCTGCCTTCCGTTTTTCCCAACCGCTTGCGCAGAGCCACGTCCACGTCGCGCGGGATCGCCGGAAATTCGGAGGCTTGCGCGACGATCGCCGGCGGCGGAGCCGGCGTCACGCGAGCAATGCCGCGTCGGCGTCGCGCACCGCGGCGACGAACGCGCGCACTTTGCCCGGATCCTTGCGGCCGCCGGTCTCGACCCCGCTGCGCACGTCGACCGCATAGGGCCGCGCGGCGCGCACGCACGCGCCGACGTTCTCCGGCGTCAGACCGCCGCTGACGACGACGGCGTGCGCGCCGCGCAAACGCGCGACGTCGTCCCAATCGAACGTGCGGCCCGTGCCGCCGCTGCGCCCGTCGTCGCCGGCCGTATCGAACAGCCACGTCGCGTGCGCGAACGGCCGCGCGAACGCTTCGAACTCCTCCGGCGTCGTCGCGCGATCGCGACGCATTGGAAACGCCTTCAGATACGGTCCGGCGGCGAACGCTTCGCAGGCGTCGGCCGGCTCGTTGCCGTGGAACTGCGGGATCGCGCCGAGCTTGAGCGCCTCGTCGACCAGCGACGCCGCCGGGTCGACGAACACCGCGACCAATCCGACGAGCGCGGGGAGACTTTCGGCGATCGCTTTGAGCCGGTCGATCCCGACCCGGCGCGGCGAATGCTCGGCGAGGATGACGCCTACCGCGTCGGCTCCGGCGTCGACGGCGACCGCGGCGTCCGCGATGCTCGTGCAGCCGCAGATCTTGACCCGTGTCCGCAGCACTACGCGGAGACGGTCGCGCCGGCGCCCTTGAGGGCGCGGATCGCTTGGCCTTTGTCGTCGGCGCGCATCAGCGATTCGCCGACGAGCACGCCGCGCGCACCCTGCGCGACGAGGCGCCGCACGTCGTCCTGCGACTTCACGCCGCTCTCGCTGATGACGACCGCGTCGGCCGGCACGAGCTGCAGCAGGTCTTCGGTCACCGCGAGGTCGGTCTCGAACGTGTGCAGGTTCCGGTTGTTGATCCCCAGCAAACGCGCGCCGGCCGCCAGCGCACGGCGGAGCTCGTCCTCGGTGTGCACTTCGACCAGTACGTCGAGATCGTAGCGGCGCGCCTCGTCGATCGTCTCCAGCAGCTCCGTATCGGTCAGCCCGGCCACGATCGCTAGCACGGCGTCGGCGCCGTAGGCCGCCGACTGGACGACCTCGTAGCGCGAGCGCAGAAAATCTTTGCGCAGGATCGGCAGCGACGACGCCGCGCGGGCGACGTCGAGGTAGGCCAGATCGCCGAGGAAGTGATCGGCCTCGGTCAGCACGCTGATCGCATCGGCGCCGGCACCCTCGTACTCGCGCGCAATCTCGGCCGGATCGAGCTTCGGCACGATGATGCCGACCGACGGCGAGGCCCGCTTGATCTCGGCGATGATCGCCGGACCGGCCGCCGCCGAGAGCGCCGCGCGAAATCCGCGGCGTTCGGCACGGCGCGCTTCCGCGCGCGCACGCAGCTCGTCGATGGGCTCGCGCTCTTCGTCGGCCGCCCGCGCGATCGCCTTGGCCGCGTAGAGTTTTTCCAGCATGTCGGTCATTATGTTACCTCGAGGGTCCGGCGCTCTCTGCGGAGCGCATCGAGTGCCGCGCGCGCCCGGCCGCGCTCGACCGAGGTGCGCGCGCGCACCATTCCGTCGTCGACGTCGACCGCGTCGCCCGCGACGACGAGCGCGAGCGCGGCGTTGAGAATCACCAGGTCGGCGCGCGGGCTGCGTTCTCCGTCGAGGATCGCCAGCAGCGCGGCCGCATTCGTCGCGACGTCGCCGCCGAGGATCTCCGCCCGGGTGGCCCGCACGCCGTAGCGGGCCGGGTCGAGCATCCAGCGGCGCACGCCGTCCGGCCCGAATTGCACGACGTCCGTCGGCGCCTCGCCTGAGATCTCGTCGAGCCCGTCGGTTCCGTGGACGACCGCTCCGGCGTCGGCGCCGAGCACCCGCAGCGCGTCGGCGACGAGCGTGAGGTGCTCGGGCCGGGCCACGCCGATTAGCTGGCGGTTCGCACCGGCCGGATTCGTCAGCGGTCCCAGCACGTTGAAGACGGTGCGCACGCCGAGTTCCCGGCGGATCGGCCCGACGGCGCGGAACGATGGATGATGGCGCTGCGCAAAGAGAAACGTGATGTTGTGCTCGCGCAACGCGCGAGCCGACTCTTCGGGCGAGCATTCGATGCGCACGCCGACCGCTTCGAGAACGTCCGCGCTGCCGCAGAGGCTCGACGCGGCGCGGTTGCCGTGCTTGCCGACCGGGAC
>JAQBPM010000005.1 GCA_028287525.1 Vulcanimicrobiota bacterium | reverse complement strand
TCGTCATCGTCCGCACGTCGTCGTTCACGCCGCGGATGAGCACGGCTTGATTGCGCACGGTGATGCCGCGCTGGAAGAGCAGGTCCATCGCCTGCTGCGTGATCCACGAGATCTCGTTCGGATTGTTGAAGTGGGTGTGGATCACGACGTCTTTGTGGAGCTTGCGGCCCCGCTCGACGACGCCGGTCAGCGCGTCGGTCCAGGCCGGATCGGTGAGGATCTTCATCGGCATCACGGCCGGGCCTTTGGTCGCGAAGCGCAGGCGGCGCACGTGCGGGATCGCCAGCAGCGCTTCGCCGATCAGCGTGATGTTCTTCGCCGCGAGCTGATACGTGTCGCCGCCCGAGATGACGATGTCCTCGATCTCCGGCCGCTCCGCGATGTACTCGAACGACTGCTTCCAGAGATCGATCGTCTTCGCGACCGGCGCCTTGTCGACGTTTTCCGTGTCGGGTCCGATCGCGTACGAACGGGTGCAGAAGCGGCAGTAGACCGGGCACGTCTGCAGCGGCAGGAACAGCGCCTTGTCGACGTAGCGGTGGATCAGGCCCTGCACCGGCGAGTCGTCCTGCTCGTGCAGCGAGTCCAGCGTGAGACGCGGATGGTCCGGCAGCAGCTTTGACGCGACGGGGATGAACTGTCGCCGGATCGGATCTTCGTACGGACGCGTCCAGTCGATCGACGCGATCATGTACGGCGAGACGCGCACCGCCATCGGCGCGCGCCGGAAGCCTTCGCGCGCATCTTCGAGGAACGTCGGGTCGACGATTCCGCCGATCGTCTCGAACAGCTCGTCGGTCGTCTTGACGGACTTGCGCCCTTGCCAGATATGGTCGAGGAACGTCTTCTCGTCGACGTCCTCGTACGCCGGAACGGCGCGCCAGAATTCTCCTTGACGCAGGTTCCGATGCTCGAGCTCGGCCGGGTCGACGGGAGGTTTTCGATGGGTCACGAGGGCGGAACTCCTAAACGCGCGCCGCGCCGAAGCGCGAGGCGAAGTACTGGTTGATCGCGGGATGGTCGCGCAGCGTCTGCAGGGCGACGGCGGCGTGCCCTTTCGCATACCCGTTGCCGACCATCATGTTTACATCTTTGCCGATGCCTTCGGCGCCGAGCGCGGCGGCCGTAAACGACGTCGCCATGGAGAAGAAGTAAACGGTCCCATGGTCGCGGCAGCAGAGGATCGAAGCGACTTCGGTGCCGCTCACGTTGACGCAGTTGACCACGAGATCGGCGAGCGCCGGCAACGTGTCGGGGAGCTGTTCGAGCACCGCCAGCGCATTGCGCGCGTCGGCAACGATCAGGTGGTCGACGTACCCGTGCTCGACCAGCAGTTGCGCGCCTGCCGTCGTTCCGTCGGGGACGATGCCGACGACGGTACCGGTCGCGCCGACCCTCTCGCGCGCTTGCGCGCACGACAGCAGGCCGGATTTGCCGTCCGCGCCGATGACGCACACGGCCGTGCCCGGCTGGGCGAGCCGACGGACTTGCGCCGGAGCGCCGGCGACGTCGAGCACGGCGAGCGCAACGTCGATCGGCAGATCGTCCGGCAGACGCGCGTAGATTCCGCTTTCGAACAAGATCGCCGTTCCGCGCACGCGGACTTGGCCGGTCGCGACGTCGACGTCGTCGATCGCTTCGAGCAACAGCGGCGTCAGCGTCAGCGAAACGAGCGAGGCGATGCGGTCGCCGACCGCGATGTCGTCGCGCGCCGCGAGCGAGGCGCCGATCTCGCGCACGCGTCCGATGAACATGCCGCCGCTGCCCGTCACGGGGTTGTGCTGCTTGCCGCGCTCGGTCACCGTCGCCAGCATGTGGTCGGCGATCGCGTTCGCGTCGCCGCCGCACGCGTCGCTGATCTGCTTGAATGAGGCCGAGTCGATGTTCAGCGTTTCGACGTCGCACAGGATCTCGTTCGCGCGCGCGACCGGCGTGTTGTCGACCTTCCAGGCCGTCTGCGGCAGCGCGCCGAGCGGCTCGAGCACGCGGTGCGAGCCGAGCTGGCAGAGCGGAACGATCGCCGCCGGCGTCACAGGAGCGCCTCCACCGGGAGTCCGCCGCGTTCGAACGGCGTCGAGAGAACGATCGTCGTGCGGGTGCGCGCGACGCCGGGGACGCGCTTGATCCGCGTCAGGAAATCGTCGAGGTGCGCGGTCGACCGGGTGACGACCTTGAGGAGATACGTCTCGTCGCCCGCGACGCTGTGGATCTCGATGATCTCCGGAAACGCCTGGACCGCCAGGGTGAAGGCGTCGTAGTCGAGGTCCGAGGTGCAGTAGGCGCTGACGAAGGCGGTCAGCTCGTACCCGACGCGGCGCGCGTCGAGCTGCGCCGAGTAACGCGTCACGAACCCACGGTTCTCGAGGCGTTTGACCCGATCGTGGACCGCCGGCGGCTTCAGCCCGACGAGGGCGCCGAGCTCGGCATAGGTCGAGCGAGCGTTCCGCTGCAGGGCGGCCAGCAAGCGCAAGTCGATCTGGTCCAAATCGGGATGACCGTTTGGGGCCTTCGGGTTTCGGGCGTCGATCGGTTCGGGCTTGGCGATCATTAACCACAGATTTCTTCGCCGCGGCTCCCCGCTCCTCGCACCGTACCCCGGACCTGGCGGGGGGGCGGAAACCCGGCGACCGAACGGTGCGCCGATGCCGTCCGTCTTCCGGTTTCGTGGCGTGTCGCTGGGTATCGCCACGCTCGCCCTGATCGCGTGCTCGCACGTGGAGAGGACGGCGACCGCGATATCCGGGGGGTTCGGCACGGTTCGCTTCGCGTTGGCTGCCGATCCGCAGACGCTCGACCCGCTCTTTGCCCACGTCGATGCGAACAGCGTCGAACAGCAGGTCGCGCGGCTCGCGTTCGAGCCGTTCATCGACGTGGACGAGCGCGGCCGTTCGGTGCCCGTCCTGCTCGACCGGATTCCGACCGTCGAGAACGGCGGTCTCTCCCGCGACGGGCGCACGATCGTGTACCACCTGCGCGCCGGCGTGCGCTGGCAAGACGGCGTCGCCGTCAGCGCGCACGACGTCGTCTGGACGCTGCACGCGATCCTCGACGATCGTAACCCGGTGCGGTCGCGAAGCGGATACGATCGGGTTGCGAAGGCCGAAGAGCTCGACTCGCGCACCGTGCGGGTGACGCTCAA
>JAQBPM010000467.1 GCA_028287525.1 Vulcanimicrobiota bacterium | reverse complement strand
GTTTCGTCGACGGTGCGCATCATTCGGGGATGGTGCTCGAAGTCGGGAATCAGCGGCTCCACATCGAGCCGTGCGGTTCCGGCGGAGGCTTGATCCGACTCTACCGCCGGGAAGACGGTTCACTGCGGGAAGCGTCCTGCATCCCCTTCGACTTGATTCAGCCCCCGGTCGCCGTCGCGCACGAGGTCGCATTGCTGCTGCGCACGCCGGGCAGCAGCGACCTCATCGACGCGCTGCACAAAGCGGATCTGATCCGAGCCCTGCGCCGGGCGCAGGCGCAATCGCCCGGTTCGAACGATGCCGCAATGCTCGAGACCTGGACACAGCGACTGCTTCCGTATATGGACCATGAACCCGGGCTGACCGTCGCCGACGCGTTGAAGAAATACGACGCGGACGCTCGGAACGGCTAACTTCAGCGCCCGCGCCGAGTGGGTGGCCGCCGCTTTTCCGCGCAGCGCGAGCACGTCCCGAAGATCGTGACGTCGTGCCCGCGGGCACGGTAACCGCGCGGCAACCGCACGCGTACTTCGCTGCTGCAGCCGTCGAGGTCGGTCACCTCGCTGCAGTTCTCGCAGGCGAAATGATGGTGGTGTTCCTTCCCTGCGCGTTCGTAGAAGGCGCCGTGCCCGGGGATATCGATGACCTCGAGCCAGCCTTCGTCCACCAGCGACTTGATCGAGCGGTATACGGTCGCTAAGCCGAGCCCGCGACTCTCCCGGGACGCGACCGCATGGAGCTGCTCGGTCGAGAGCGGTCGCTCGGCTTCCTCGAACGCGAGCCGGATCGCGCGCCGTTGCCGGGTGTCGCGCACGGGCGCGACCGATGCTGTCGGGGCCATCCCGGAGGGTTCACCCTGCTCGTGCGGTCTCGCCTCCTCATCCGGCAGGTCAGGTTGCATGATAATGAGAATTCTTTCTCACTATGAAGTGGACCTGGCGTGCGTGCGCCTTCATTTGCGCGGCGGCTTTGAGCGCCTGCAGCGCGTCGAGACCGCAGCTCAGCGCCGCGATTCCGGTCGTCGCTGCGGAAAACGTCTGGGGAAGCGTCGTCGCGGAGATCGGCGGCTCGCGCGTTCGGGTCCGCAGCATCCTCACCGATCCGAACGCCGATCCGCACGAGTTCGAGAGCGACGTCGCAACCGCGCGCGCCGTCGCGGACGCGCGGTACGTCGTGCTGAACGGCGTCGGGTATGACGCGTGGGCCGACAAGCTGCTCGCGGCCGGCGGCAGGGCGGACCGCGTCGTCGTACGTGCCGGCGACGTCGTCGGGAAGGCGCCCGGTGCGAACCCGCACGTGTGGTACGATCCGGCCGCCGTCGCGCGCGTCGCCGACCGGATCGAGACCGACCTCGACCGCATAGATCCTGCCGGCGCGGCGTATTACCGCGGGCAGCGCATCCTCTTTGCCAAGGCGTGCCGGCCGTATCAAGGTCGGATCGCCGCGATTGCGTCCCGCTTTCGGGGGCAGCGGGTCGGAGCCACCGAGGACATCGTCGAGTATCTCACCAGCGCCGCGGGGCTGACGCTGACGACTCCGCCTGCGTTCATGCGCGCGGTCGCGAACGGCACCGAGCCACCGGCCGCCGACGTTCTCACGCTGCATCGGCAGATCGAGGCGCGCGCCGTCGCGGTACTGCTCTACAACACGCAGACCTCGACGGCCGTCACGCGCGACGTGCGCGACCGCGCGCGCGCACGGGGCATTCCGATCGTAACGGTCACGGAGACGGTCGTACCACCCGACGGTCGTTTCGAAGACTGGCAGCTCGATCAAGTACGCCGCCTGGAAGCCGTGCTGTCGCGATGACGTATGCCGTCGAGCTCGATGACGCGGGCGTGTGCTTCGGTAATCGCTGGGTGTGGCGCCATGCATCGTTCGCCGTCGAATCCGGCGCGTTCGTTGCGATCGTGGGTCCCAACGGCGCCGGGAAGTCGACGCTGCTCAAGAGCATGCTCGGGCTGCTGCCGCTCACCGAGGGAACGGTACGGGTGAACGGAACCGCGCCGCACCGCGGCAACCCCTCGATCGGGTACATGCCGCAGCTCCGGCCGGTCGAGGCCGGTCTCGCCGTGTGCGGCCGCGACGTCGTGCGCTTCGGCAGCGACGGCTCGCGGTGGGGCATGCCAACTCCCGGCGCGGCGGATCGTGCGCACGCCGCGCGCGTGCAGCGCGCGATCGACGCCGTCGACGCCGCGGCGTTCGCAGACCGCCCGCTCGGCTCGCTCTCGGGCGGCGAGGCACAACGGCTTTTCCTCGCGCAAGCGCTGGTCGGCGAGCCGGAGCTCCTCATCCTCGACGAACCGCTGGCGAATCTCGACCTTCGGAGTCGCGCGGCGACCGTCGCGCTGATCGCGTCGATCGCACGCCGGCGCCGCATTTCCGTCGCGCTGGTGACGCACGACGTCAACGGCCTCCTGCCGTTCGTCGACCGCGTCGTGTACGTGGCGAACGCACGGGTCGTCGCCGGGCACCCCGACGAGGTGATCACGACCGCCACCCTCAGTCGCGTGTACGACGCCGACGTCGAAGTCCTCGTCGACAGCCGCGGGCTGCGCTACGTCGTCGGCCCGCAGGTCGCACCGTGACGCTCGAACACCTCTTCGCCTACGACTTCGTGCGCAACGCGTTCGTCGCGGGCACCGTCGTCGCCGTCACCGCCGGGATCGTCGGCTATTTCGTCGTGCTGCGCGGACTCTCGTTCGCCGGCCACGCGCTCTCGCACGTCGGCTTCGCCGGCGCGGCCGGCGCCGTGGCGTTGGGCCTGCCGGCCGTATTCGGCCTGATGTGCTTCGCGCTGCTCGGGGCGCTCGGAATGGGGGCGCTCGGCGAGCGCGCTCGCGGTCGCGACGTTGCGATCGGTATCGTCCTGTCCTGGTCGCTCGGTCTGGGCGTGCTGTTCCTCTCGCTCTACAAAGGGTACGCGACCGAAGCGTACGCGCTGCTGTTCGGGCAGATCCTCGGAATCAGCACGCCCAACGTAGCCGTGACGGTGCTCGCGTCCGTCGCTGCGCTCGCCGGCGTCGGGGTGCTTTACCGCCCGCTGCTCTTTGCGTCGATCGATCCGGAATCGGCGCGGGCGCGGGGCGTTCCCGTGCGCGGCGTGGCGATCGGGTTCATGCTCGTGCTTGCGGTCGCGGTCGCGACGGCGGCGCAAATCGTCGGCGTGCTGCTGGTCTTCGCGCTCCTCGTCACGCCGGCGGCGATCGCGGGACGCATCTCGGCTCGGCCCCCGGTCGCGATCGCGCTCTCGATCGCTTTGGCCTTGGCGTTCACGTGGGGCGGTCTGCTGGCGGCATTCTGCGCGCCGTTCCCGGTCAGCTTCTTCATCACGACGTTCGCGTTCGCGGCCTACGTGGGGACTCGAGCGCTGCGGCCCGGCACCGTGAACCGTTCCGGCGCCGCGCATCGACTTGACTCGATAATGAGAATCCACTATCGTTAGGCCTCCATCGAGAACCGCCGCCGGAGGTTACCCGCGTGTCCACGACCATCGATTTGCCCGACTACGCCCCAGCCGAACGTGTTGAGGATCGGCGCGTTCCGGTTACCGTGCTCACCGGCTTCTTGGGCTCCGGCAAGACGACGCTGCTCAATCGCATCCTGAGCGAGAACCACGGCAAGCGCATCGCCGTGATCGAAAACGAATTCGGCGAAATCGGAATCGACGACGCGCTGGTGATCGGTGCGGACGAAGAGGTGTTCGAAATGAACAACGGCTGCATCTGCTGCACCGTCCGCGGAGACCTCATCCGCATTCTCGGCAACCTCATGAAACGCCGTGACCGCTTCGACTATATCTTGGTCGAGACGACCGGCATGGCGGATCCCGGTCCCGTCGCGCAAACGTTCTTCGTCGACGCCGACGTGAAGTCGGCGACGCGGCTCGACGCCATCGTGACGATGGTCGACGCCAAGCACGTGTGGGAGCACATCGACGACGCACCGGAAGTCAAAGCCCAGGTCGCGTTCGCGGACGTCGTGCTGCTGAACAAGTGCGACCTCGTCGCGCCGGGCGACGTCGACCGCCTCGAGCAAAAGGTTCGCGCGATCAACGCCGCGGCGAAGATCTATCGCACGACCGACGCGGAAGTCGAGATGGACCGCATCCTCGATGTCGGCGGGTTTGATCTCGGGCGGGCCCTCGCAACCGACGCGACGTTTCTCGAGCCGGAGTATCCGTTCGAATGGATCGGCACCTATCGTTTACCGGCGGGGCGGCATTCCGTGAACGTGGTCCCGGGCCCCGACCCTTCGATGAAGGTTGGCGCGATTCGGGTCGCTGCGTCGTCGCTCGAGGCGATCGATCGCGCTGCCGAAGCCGCGCGCACACTGTTCTCGGCGCAAGCCACGCTCGCCGCCAAGGGCGCGTCGATCTTCCCCGGCGGTCCGGCGCTCGAGTTGCCCATCGACGCACCGGCGAGCGTCGAGCTCACCATGCCGCGCGACGGGATCGTCGCGCTCATCACCCAGCACCTGCCTGACGAATTCGGTACGCAGCTGATGGTGGCGGGCGCCGCGATCGCGCCGGATTGCGCGCGGACGTTTCGAGCGGACCATACACACGACGCCAGCGTCACCTCGGTCGGTCTCACATTGGAGCGCCCGCTGAACCCCGATGCGTTGACCGCGTGGCTGCGCGAGCTCGTCGCCCGGCAAGGACGCGACATCTTTCGGCTCAAGGGCGTGCTCGCCGTCGCCGGCGACGACTGCCGTTGGATCGTCCAAGGCGTGCACATGCTCGTCAGCGCGGATCGAGACATACCGTGGCCGGCCGGCGCGACGCGCGTCTCACAATTGATCTTCATCGGACGCAATCTGGACCGCGAAGCGCTCACCGCCGGCTTCGCGAGCTGCGCGGCATGACGACCGTTGCTCACCCGTCCTTCACGCGGCGGTGGGAGCGCACGGTCGGCGGCGGGATCGCGCGCATCGCACCGTCTCCCGACTCAGGCCGGGTCGCCGCGGCGCTCGCGGAGGGCCCGGTCGTCATCCTCGACGCGGTCTCCGGCGAGATGCTCCGCATCGTCTCGGGCCACACGCTCGCGACCACCGACGTCGCGTGGACGCTCG
>JAQBPM010000476.1 GCA_028287525.1 Vulcanimicrobiota bacterium | reverse complement strand
CTCGCACAAGTAGCGCTGTCTCTGGACGACGCCTGCCGACGCAGTCAGAATGCTCGTGATCGGCCCGTTCCACCCCAACGCCACTGAGGTTCATCCATGAGCAGAGTGCTTTCGTCCCTCGCGATCGCCGCATCGCTCCTTCTCGCGTCGACGATCTCCGTGTCCGCGGGCACGAAGGGCGACAGCTTCGCGCCCGTGTTCGTCAATCTGAGCGCCGTCGGCGGGTCCGGTCAATCGGGCCGCGTGATCGCGCGGCAAATCGGCCCGCAGATCGTCATCTCCGGAACCGTCGCGAACGAGCAGCCCACGCTGCTCGAGCCTTCGCACTTGCGCAAGGGCAGGTGCGGTTCGAGGGCGCCGATCCTGCGCGATCTCGGCATGGTCGCCCGTGGAAGTCTCGGAACGATGCCCGTCTCGGGCTTCACGATCGCGCAATTGCACGCGATGCACGCGTCGATCACCATCAGCAAGTCGGACAAGGCGCTGGGCGTTATCGTATCTTGCGGGAACTTTTAAGAGGCCGGCCCAACGACCCGGGCCGACCTCGCTGAGGTAAAGGCGTGCGAACAAGGGCCGGCGGCAGATGGTGCTCGCCCTGATCAATACGGCCTTCGCGCAAGAGACGACCGAAGGTGCGCACGAGCAATCGTCGGCTACGTAATCCTTGGACGACTTTACGGTTCAACGAGGAGAAGCTCGAACAGATGATCGAGCTTGTCCTGGCGGTCGATGTTCCAAAGGAAATCAAGCACACGGCCCTGCTGAGTGTGATCTTTCAGTCCACCATGGATCGCGCCACCACATGCGGGAGGCTATGTTCGGTCGTCTCTTTCGTCTCGGGCGCCCACTTTTCCGTATTTTGCGCGGCGCTTCGATATGTGAAATCGGTCGTGTAAAGCGCGATCGTCGCGATTTGCCCAAGGTCGCCAATCACTTTGGCAATCTCCGCCGCTGCCAAGATGGCCGTCTGTATTGCGCCCTGTGCCGGGTAAGGCTTCACGCCACATGCGTTAATGCGGAACTGACCTTCTCGCTGGCCTTCGCCTTCGGAACGAATCCCGCGAATATCGCGCTGCTACGCGAGGAAGACCTCACGGTTCACCAGCTTGAGAACGAGGCGCCGACGGAGCACTTCCTCGTTCTAGCAGCGGCCCGCTGCAGTCGCCGCTCATGCGATTGCACGATATAGGGTCCGCGGCGTCGACAACGCGATCCACATTGAGCGCGAGGTCGTCTAGGATCCGTTGCGAAGCGCGTGTCGTCGCGGGTCGTGCAGTCCGTAAGCCGCGCGTGTTTTTGTAAAGTAGCGACTCTACAGACTCAACGAGACGCGGGCGCTATGATGGGCCCGCAAAGGGGATTTGCGGCTGCGGACCGAGGCCGTGGACTCGAGCCGTCGCCGCAGCAGACGAACGAAGAGCGCAGAGGGACGCATCTCAGATGTCTGATGGGACGCTCACAATCGGCTATCGCCTCTCATTGTCCGGCGCCTTGGCGTCAAACGAGCGAAGTGCACGCCTAGAACGTCAGGGCTCGTGACGTATGATTGCGATCACCGTCAATGGAGTGCGCCATGAGCTCGACGTGCCCCTGGAGGTGTCACTCTTGTGGGTCGTTCGCGATCAGCTCGGCCTAACCGGGACCAAGTTCGAGTGCGGGGCCGCACAGTGCGGCGCGATGCACGATGCACCTCGACGGGGTGGCGACGCGCACGTGTGTGCTGCCCGTTTCACAGGCCGCGGGCAGGCGAATTCGCACGATCGAGGACCTCTCCGTCGGGCGCCCGAAAGTAGACGCCAAGCGCGAGCGCGCCCCCGTTGATGCACGGCTCCACTTCGCCGCCGAAGAACGGCTTCGCGCCGAATTGTTCGTCCCAGCGGAAGCCTGCCTCGAGCCGCGCCACCGCCGAATCGACGGCGCGTTCGGCGGGGTCGACGCCGGTCGCGCGCAAGAGGAGCAACGTGAAGAGGGTCGGCAACCAGACTGGGGCATCGACCCGACGCCACGAGCCGTCCGATTCCTGGCGGGCGAGAATTTCGGCCCCGAGCCCTTCGCGCGGGACGCGGGCGCGCTCCGCGGCAATCGCTGCCAAGGGGGCATCCGTGAGATCGCGCATCGCCTGCCAGCGGATGGCGGGGTCAGAATCGAGTAGCCAATCGACGGTTTTCCACGTTGCTCTTAGTGCGGCAGTTCGCCGCGAATTACGAGCGCGGCAAGTTCGACTCTCGAACGCAACCCGCACTTGCTCAGTATATTTGAAATGTGGTTGTCGACCGTTTTGCGCGAGATGCCGAGCGCGGCGGCAATTTCCGCGTTCGTCGACGCCGAAGCGACCCGCCTCGCGATTTCGGTTTCCCGCTCGCTGAGATACCGGCGGCGTGGGATTCGCTGCGCAAGCGAAACCTCGCACGACCGCGCGGCATCATGCGCGCGCGCGGCCATGGTACGGGATCCGATGGATTCGAATTCCGCAATCGCCTTGTCGAACATCGACCGGTTCACGAGAACTGTGGCGGCCTCGAGTGTCCCGACCGCCCGGAAGAACCGACTTGGTATGCGCTCCAGTGCCGCAACAAGGCGAAGGGCGTTGTTTGCGGATCGCTCGCGCATGAGGGCTGCATAGGCCCCGACCACCTCTGCGGCTATTTGCCCTATCGGATGCTGCGAACGCAGTCGATCGCAAAGAGCGATCGCTTCATCGCATTCCTTCATGCCGAACTTGAAGCGCAGCCGTGCGACGGCCGCGGCTGCTTCGACCCGCACCTTCACGGCGTTGACCTCGAGAGAATCGTGCCGCATAACGAACTGCGCACGTTCGAGTGCGCCAGGTAGGTCGCCACGGATGTCATAAGCGCGCGCCTCTGCGAGTCGTAGCGCCAATCGAACCCATTCGCTCGCGTAGTCTGCAAGCGCCGCTTCAACGGTCTTTAAGGAGTCGTCGATGCGATCGGTCTGGAGTTGCGCATGCGCCCGCAGGATCGCGAACATTGCTGTTTCCATCGAGCCCAGCTGCGATGCATCTGCGGCGGCGCTCAGGCGTCCGAGGGTTCTTTCTGCGTGACCGGCGTTCAACTCGGATTCCGCAACGTTGTACAGAAGAACCGTGTGCCACGGCGTCGCGCTCGTGCCGGGAAGGCTCAAACCGTATTTGCCCCACCGAAGCGCTTCGTCGTACCGTTCGAGGCGCTCGAGGACGACAATCATCGCACAACACCCTGAGAGTACCTCGTGCATCAGCCCTAAGCTTCTTGCTTGGCCGATCACCTGTTCTATGCTTTCCAGCGCCGCGACATGCTCACCGAGGGCGGCGCGGGTAAGACCAATGAGAACTTCGGTTTGCATGCGGGTGCGCGTGTCGGGAAGCCGCT
This sequence comes from Vulcanimicrobiota bacterium, assembly GCA_028287525.1. Classification (GTDB taxonomy): domain Bacteria; phylum Vulcanimicrobiota; class Vulcanimicrobiia; order Vulcanimicrobiales; family Vulcanimicrobiaceae; genus Vulcanimicrobium. Next base: position 8,651 of record JAQBPM010000476.1, on the reverse strand, counting down.
CCATTGCGCGCTTCGCAGCATCGATGCAACGCGTCAACTGATTCGACCCGTAGTACTGTCTCGCGAGGACCTGATAGATTTCCGCGGTTCCCCGAATGCCCTCCGCTTCGGCGTCCTCGAGGAACGACGCCAGTCCCTCCGCTTCAGCCGAGCGATCGCGAATATACCAGCTCGCTGCACGGTAGTATGCCGATTCCAGGCGAATTCGCTCGCCGGTAGGAAGGTCGCCGAAGAGATCGTTCAAAGCGTCTCGCTTCAGCGGGACGACGCCCTCCTTCGCCGGGCCGAATATCTGCCTCACGAGTTTCAAGCCGACGCCGGCGGCGGAAGAGCGCGCCGAAGCGGTCGGCGCAATACGACGTACCGCCAAAAGCGCACGCTCGGCGTCGTCGCGCCGAGAACTCCCGATCGCGTGGAGCGCAACTTCCATGTATTGCTCGCCGGCGGCCTCGTTGTCGCCGGCCTCTTCTAAGTGATGGGCTCGGCTCCACGTGTCGCTCGTCAAGTTCGCGAGCGCGCGATGAAAGCGTTCAACCTCTGCCGATGACGCAAGCCCAAGGCAGACGTCACGCAGCAAATCGTGTCGCAGGGCGTATCCTTGGTCATTGCCACGAGCAAAACCCGTGTCGTGCAGGCGCCGGAGCGCTGCGCCCGTTCGCGACGCGGGCAAACCGGCAACCGCCGCAATACGCTGCATATCGTGACTTTTCGAGGCGACTGCGAGGACGATCGCGACCGTCCTCTCGTCGGGCTCTAGGGCTTCCGCGCGCGCCCGGAGGCCCGCACGCACGTGTTCCGGCGCCTCGCCTCCTCCGCGCGCAAGCTCTTCGACGAAAAACGGGTTGCCCTGTGAGGCTGCGATGATCGAGCGGGCCGTCGCCGCGTCGAGTCGAGCATTTGCGTTTCGGGCAATGACGGTTACCTCGTCGGCCGCAAGTCCTCGCAGGTGCTCCGCTCTGAGCAAGTGCTGTGCCTGCAGTCGGGAGGCGAGCGCTTCGACTCGCCGATCACCGGAACGCGCGGCGAATAGCCAGCGCACCGGATAGTCCTGCAGCCGCTCGACGCAGTATTCCAGAACTTCGAGCGACGCGTCGTCGGCCCACTGGAGATCGTCGATGTGGATTTGGAGGGGCTCCACTTGCGTGGCCGCCGCAAGCGCATCCCGAACGTCAAGTAACTCTGCGCTGCTGGGTCGCTCGCGCAGCAACCACCGCGATGTCAATCGGCCGGCATCGTGCAGGCTTCGCAACAAGACGTCGACCGGTTCCAGGGGGATGTTTCGCGCAGCCATGCTGCACTTGACCGAAAACGCGATGGTGCCGCGCGCCTTTTGCGAGAGCTCATTCAGGCACCACGATTTTCCTATTCCGGGCTCGCCGAGCAGCAGCAATGCGACCGAGTCCGTTGTGTTGAGGCGTAGGACAAGCCCGGCGCGCGTTTCCGCCCTTGGAATCGGCCTTTGCATTTGTACCGGACCTACGACCGTAGGGAGAACTACTCATGCTGCAGGTGCAAGCGAGTGGTAGGATCGCCGTTAACCCGACTCCGTGGAGGCCCGTTTGAGAGCCTATCGCGTTTCGGCGTGCACACCGTAAAGAGAACGAACGGTCGTCTTCTGGAGCATGATCTTGCAACAGCGCTCGCTTTTTGTTGTCGCCGCGGCGGCGATTCTCGCCGCGTGTAACGGCAGCAACAGCAATGCCGTGCCGCCGCCCATCGCGACGGCCACGGCGGTCGCGACAGCTGCGGTATCGGCTACCCCGACGCCTCGCCCGGCGTCTGCGAGCGGGACCCTCGCGACCAGCGGCACGGCGCCGTCGACGATCACCTTGGGCCCCATCGGTCCGGGCAATACGGGAACCGCGAATTATCCTCCGACGAACGTCGCCGCCCATCTGAGCGTCGCGTTCATGCTGGCGCAGCCGAGTGGTTTACCGACCGTCGCCGCAGTGCACCGCGTCCCGAAAACGATCGGCGGATCGGCGATCACGCCGTTCGGCTACTTCCAAGTGACCGCTGACGTCGGCGTTCCGAATTCGCCGGCGTTCGCGATGACGTTCCCCGCGGGAGTCGCGATCCCGACCGCCGCGACTTCGTACGCTGCGATCTACGATCCGGGGAACGCTGCCGCCGGGTGGAGCACGATCTCCGGGCCGGCCGCACTCACCGGGAACACGCTCGCGTTCACCACGTACAACTCCCCCTACCCGCTGGTCGCGGCGCGAACGTATACGTTCGTGTTGTTCACCACGAGCACGACGTTGCCCGTTGCGACGCCGGCGCCGAGCACGGCACCGAGCACTTCACCGAGCCCGGCGCCGCTGCAGTTCTCCGTCGCCCCGGTCAACGCCGGCTACCTTCGCGGCGATGCAACGGGTCTGCGCCTGTGGGGAGAGGGGGCCGAGCCCGTCCTGATTTCCAGCACCTCGCCCGTCGGCGGGCAGACCATAACCGTCACGTCTTCCGATCCCAAAGAATTGAAGGTGACGCAGAGTGCAAATGGCGGGACGTTTATCCTTCAAGCGGTTACCGGAGCGGACCCATCGTCAAAGTGTCCGTCGTGCATGGTCGTGACGCCGGCGAAGGTCTCACTCTTGATCGGATCTTCCGATCACCCCCTGGCGATCTCTCGCGTCCCGGTTCAAATCGATCACAAGATCATCTACGTCTCGATGAATCCCAATCCGAACCCAAGCTTCGGGGGTATCGATGCGCTCTTGCAATACTACGACGATAATGGTGCACCGAGCGTCATTTGGGACGATTTCAGTGTACGTAATAGCACCAGCATCTTTGCGGTGGCAGGGCTGGCCGTCGGCGCTGACGGTACCCTCTACGTAGGGAATGCCGGCGATATCGGAAGCTCCGGCGCGGTAACCGAGTACCCCTCCGGCACGACGAACCCCACACCCGCGAAGACACTCAGCTCGCCTCTCCTCGTGGGTCCCACGGCCGTCGCCGTCGATGCGCACGCGAACGTGTACGCCGTCGACGGGTTCTACGAAACGCTCACGCGGTTCCAAGCCGGCGGGTTGCCCGTGACGTTGCGCAACAACTGGCCGAGCGGGTCGGGCCTCACCGGCGTCGCTGTCGATGCGAATGGCAACCTCATCGTCAGCATGACCGACTCATTCTTCTACGACAGCGCGGCATCACCGAACGTCGGTGCGTTGGCGGTGATGCCGGGGACGTTCGCTACGACCGCGCGACCGATCTTCCAAATCAACAGCAGCGCCTCGAACGGCGTCAACCAGCCCTACGCGGTCGCCGTTGCTCCGAGCGGTGACCTCTACGTGGTCAACGACTACGTAAGTATCCTCAACCAATACCCTGGCCCCGGACCTACCTTCTCGACGTTGACTCGCTACGCACACGGTCTCGTCAACAGCACCACCATTCCTGACGCCACGATCAGCGCCGGCTTGGCATGGCCACTCTCAGTGGCTGTCGACATCGCCGGAACCGTATACCTCGCCAATAACAATATTTGGACGGGGGCCACCCTCCACACTCAAGGTTCCCCGGTCGTCATCACGTATCCGGCGAAATTCACGTCGAACGCGACACCGCTCTCGCGTATGGATGTCGGCGCGACGTTGCCGGCCGCTTACAAAAGCGCCTTTCTCAATATCCAGGGCGTCGCCGTCTATCCCGGGCCGTTGCAGAATTAGCGTTCTGTTTGCGCCTTCTCTTTTGCCACCCCCGTTTTTGCGAGGTGTCCACGTTTGTCTCATAGACGCTTGCTCGGCCTTCTCATAGGCACGGCACTCTTGGCGGGCTGCGGTGGGGGCGGGAACACTGTCTTCACCCCGGGTGGGAACAACGTCGTCACCCCGGGTCCGACACCTACCCCGATCCCGACCCCGACTCCAAGCCCCCCGCCGAACGGCCGCGCCGGCCTCGCCGGCGTGTCGGCAAACTACACCGGCACACTGACCGAGACCGATACGAACAACGTGATCGGCGCCAGTCCCGTGTCGACGACGAGTACCGCACAGGTCACGAGCCTCGTCAAAACAACGCGCGACATCAGCGGCAACACCGTCTTCACCAATACCGAAACCGATGTTGCGCAGCTCAGGACGACGTCGGCATCGATCGTCGCAACGGTCGTGTACCAAACCGTTCCGGCGGGAACGAACGTGCGAACCCTCAGCACCGTGGAGACCGATTCGAGCGGCGCGATCTTCGAAACAGACTTCGGCAAGAACAATGGCCTAGTCGACATCCTCCCCGAAGCGGATGGCGTTACGTTCACCAACGACGGTGGTCTCACGTACAAGGAAACGGATCCCGGCGTCAATCCCGGCGCAGTCACCACGACCCGGCAGCAGAATCCTGACGGTTCCTATTCGTCGACCACGAACACGCTCGACGCGTCCGGCATTCCGCGCACGAACACGGCCACCGAGGGCGTCGATCAGAGCGGCACGTACCGCATCGAAGCGCTCGCCGCGGTGGACGCCGGCGGGAACGTCACTTCGCTCGGACGCGCGTTCACGTTCGCGGCGCCCGTGGGCGCCGCCCCGCCGGCGATCGGATACTACAATCTCACCGCCGCCGGTTCGCTCGGCAGCGTGCGCGTCCAGACACAGCCGGGCGTCAACTGGCTCCCGAACGTCACGAGCCTGGTGAGCGAAACCGACACGATCAGCGCGAACCAGAAGCTCGACACCTCGTGCGCCCCGGCCGCCGCGTTCGCCGGGACGGCGACGCTCGTGAAGCAAGTCGTGACGACGGTCGACGTCGTGCTCGGTACGATCGAGACGCGCACGACCTCGGCGTACGACCAGTTCATACCGGGGACGGTTTGCGCGGTCGTCTCCGACTCGATCCAGAATTTCTACGACTACAGCCAGCAGGAAGGAAACTTCCGGCTGTTTCCGGCGCAGACGGCGACTCCGGTCGCGACCGTAACGGTCAACGAAACGCTCTCGCTGCAATCGGTCACGCCGCCTTCAACGAGCAGCAGCGCGCGCTCGACGTCGTCGCTCGGCGCAGGTCTCGTGCTGCCGCATTCGCTCGTTGCCTCACGCGTCGAACACGTGGTGCATCAGCAAGGGCTGCGTCGTCTTCTCACGCGCCGTTCGGCCGGAGGGAACCAGTAACATGAAGAGCACCTTGCAAAGCGCACGGCGCCTGCTCGCCGCTTCGCTAATCGCGGCACTCACGGCGTGCGGCGGCGGCGGTGGAAGCCACCCGACACCGGTGATCCCCGGCGGCGGCAGCAACACGACGACGAGCTCCGCGCTCGTTTCCACGCTCGTTCCGAATGCGAATCTCGCCAAGGCGACGCAGGCGGGTCAGCCGACGGGCATCGACGGTATCGTCATGCACGTCATCGTCAGCATGAAGGATGCGCGCGGGCTCGCCGACTATGCGCGCGGCGCGAACGATCCGGGCGACGCGCGCTACCGTCAGTGGCTCAACGCCACGCAGATCGGTGACCGCTTCGGTGCCTCACCGAGCGACTACAAGGCCGTGGCGAATTACTTCGCCGGGTACGGGTTGAAGGTCGGCGGCTTCAAGGCTCGGTTGGGATTGACCGTCGCCGGTTCGCAGAAAGCCTTCGAGAACGCGCTCGGTACGACGTTCGTCGCCTATCGCGCGCCCGACGGACGCGCGATGTACGGACCTTCCGGCTCGATTCACTTCGCGAAGCCGCTCCCGGTCTCGTCGATCGACAACGCGGTCGCCGATCCGTCGCGGTTCCGGCGCGCGTTCGTGCGCGGCACGGGCGGCCAAAGCACTGGCGGCATCGCGGGCAACACGCCCCAGCAAGTCGCGACGGCGTTCGATTTCATCGGCGCATACAGCGCCGGCTACAGCGGCGCGGGCATCAACCTCGGGATCATCGGCACGGGCCCGATCCTGCAGCACGACTTCAGCAGCTTCAAGACGCTGTTCGGACTCGGCGGTGCGGCGACGTTGACGCAGGTCAACGCGCAGACGCATGCGGCGGCGGACACCGGCGGCTCGCCGACGGCGACCCCGCCGCCGACGACCGGACCGTGCAACGCTCCGCTGCCCGGCTGCAACCCCGAAGACGTCGAAGCGCAAATCGACACCGAACAAGCCGCCCTCGCCAGGGATGCGAACATCCTGTTCTACCTCGCCTACGTGCCGACGGAATGCAGCACCCCGGGTCAGGCGACGTGTGCGCCCGGCGGCGGGCTCGGCGTGCCGTACATCGGCCTCAACGAGGACGATGATTCGCTCCAGCAGGCAATCGACGACAACGACACCGGTTCGAACGGTCCGGACATTCTCTCGCTCAGCTATGGCGGCAGCGAGCTCGGATACGGCTCGTTCGTCGCGACGAACCCACTCGGCCAGTGGGATCCGACGGCGCTCAAGCCCTCCGAATTCGCAGCCCTCAGTTCCGAAGGAGTCGCCGTGTTCGTCGCCTCCGGCGACGCGGGCGCCGAAGCGTGCGCGCGGCCGCGCGTCCCGGGTCAGGTCGACTCCCTGTGCGTGCAGTATCCCGCGGGCGATCCCAACGTCACGTCGGTTGGCGGCGTCACGGTTCCGATCAACAACGCCGGTCAGCTGATGGGACCGATCACCGTATGGGGTGAGCAGACCGGCGCGGACGGCGGCGGGGCCAGCGGCGGCGGTATCTCGCTGTTCATCCCGCGCCCGAACTGGCAGAAGGGCGCCGGAATCGACAGCGTCAGCGGCAGCACCCGGCTGCAACCGGACGTGTCGCTGCTAGCCGACCCGCTCACGGGCGTCGCAACGGTAATCAACACGGATTTCGGCCAGTCCATCGGCCGGTTCGGCGGCACCAGCGTAGCCGCTCCGGAGATGGCCGCGATGTGGGCGCTCGTACTCCAAGCCTGCAAGAACTCGGCGTCGTGCGCGGGCCGCGGGACGGGCAGCCGTCCCTTCCGCTTGGGCAGCGCGGCGCCGTACTTCTACAGCGTCTACAACAACTCGGCGAAGTACGCGTCAGCGTTCTACGACGTGACCTTCGGGATCAACGGCGTCATCGGATGCGCGCAGCAACCCTACGGCTGTCCACCGGGGCCGCTCCCCACTCCAGGGCCAGGCTATGACGCGTCGCTCGGCGTCGGTTACGACATGAGCACCGGAATCGGCGTCCCCTTCGCACGGCACCTGATCCAGGCAGTCGTCGGAGTCTAACTGCCCGCGTACCGCACGCGTACGAGTAGCTCGCACAAGTAGCGTTGTCTCTGGACGGTGCCCTGCCGACGCAGCCAGAATGCTCGTGATCCGCCTGTTCTACCCCATCGCCAATGAGGTTCATCCATGAGCAGAATGCCTTCGTCCCTCGCAATTGCCGCGACGCTCTTTCTCGCCTCAATGATCCCAGCATCCGCGGCCACGAAGGTCGACAGCTTCGCCCCCGTGTTCGTCAAGCTCAGCGCCGTCGGCGGGTCCGGTCAATCCGGCAGCGCGATCATGCGGCAACTCGGGCCGCGGATCGTCATCTCCGGGACCGTCGCGAACGAACTGCCCACGGTGCTCGAACCTTCGTACGTCCACAAGGGCAGCTGCGGGACGAACGGGCCGATCATGCACGATCTCGGATCCCTCACCCGTGGAACTCTCGGGACGACGGTCCTCTCGGGCTTCACGATCGCGCAGCTGCACGCGATGCACGCGTCAATCGTCATCCACAAGTCGGACAAAGCGCTGCGCGTCGTCGTCTCCTGCGGGAACATCTAAGCAGCCGGCCAGGCGTCGGTCTTTACTGCGCGGCGTTCGTTTCACCGACATGAAACGCATCGATCCTCGCGGCCAGCGTCGCGAAGCCGTCTTCAATTGACGTGTTGAGCGCGGTCAGGACGTTGAGCACGTCGCCGTCGGGCGATGCGAGCGATTGGAGGGCACCCCGAAAACTACGCCAGCGGGACCACAATTTCGAGCCGTCTAAGCGGTGTTGCGGCAAGCTGAATCCGGCATCCCGATCGCCGAGCTTGCGCGCAAGACGGGCGTCCCATCAGAACACGATCCATCTCTGGAAGAAGAAGTACGGCTCGCTCGGTACACCGGAGATCCGAGAGATCAATGAGCTGCGCGATGAGAACACCCGGCTTAACGAACGGCGCAAGCCAGCGCCGCATCTACGAGACGCTGCGCGCGACTTGCTCAGCGCGCGAAGTTGCCCTCGCGCGTCGACAACAGGATGCGACGAGGCAGAGTTTGTACTGCTCTGCCGCGGGATGGAAGCCCGCCGATGCGAGGTGATCGTAATGCCTAGACTCCACGAAGTCTCTTCGAATTCTCGGCGCAGGCGCCGAGTCGGCCTCGGACTACGCGCGCTCAAAGGGGGTGCGGTGGTCGTCGGCGTCGCCCTCGAGGATGACGAACCTCGCCTCCTGCTCTCCACGTTCCTTGCAACCGGCGCCCAGGGCGACCACCTTTCCCTCGAGCCCTACCGGATCGCACACGAGTTGGCGCGGGGTCACCAAGGCGGAGCTTCGGCCGAAGCGGTGGCCGCCGTGGCGGAGGGGCGCGCACGCCAAGATCAACTGGCGGCGATGGGATTGCAAAATACCGTCCGTCAGTTGGACGAAGCGCCAGTCGTCGCGGCACTGCTCGTCAATCGCGCCGGTTGGATCACCGACCTCCTGGAGTATAGCCTTGCCTGGCCCGAGCATGTGCCTGTCGCCGAACGACTCGCC
>JAQBPM010000461.1 GCA_028287525.1 Vulcanimicrobiota bacterium | reverse complement strand
GGCAGACTCTTGAGATAGCTCAGCGCGCTGTAACCGGTGCCGAAATCGTCGATCGAAACGCGTGCTCCAAGGCGCCGCACCGCTTGCAGGTTGCGCAGCGCCATTCCGTCATACCGCATCATCGTGCTCTCCGTGAGCTCGAGTTCCAGCAGCGCGGGATTCAGCTCGGCCGCTTCGCATGCGGCGGTCACGATCCGAACGAAGTCGCGCTCCCTTACCTGCCGTCCCGACACGTTCACCGCGACGCGCATCGTGTGTCCGGCGAGCTCCCACCGTCGCGCTTGCGCGCACGCCTGGCGAAGGATCCACTCCCCCAGTTTGAGGATCGCGCCGCTGTGCTCGGCGACCTCGATGAATTCCGAAGGCGGCACGCTGCCGAGGCCTGGACAATCCCAACGCATGAGGGCTTCAGCCCCGATCACGCGCCCGTTCGAAAGAGAGACGATCGGCTGATACGCCACGCCGACGCGGTGCCGCGAGATCGCGTACCGGAGATATTTCTCGATGGTCGCGCGACGGTCCGCCGAATCGGCGAGAACCTGGTCGTACACGGCGAGGTGCGCGTCGTTGCGCCGTGCGACGTCTAGAGCGCACTCCGCTTCGTGGCAGAGCAGCGTGGCGTCGCCCCGCTGCCCGCGCTCGGCGGCGATGCCGATCGACGGAATGACGACCGACTCATCCTCACCGATGCGCAGCGGCTGCTCGAAGCTCCTCAGGAGTTTCTTGGCCAACGGCACGAGCGACCGGTTTCGACTACGCTGCGCGGTGATGACGGCGAAGACTTCGTCAGCGTACCGAACCACCGTCGCGCCGGACGAAGCGGTCTCGACGATGACTTTTGCCGCTTCTTGCATGACGCGCGTCTTCAGATCGTGGTCCCGCTCGGCGAAACCCGCCACCATGTGCGTGTGCAGCAGGAGCATGCCGGTCGTTGACTCCGTCAGCGTGATCCCGTCGTGCAGCAACGCCTCCCGGTTCGGAAGACCGGTCTGGACGTCGTGATAGGCGCGCGCGAGGAGCTGATCGGCCATCGAGCGCCGCTCTGTGACGTCGGCCGTCACGCCGACGATGTGCGTCGGCACGCCGTCGTCGCCGTAGACCAACTGCGTTCCCGAATGGAACCAGCGCGTCTCTTTTCCGGCGCCGCCCGCGAAGTCGCTCTCGAACGGCCGTTGGTCCGCGATGCTGTGCGGAACGTCGTTAGCAGTGGGACGCGTCATGAGCGGTGCGCCGCGGGAGGGGTTTTGCTGCTCGCCGGTGCGCAAATCGAGCGAGAACGTTTCGATTCCCGTCACGCCGTCCGCCGTCTCCAGCAAAATGCTGTTGGCGTGCACCGTTTCGGTCGCGCGCTTGAGCTCCGACACGTCGAAGCATGTCGCAAGGTGCGCGGAGCGGCCTTCATGCACGAATGGGCGCGATCGCTGGATTTCGACTTCAAGGAGGTTGCCGTTGCCGCGGAGCCGGCGCCACGCATCGTTGACGGCGAAGAGCTCCATCGTGTCGGCGTAGAACATCGCCATCGGCAACGGATTCGCATCGAATAGGGCGCTCAAAACGCCAGGGTCGTAATTCACAAGAGTGGGCACGGCTGCTCCGATGCCGCTTCGAAAAAAGGGGCATTCCCCGCAACGTCATCGAGAACGCGAATCGTTGCCTCGCTGAGCGTTCCGAGCGCGAAATGCGTCCGAAGCCGGCGTGGGCTCGGTGCCCGCCGAGAGGAGAAGCGCCCGGTGTGCGTGGGAATGAGGCACTCGATGCCGCCCCGCGTGACCGCCTTCGTCAGCGCCGCAATCCCCGTGCTCGCCCTAACGGTGGGCGTCGTGTTCGCGAACCGGTTGGAGCCGCGGATCCTCGGGCTCCCATTCGTGCTGGCCTGGATCGTAGCGTGGGTGCTGCTCACGCCGGCGTTCTTGTGGGTCGCCTACCGGAGCCGGACGTCATGAACGCCGCGATTGCGCTCGGGATCGTGGGCGTCGTGGTCGCCGGCACGATATTGTTCGGTCTGCGCGGCGTCCGTGGCGTCGCGATGGATCCGCAAGAGTACATCGTGGGCGGGCGGCGGATGGGCGCGCTGCTGCTGTGGCTGTTGCTGGCGGGCGAGATCTACACGACGTTCACGTTCCTGGGCGCTGCCGGCTGGGCGTACGGCAAAGGCGCGCCGGCGTACTACATCCTCTGCTACGGCACGGTCGCGTACGTGATCTCGTTTTTTCTCGCACCGCCGATCCACCGCATCGCGCGCGAACGCGGGATGTTGACCGGGCCGGACTTCTTCGTCGACCGGTACGGAAGCCGCCGGCTCGGCGCGCTCGTCGCGGTGCTCGGCTTTTTGATGCTCGTGCCGTACGTCACGCTGCAGCTCACCGGCTTGCAGATTCTGCTGCAGATCGCGGGCTACGGCGCGATCAATCCGTTCGCAGCGGTCGCGATCGGGTTCTTCGTCGTGGCGATCTTCACGTTCGTCACCGGGTTGCGCGGCGCGGCCTTCGCGAGCATCGTCAAGGACGCGCTCGTGCTGATCGGCGTGCTTTTCGCCGGGCTCGTGCTTCCGACGCACTTCTTCGGCTCGCCGGCGGGCGCTCTCGACGCCGTGCTGCGCGACCATCCGACGTGGCTCACGATCGCGGGGCCGAGCGCACCGAACGGCATCACCTGGGTCGTCACGACGACGATCCTCACCGCGTGCGGCTTCTTCATGTGGCCGCAGTCGATGGCGGCGATCTACAGCGCGCGCGACGAGGACACGCTGCGCCGCAACGCGATCTTTCTGCCGTTCTATCAGGTGATGCTGCTGCTCGTGTTCTTCGCCGGGTTCACCGCGCTCGAGGTGCTTCCGGGGCTGAAAGGCGCGGCGGCGGATCAATCGTTCATGCTCGTCGTGCAGAAGTATTACCCCGCGTGGGTGCTCGGCGGCGTTGCGGCCGCGGGCACGCTGGCGGCGCTCATTCCGGCCGCCGCGCAGCTGCTCGCGGCGGCGAGCATCATCGGGAAGAACGTGTTCGCGGATTACGGCCTCACGCGCGATGCGGCGGCGGAGACGCGGACGACGCGGATTCTCGTGCTCGTCGTCGCGCTGCTCGCGTTCGCGTTCTGGGCGTTGGCGCGCACGACGCTGGTGGGGTTGCTGCTGATCGGCTACAACGGGATCACGCAGTTGTTCCCGGGCGTCGTGCTCGGCGTTCTGCGGAATCGGCCGCCGGCGATTGCGGTGGGTTCCGGCATCGTTGCGGGACTGATCGTGCTCGTGTATTTTGCGGCGACGCAGCAGGGTCAGGTTGCGGGGATCAACACGGGGCTCGTGGCGCTGGCGGTCAATGCGGCGGTGCTTGGGGTCGTTGCTGCCGTGGCGCGACGTCGTTCGCTGGCCGCGGCGGGTGACGTGGGCCCCTCGACAAGCTCGGGGTGACACCGGGGGACAAACGAATCGAAAGATAGACCATCGCGATCGCGTTCCGCGGTGCCGCTTTCGGCCCCCGGGCCGGCGATGACGAGCGTATCGAGCGGAGCATCCAAGTGGGCTAGCGGTACCGCCGGAGCGAGAGAAACGTGGCGATTGGTGCGCAAGACCTCGCGTGCATCCGGACTTCCAAGAACGACGTCATAACCTGCGACACTCGAGAAGACTTCGAGCGGACCGGTGACATCGAGTATTTGGAGCGCGGCTGTCCGGTAATGACGATCCTGCGCATGCCTCGTACCGATGGGCTGCATCGCGGAGAGTGCCCTCTCGCCTATTTATCCCGAAAATTGCCTCAGCGCGTTGCGATGCGCACTTCCGCGTCGCCGACTTTGAGCAAGCGTCCGTCCTCGGCACGGAGCTCGAGCGTGCGGACCGGACGGCCAAGCGCGCGATCGACCAGCGTCGTGTGAATTTCTTCGGGCTTAAAAAGATGCGCGTGCGCCCACTGGCGCAGTGCGACGAGAACCGGAAAGAGATCGCGACCTTTATCGGTGAGTACATATTCCTGATAGGCGCTTCCGTCCGACGCCGGCACCATTTCGAGGATGCCGTCCGCGACGAGGGCGCGCAGTCGCGCCGCCAGGACGTTCTTCGCGACGCCGAGGCTTTTCTGGAACTCGCCGAACCGGCGCTTACCTGCCAGCGCATCGCGGACGATCAGGAGCGTCCACCAGTCGCCCATCACGTCCAGGCTCCGCGCGATCGGACAGTGCGCCGCCTCATGACTCGTTCGTTTCATACTAGTTGCATTATGCTACCGGGCTATGCTAGGGTGCAAGGGCGGTTTCGTAAAGAAACCAGTTGCTACCCGACGACGAGAAAGAGCGAGCTCTACGTGCGGCTCCAAGACAAGATGGCCCTGATTACCGGCGGCGCGCCCGTCTGCCGCGTCGCATGACCGCGACCATCGCCGCCACCGCCCCTGCCGAGCACAGCGCGCGCACGCGCGTGCTGCTCGACGGGCCGATCGCGTCGACGCTCCTGCGGCTGGCGTGGCCGAACGTGCTGGTCATGTTCGCGCAGGCCGCGAGCGGCCTCATCGAGACGTTTTGGGTGAGCCGGCTCGGGATCGATGCGCTCACCGGCATGGCGCTCGTCTTTCCCGGGATCATGCTGATGCAGATGATCTCGAACGGCGCGATGGGCGGCGGGATATCCTCGGCTGTCGCGCGCGCGCTCGGCGGACGGCGCCGCGACGAAGCGGACGCGCTCGTCGTCCACGCGATCGTGATCGACGTCGCGCTCGGCGCGCTGTTCACCGTGCTCGCGCTCGTCTTCGGCCGCCAGCTCTACACGGCGCTCGGCGGTCACGGCGCGTCGCTCGATGCCGCGCTCACCTACTCGAACGTCGTCTTCGCCGGCATGGTGCTCGTGTGGCTGAGTGCCGCGCTGACCAGCGTGATTCGCGGCACCGGCAACATGCTGGTTCCCGCATTGGTGATCTGCGGCGGCGTCGTGCTGCTGATTCCGCTCTCGCCGCTCTTGATCTTCGGGATTGGGCCATTCCCCGCGCTCGGCATCGCGGGCGGCGGCGTCGCGTTGATCGCGTTCTATGCCGCTGCGAACGTCGTGCTGCTCTGGTACCTGCTCAGCGGACGCGCCGGGCTGCGCGTGCATGCCGCGCGGCTGCGCTGGCCGCTGTTCCGTGAGATCCTGCGCATCGGCGCCGTCGCTTCCGTCACGACGGTGCAGTCGAACCTGACGATCGGCATTACGACGGCACTCGTCGGCCATGGTTTCGGAACGGACGCGGTCGCCGGGTACGGAACCGGTGCGCGCCTCGAATACCTGCTGGTGCCGCTCGCATTCGGCGTCGGCGGCCCGCTCGTCGCGATGGTCGGCGCGAACATCGGCGCGGGAAACCGCGCGCGCGCCGTCCGCGTCGCGTTCACGGGCGCGGCGATCGCGTTCGCCATGACGGAAGCGGTGGGAATCGCCGCGGCGATATGGCCCGATGCGTGGCTGCGGCTGTTCGGCGACGAACCCGGCATGCTCGCCGCCGGCAGTGCGTACCTTCGCGCGGTCGGCCCGTTCTTCGGGTTCTTCGGCGCGGGAATGGCGTTGTATTTCGCGTCGCAAGGCGCGGGGCGGCTGACATGGCCGCTCGTCGCCAGCACGGCGCGCTTTCTCGCGGCGACGGCCGGCGGCTGGGCGCTGCTGCGGCTGACGGGCTCGATGAGCGGGCTCTTCGCCGCGCTCGCCGTCGGCCTCGTGCTGGTCGGCACGCTCAACGCGCTCGCGATCGCACGCGGCGTGTGGTTCGCCGCAGCTGAATGAAGGCTGCTCGCGCGGAAACGTCCACCGAGGGGATCAGTGACGTGACCCTGGTGGGCGGTATCAGTGCCGACTTCACCGTGGTAGCGTTCGCACAGCAGGTCCGTGCCAGGCTCAAGGCTGCGGTCGGCTCACGCTGAGGACCAGTTTCGGCGATCCTTACCGTGCTACGAGAGGAGTGGGTAAGGGAAAGAGCACCATGATTGATCGACGTACTTTTTCGGCCGCTCTCGCGGCGGGAGTCGCGGCGCCGTTGCTTGGTGTCCAGGAAGCTCGCGCAGCCGTTGCCGTTCGCAACGTGGTACTGGTGCATGGCCTTTATGCGGATGGATCTTCCTGGTCTGAGGTTATCGTTCGGCTTCAATCCGCCGGCATGCGTGTGACCGCGGTTCAAAACCCGCTAACCTCCTTC
>JAQBPM010000436.1 GCA_028287525.1 Vulcanimicrobiota bacterium | reverse complement strand
ACCGCCGCCGCCTTGCGGACCGCCGCCGCCTTGCGGACCGCCTCCGCCGAAGTGGGCACCGCCGCCGCCTTGCGGACCGGCGCCGCCGAAGTGGGCGCCCCCGCCTTGCGGACCGCCGCCGCCGAAGTGGTTACCGCCGGCGAAGCCTTGCGAGGCACCGCCCGTCGGATGATAACCGCCTCTGTTGGGCGGCGCGACGACGGAATGGCCCTGGTACGAACCGCCGTGGTTCTGGTAGATGTTGTGCGTGTTCGAATAGACGCGCACGCCGCCGTTGTAATGATACCCCGTGCGCAGCTCACTTCCGTGCCACCAGCCGACGTTGCCGAAATACAAGTTCAGGCCGTAACTCGAACCGTAGTAGTTCCATGGATGGCCTTGCCAATACGGAACGCCGGAGTAGAACGTGTACGGCGTGTCGATCTCGTTCGCGGCAAGATACGAGCCGGCGTTGTATCCCAGAACGCTCACGACCATCCCCGGCTGGAGCGTGATCCCGGTCGGATTGATGATCGTGCCCTGATGCAGCTCGACGTTGTCGGTGTAACCGCGGTTGTCTTGCACCTGCAAGTTGTAGGCCCCGTCGAAGTTCACGATACGGCCGTGAATGTTTTCGTCTCCACCCGCCGAGGAGCCGTCGGCGTACGTCGGAACGGATTGCGCGAGCGCGCTCGCTGGAATCATTGCCGCGAGTGCGATCAGCGCCGCCGCGACGTACATGTTGTTCTTCATAATCTCACCTTTTGCATTGTCGGCGCTCATTCTATTCCAAGTTTTTGCGTCGTACCTGCGACGAAAATCGGGAATCGAAAGTACGGGCCCGACCCTCGAAAAAACGGTCCATCGGTTGGGCTCTCTCGCTCATCGACCGCGTCCCGTCTCTCCTGGGGCGGATCGAACGATAAATCGGCAATCCCCAAAGGCGTCCGAGCGCGGCACTATGGGACAATGGTGACGAACTCTTGGATCGAGTCCAGTCCGGTCAACGGACTGGAAAGCTGCGGTGACTTTGCGACGTGCGTCGACCTCGCGCGCGATCGCCGTGCGATCATCGTCGGCGACATCGCCGGTCGCGGCACCGCCGCAGGCGACGGCGCGGCGGCTCTCTGTGCGTACGTGCACCGGCTGGTTGCTCGGCGCGTTGAGCCGTCGGAGACCATGCGAGCGGCTTCCGACTTTTTCGCCCGGACCGTCATGGATGAGGCGACGCCTTTCGCGAGCCTCTTCGTCGCGATTGCGGACCTGCACGAAGGGCTGGTCCAGTATGCCTCGGCGGGTCACGAGCCGGCGCTGCTGTTCAACGACGGTGAGGCCAGCACGCACGAACATTTCGACCCGACCGGCCCGGTGCTGGGACTCGGAACGGCATCCGCATACGGCCAGCAAACGTTCCCGCTGTTTCGGGACAGCTTCCTGGTGGTCGTGACGGACGGTATCACCGAAGCGCGCCGCACGATCCACGATCGCCTCGCGTTTTTCGGTACCGGGGGCGTTGCCCGGGCGGTTCGCGATGCCGTGCTGCAGCGGCAGGATCCCGCGCGGGAAGTTCACCGTGCCGCCGTCCACCACGCGGGAGCGGGACTCACCGACGACGCGTGCGTGGTCGTCGCGTCGCTGTCGTTCCCGAACCGCATCCGCCTGCGGCCCGGCGCGAGGGCGAAGCGCGGCGGTTCTGCGCGCCGCACGATGGATCGTGCCGAGGTGCGCGAGCTGCTCGCGGCGCAAGCAGACCGGCCCTTTCTCACCTCCTAGCGTCTCGCGCCGCGCCGTAGGCGCCAAAAAGCTCGACGAGGCAAACCGGCCGCCGAGTATTCGGGCGAACGGCGAATCGTCGAGCTCACAAGCGAGGTACGCACACGAAGCGAACGAAACGGGCTGCGCGCTATACCGATTCTGCTATCGCGCAGCCCGTGCGCCGCACGTCTGCTTGCTTGAAGTAAAGATTACTGCGGCATCGGAATGGCGCGCCAGGCGGTGCCGTCCGTGAAGCGTACGGCGGCGACGCGGCACGAATTCGGACGCACGCCGAGGAACGCCAGCCCGGTGAATTGCCCGAACGTATGGTCGATCGACACGCCGGGCGAAAACGTCCCGGCATCGACGACGTGTTCGACGTCGCCGCGGTAGTTCACCGCGAACACGACGCGGCTGGCCGGGAGCGGAGTCTTGTTCACGTATGCGATCTCCACGCCGTCGGTGTAGATGCTGCCGTACCGGTTGTAGGCCCAGGGGTACCAGAACCGGCGGCCTTCGAGGCCTTGGTACTGCTGGACTTGGCACTTGGTGATCGCGATCGGCGTCGGCGCCGGCGCCGTCTGCGCGCTCGCGGCGAGGGGAGCGGCCGCGAGCGCGAGGCTCAACGCGGCGGCGATTTTGAGGCTGTTCATTTTGCGCTTTCTCTTAGGGCGACGTAGTGGTGCTTTTGGGAACTCACGACGCGCTGTTATACCGCGGGTTCCAGAGAAATTCTAGAGATTTCGAACGCCCGGCTCTCAAGAATGTCTCTGGATCGCTCGGTATATTGACGTCATGCAGTCGCGTTGACGCCGGCCCGAAACCGGCCCCGGCGGCAGCGCACACCGAGCTCTCCGCGTTTCGCGTCTCCATCGGAGACGCTATCAAGTGGAAGCGGCTGCGACTAGAGCGAAAACTGCTGCGATTCGTATCGATAATTCGATGCCACTCGGCGCCAGCAGATTCGGGCATCTTCGCGACAGGATCGGTGTAGCAGCCCAACCCTTTCCCCAGTACCGTGGAGTCACGGACCGACGCTCGTCGAGTTACGGTAACGGACAGAGGCATGAAGTGATATGAACGGTCTCCAACTCTTGCTCATCGACCGCGTGCGCGATTATATTGAGCAGCACTTTCGGGAGCACATCTCGTTGCGGGATGTCGCCGCCGCGCTGGGTTACTCCCGATCGCATCTCACGAATTTGGTGAGCACCGCGACCGGTAAGCCGTTGAATGCGTGGATCATCGAACGGCGCATCGTCGCTGCGCAAGAGCAGTTGACCGATCCTTACGCGACGGTCGCTGAAGTGGCCGCAGCCGTCGGCTTCGGCGACACGGCCCACTTCAGCCGCAAATTCAAGCGCATCGTCGGCATGACGGCGAGCGAGTGGCGGCGCAGGCACACCGACGTTCCGCGTCTGGAGCCGGCTTGCCCGAAGTGCGGGCATGCGCCGTTCTTCCCCGTAAGCTCGTCATGGGTGGTCGAAGCGCAGGCGGGGTAAAGGCCGCACCGCCAAGGTACTACAAAAAAAGAAATCGGCGCTGGAAGAGCAGCGCCGATTTCATGATGGAACGTCGACGACGTTCCTCGTCCTGCGCCGCACACTCGCCGGCGCCGACGCGATCACTGGGAATGCCACGTAGAGCCGTCGCTGAACGTCACCGATTGCACGGTGCAGTATGCGGGGCCGTGGTATCCGGGCGAAACGTCAGGTTCGAAGTCTTGCGTGATCGGCGTACCGCTGGAAAATTTCCCGGTGTCTTGGACGAGCTGAGTGCTGGAGCGGTAGCGAATCGCGAAACGCACGTCCGTGGCCGTAACCGGCGTCTGGTTCGTGAACGTGATGCGCAGGTCTCCGTGTTGTATCAGCGGTGTCGCCGGGATGGGCGGGACGTCGTAGGTGGTGTAGTCGCAAGAAGCGACGCTGACCGGCGGGGCGGCCGCGGCGACCGGCGCATCGGCGGCGACCGTGAGAGCGCCGGCAAACACGGCGATGGGGGCGATGAGCATGGCGGTTCGAAATCCTACTTTCTTCTGGTACTGCGGCGATGACTCGGTCTCTCTATACGTCATCTTTCAGAAGCTGGCTGGAGAATCTCGCGTCACCCTCGTCGGTCGGACGTTAGTGCGGCATCATGCCTGGAAAAGACGTTGGGAACGACGCCAGCGAGGCCGGCATGGGACGAACGGACGCGGGCGCTCCTTGGGCACGCGGTACGACGAAGACGAACCAGATCGCCGCCGCAGCCGCTGCACCACAGAGCGCGTACAGCGCCCACTCGGCAAAGCGGCGCGCCGGTCGCGGAACGTCTTCGTGGAAGACCGGCGCGGGCGGGTTCGCTGCGGGCCGTTCCGCCGGCGCGTAGAGGAGATAGACGCGGCCGCTCCGGTCGGTCAGCACGCCGTCGGCGCGCGTCGCGAAGCGGAAGTCGGTGATCGCGAGTTCGCGGACGGCGTTCGAGATGGGGTACCTCATGATTGCGCAAAGTATGGCGCTCAACTCGGAGTCCGAGCGGAGAACGCGTCGAACTCCCGGGCTAGGCCAGAACCGTTCCCGACGGTCGCCTTGCTAGGCAGGCGTGCCTGAGGCCCGGGGCGCAAACCTCTCTAGCGTCTCTCCGCCACTCCTTCTACACTATCGATATGGTAAGCCAGCGAGATGAAGTAGGACCGCCCCCGCGGCTCCTCGTCGTCGATGACGAACGCCCCATTCGCGAGATGCTCGAACTCGGGCTCAACAGTCGCGGCTTCAACGTGCGTTGCGTCCCGGACGGCCCGGCGGCGATCCCGTTGATCCAAGACTGGAAGCCGGAGCTCATCCTGCTCGACGTGATGCTCCCGAAGGTCGACGGCATTGCGATGCTGCCGCTGCTGCGACGGCTGACCGAAGCGCCGATCGTGATGCTCAGCGCCAAAGGCGAGGTCGAGGATCGCGTGCGAGGGCTCGACCGCGGCGCGGACGACTACCTCGCCAAACCATTCGAAATGTCCGAGCTCGTCTCGCGGCTGCGTTCGGCCCTGCGCCGGCCGCGCTTGGAGCACGTCGAAGTCATCTCCTACGCCGATGTCGAGGTCGAGCTGCAGACGCGCACGGTCCGCCGCGGCGGACGAACCCTGGATCTCTCTCCGCTCGAGTACGACCTGCTGGTCACGCTCCTGCGGCATCCGCGACGCGTCTTCACGCGCGAGCAGCTGCTCGATCTCGTCTGGGGGATGGACGCGGATGTCGGTCCGGGCAGCGTCGAGCGCTATATCTCGTACGTGCGCGCGAAGGTCGACGAAGGCTCGACGGCCCGCCTGATCCATACGATTCGCGGCGTGGGGTACTCGCTGCACGATGGATAGACCGCCGTCGCGCTCGTTTGCGGCGCGGTTGGTCCTCACATATGTCGGCGCGGTGTTCGGCCTCCTGTTCCTCATCGGGTCGGCCTCGACGCTTTTCACCTTTCAACTGTATGCGCGTACGACGAACGAAGTCATCATGGCCTCGTCGCGGACGATCCAGCTGCGCATCGCGAGCTATGGGGCGCAGCGCGTCCCCTTGGCGCGTTTGGCGCCGCGCCTCACCGCGGAACTGTTCCGGCCGCGAATTCGCGTCGCGGTGTACGACGAGCGGCACCGGCTCCTCAGTGAGAGCGCACCGCTGCGCGCGACGACCGGCGTAGTCGGCGCTATCGCCTCGCTCATGGATCTGCAAGAGGCGCAGATCCCGGTCTCGACCGGCTTCGTGCTCGTGACCGCCGACATGGAGCAGCTGCAGGACACGCTGCGTTCATACTGGACGTTGATGCTCCCCTTGGGCGTGCTCGGAATCGCGCTCGCGTGGGGAGCGGGGTGGCTCATCACGCGACAAGCGATGCTGCCCCTCACGCAGATCTCCGCGGCGATGCGCCGCTTCGCGCGGGGCGACTTTCGCCCCGAACCGATCCGCTCGACGAGTGACGACGAGATCGGGGAGCTCGCGCACTCCTACAACGGCGCGCTGCATCAGGTGCGCCTCGCGATCGCGGAACGCGATCGCAGCGAGGCCGAGATCCGGCAGTTCATCGCGGATGCCGGTCACGAGCTGCGCACTCCCCTCACCGTCATCATGGGCTATCTCGACGTGCTCGAGGACGGTGCCGTCGATGCGCCGGGAATCCGCGAACGCGTCTTCACGACCCTGCGGCAAGAGAGCCGCCGGATGCGCTTGCTGATCGAGCGGCTGATCTATCTCGCGCGGCTGGAACGGGGCGAGGCCAACGTCCGGGAGATCGTCGACGTTTCCGTCGTCGTCTCCCGCGTCGCGACGTCGCTTGGGCCGGTGGAAGGAGCGGAACGGGTCGAGGTTTCGACGGTCCCCGATGCGCGCGTCGTCGCCGACGAGGGCGAGATCGTCGAGGCGGTGCGGAACCTCGTCGACAACGCGCTCAAGTACGCGCCCGGCTCGAAAGTCACCGTCAGCACCGCAGTTCAGGGAGACGAGGTGCTCTTAGTCGTCGGCGATCACGGACCCGGGATGTCGGAACAGGACCAGGCGCATGCGTTCGACCGGTTTTACCGCGGCCGCGGGAACGGTGACGTGGAAGGGACGGGACTCGGCCTCGCGATCGTGAAGCGCGCCGTGCAGCGCGCCGAGGGAACGATCGCGGTCGAGAGCCGCCCGGGAGAAGGGACGCAGTTCACGATTCACCTCCCGCACGCGACCGGGAACCGGAGAACGATGCTGCGCCGGTCCGGCGATTCGTGATCGTCCGTGACGCGTGAAGATCGACGTAACGCAGCGGCTGACACTGCTGTGGAGCGTGCTCTTCCTCGTCGCGCTGGCCGTCTTCGCGGCGTTCGCCGCCGCCTTCGTCGACCGGGCGGCGCAGGTCGCGCTCGATCAGCGTCTCCTCGCGCAAGTGGCGCTCGCCGCGGGCAGCATCGATCAAGGGAGAGCGCGCCTCGACGCCGACGTCCCACGGCCCCAGCTCCCAGGCTTCGCGCTCGCCGTCTATAAGAACGGCCGCCCCGTCCAAGTCGCCGGCGCCGCTCCTCCGCCTGGGGTGCTCCGCGATGCCGCAGCGCGGCCCTTGGGCGTGCCGGTCACGATCTCCTCACCGGCGCCCTATCGGGTCGTCGTCGAATCGGTCAGCGACGCACCGTCCCTGCGGATCGCGGCTTTCGCTTCCGAAGAACCCGTGCGCGAAGAGTCGTCGCGCCTGCGGCGCACGTTCGTCGTCGTGGGCGGCCCGCTCGCTATCGCGGCGATCCTGGCCGGCTGGTTTCTCGCGCGCCGCGCGCTCGCCCCGATCGACCGTCTGACTCGCACCGCGGCCGAGGTCGCGCGCACCGGACGATTCTCCGCCCGGTTCACCGTGCAGACGCGGGACGAACTGGGCCGGCTCGGCGCCACCTTCAACGCGATGCTCGAAAGCCTTGAAGCGACGTACGAACGCGAACGGTCGTTCATCGGCGACGTCTCGCACGAGCTGCGCCAGCCGTTGACCGCGATCACCGGCGAAGCCGAGCTCGCGCTGCGAAGACCGCGGGAGCCCGTAAGCGACCGCGAAACGCTCGACCGCATCGAAGAGCGCGCGACGTCCCTGCGCTCGCTGATCGACGATCTCCTCGTTCTCGCTCGCGCCGATGCACGTGCTCTCGGCACCGGCACGGGCGAAGTCAGCGAATCGCTCGCCGAGGCGTGCAATGCCGTCCGGCCGTTCTATCCCGATGTCACGCTCGCGGTCCAGGTGCGCGAAGAAACGCTGACCGTCGCGATTTCCGCTCCGCTGCTCGTCCGGCTTTTCACCAACGTCGCGCGCAACGCGATGCAGGCTGCCCGCTCGGGCGTCACCGCAACCGTCACCCGCGAGGCCCGCGACGCCGTCGTGACGGTCGACGACGACGGGCCGGGCATACCGGAAGCGGCGCGCGGTCAGCTCTTCCGCCGCTTCCAGCGCTTACCGCGCGACGCGCACTATCCCGGTACCGGCCTCGGGCTTGCCATCTCCGCGGCGATCGTCGCCGTAGCGAACGGATCGATCGCCGTCGAGGCGTCCCCGGGCGGCGGCGCGCGTTTCACGATCCGTCTGCCGCTGCTCGCCTGAACCGATAGCCGTGCCCTCGCACGGTTTCGATCGCGGGCGACGTCTTTGCGCCGAGCTTTCGCCGCAACCGGCCGATCATCACCTCGAGCACGTTCGAGCTCGACGCGAACGCCCCGCCCCAGACGCGCTCCTCGATGTCTTCACGCGAGAGTGCGATCCCCGCGTTGCGCACCAAATACTCGAGCAGCGCATACTCGCGCGCGGTCAATGCCACCTCGCGTCCGGCGACCGACACCGCTCGCGCCTGCGTGTCGAGCATCAGCGCCGCCTCGACGAACCGCGCCGCGCTCTGCGTCCCCTTGCGCCGCACGATCGACCGTACGCGCGCCAACAGCTCGCCGACGTGGAAGGGCTTGACCAGATAATCGTCCGCTCCGGCGTCGAGCCCCGTGACGCGATCGTCCACCGCATCGCGCGCCGTCAGCATCAGCACCGGCGTGTCGTCCTTCGCCTCGCGCATCCGCGCCACCACGTCGATGCCGGAGAGCTCCGGCACGTTCCAGTCGACGACGGCGACGTCGAATCCGCCGTCCGCCGCGCGCGCGTCGCCTTCGGTGCCCGAAGCGACGGCGACCACGTCGTAGCCACCGGTCACCAGCGCGCGCACGATCACATCCCGCACGTGCGGGTCGTCCTCTACGACCAGCGCGCGCACGTCAGGTTCCGGTCAGGTTGCGCCACTACCGTCGAGGGGCGCCGATGAGGCGATCGCAATACACCTGGAGGATCATTCCATGTTCAGCCCCCGCAAAATCGGCTTGGCGGCAATCGCCGCCATGCTCGCCCTTCCCCTCGGCGCAGGCGCGGTCTACGCGGCTTCAGCAGCCCACAACGGCGCGGGACCCGCGGCCGCCGCGCCGGCGCAGGCGGCGCCGAGCACGAAGCACGATGCCGAAACGGCCGACGACAACGAGCCGAAGACCGGACCCGATACCGACAACGTCCAGGAAGGCCCTGGCAACACCGCCGAGGGCCGCGGGGAGAAGGAAGCCCCCGGCCACGAAGTCCCCGACAAAAACGAGGGCCCCGAGTCGAACGAACGCTAGCACCGTCGCATCGTTCGGCGCGAGAAACTCGAGGGCGGCGTGGCATTAGCCACGCCGCCCTTTGCTGCTCCTGGCCGCGGCGCGCTAGGCATGCGCCGCGATTGGTGCATCGGAGCCGCTGGAGCCGTTCCGTCCGGGGCTCGGCTCCGGCTCCGTGACCGGGAAGTGTTTCGGCGCGAGCCACATGTACATGATCGGAACCAGGATGAGGGTGAGGAACAAGGAGCTCAGGATGCCGCCGATCACGACGACACCGAGGGCCGAGCGCACGCCGGAGCCCGGCTCGAGCGCGAGCGCCAGCGGGACGTTCCCCGCGACGACCGAGATGCTCGTCATCATGATCGGCCGGAAACGCGTGAACGCGCTTTCCTGGATCGCCGCAAGCTTTTCTTCGCCGCGCCTGCGCAGCGTGTTCGCGTAGTCGACCAGCAGGACGCCGTTCTTCGTAACGATCCCGACCAGCATGATCGTCCCGATCAGCGAAAACAGGTTCAGCGTCTGGTGCGTAAGGGCCAGCGCACCCAGCGCGCCGACCGCCGCCACCGGAACCGAGAACATGATGATGAGCGGAGAGACATAACTGTTGTAGAGGGCGACCATCAGCAAGAAGACGAGCACGACCGAGAGGATCAGCGAGGTGCCCAGACCGATCAGGGTTTGGTTCATCAGGTCCTGCTGTCCGAGCGGGCGCGGTCGAACCACGATGTTCTTCGGGAGATGCATCGCGGCGACGCGCTGCATGAACGCGTTCTGGACGTTCGAGAGCGACGTGTTCGCGGCGAAGTTCGCACTGACGTCGATGACCGTTTGGCGGTTGACCCGCGTGATCAACGGCGGCGTCGGCGTCCATTTGAACGTGCTGAAGTCGCCGAGATGCACGATCTGACCGCTGGCCGAGCGGACCGGGATGGCCGCGATGGTCGAGAGGTCGTTCCGCTGATCGCGCGGATAGATCACCTGGACTTGGATGAGGCCTAAGGGGCTCTCGAACTGCGTGGCGATCGCGCCGCCGAACGCCGCCGCCGCGGCCGTCGTGGCCGTCCCGAGGCTCACGTTCAACGAACGCATCTTGGCGCGCTGGAAGAGGAGCTCGACCTGCGGCGCAAGTCCCGAGACGCTGCTGTTGACGTTCGTCGCTCCGGGCGTATGGAGCAGGGTGTCGTACACCTTCTGCGCGTACGGCGTCGGATCGCCGCCGGTGGTGTCGCTGACGAGCTCGTCGAGAGGCTGAGCGTTGCCGCCGGTCTGTCCGGTCGACGGGATGACAAGGACCTGCGTATTGGGCAGCGTCTTCGCTGCGATTTGACGGTATTGGTTCACCCAATACGCGGTCTGCGCCGTACCTTTGGCCGTCAGAAAGATCTGAATCTGACCGACGTTGCTCTCGACCAGCAAGCCGCCGTAGGGCGACGAGTACCCGCCGGCGAGCGCGGTGTCGGAGGAAATCTCGGGGAGCTTCCGGAGCTCGTGCTCGAGTTTGATCACCGCCGAGTTCGTCGTCGTGAGCTCGGTTCCGACCGGATAGGTGACCTGCACGAAGACCTGGCCGTTGAAGATCGGCGGGATGAACGTCTCCCCGACGACTCCGAGCGGAACCAGCGCGACGGCGAACACCAGTGAGGCGAAGCAGAACGCGACGAACGGGACGCGATGACGCAATCCCCACGGGAGGATGCGATGCGCGTAGAGATCCCGCGCGCGGTTGAACTGGGTCTCGAAGGCACGGATGATCCAGAACGGCTTCCAGTGTCCGCGGAGTGCCCAGTTTGCGGCGAGCGACGGGGTAATCGTGAACGAAACGAAGAGCGAGGTCAGCGTCGAGATGACGATGACGATCGCGAACTCGACGAGATTTCGCCCGACCTGACTCTGCAGGAAGGCGATGGGCAGGAAGACGACGACGTCGACCATGGTGATGACGATCGCGGCCATCCCGATCTCGTTTCGCCCCTTGATGGCGGCCTGGTCCGGCGGCTCCCCGAGCTCGCGGTGCCGTTCGATGTTCTCGAGGACCACGGTCGAGTCGTCGACCAGGATGCCGATGACGAGCGTCATCCCCAGGAGTGAGATCGTGTCGAGCGTCAAGCCCATCATCTTCATGACGAAGAGCGCGACGCAGAGCGACGCCGGGATCGCGATCAGGACGACGATCGCGTTACGCCACGACCCCAGGAAGAAGAGCATCACGATGCCCGTCAGCGCGATCCCCTCGATGAGGGTGTTGATGGTGCCCTGGATCTGCTGCTCGGTGAACTTCGACTGAACGTTCACGATGCCGAAATTGACGTCAGGGAATTGCGCCCGCAGACGCGGCAGCGCCGCCACCACGTTGTTCGAAGCCGTGACCTCGGAGGAGGTCGAGGTCTTTTGCACCGACAGGAACACCCCGTTGATCCCGTTGACGGAGGCGCTCTGGGTGCGCGGCTCGTATCCGTTGACGACGGTCGCGACGTCGCTGATACGCAGCACCGAATTTCCTGCGGTCCAAGGATTGACCGTGCCGGTCCCGGCGCTGAGATTTCCCGACGTTACGCTCGTGGTGGTGCTGCCCGGCGTCATGGTTGTGGTGGCAGCGGTACCGCCGGTCGCCGGCGGCGCGATCGGCAGGAAGGCAATCGAGGACGGCTGGTAGATGTCGCCGCGGACGACGATCTGCGTCTGGCGGTTGCGGCCGTAGGCAGTGCCGCCGGGAGCAAGCGTATTGCTCGTAGCGACCGTCGTGACGACGTCGTTGAGCGTCAGGTTCGCCGCCGCGAGCTTCTGCGGATCGACGACGACCTCATACGCCGGATTGGCGACGCCGCCGACCGTTACGAACGAGATGTCCGCAATCTGCGTGATCGCGGGGGCGACCTCGTTGTTTGCGACCAGCGCCAACTGACCCTCGGTCAGCTTCGACGAGGTCATCGAGAGCGTGACGACGGTCGCCTCACTGGGATCGCGCACGCTGACCGTGGGCGGCTGGATGGCGAGCGGGAGCTGATGCTGCGCGATCTGCAGCGCCGAGAGCGTGTTGACGAGATCGGTGTTCACGTCCGACGTGATAAGGAACGCCGCGGAGATCGTCGCTCGGCCCGCCTGAATGTTGGAGCTGATCGTCTGCAGGTCTTGGGTACCGGCGAGGGCGTTTTCGACCGGCGCGACGACCGTGTCGCGCATGATGGTCGGCGACGCGCCGTTATACGTCACGGAGATGCTGACCGTCGGAACGGAGACGTTCGGGAAGAGCTGTTGGACGAGCGTACGATACGCCAAGGTCCCGGCCAGGCCCATGAGGGCGAGCAGAACGAAGACGAGCGGCGGACGATGGACGAAAACGGCAGTCAACGACATCGCAGGCCTACTTCGCCGCGACTTGCTGAGGCGCGACCGTCTGACCGTCGGTGAGCCCGGCTTGTCCGTTGATAACGATGGGGACGCCCGTTGAAATGCCGGTGACGATCGCGTTCTTCCCATCGTCTGCGATCATCGTCACCTTGAGCGTCTGCACGACGCCGCTCTTGACGGTCTGAATCGTCGAATTCGTCGTGTCGAGGAACGCGGTGTCGGGAACCATCACGCCGCGCGCACTAGGAAGCCGGGCCGCCCCCGAAACCGGGGTCCCTGGGCGCAGGCTGCCATCGGTGTTCGCGAGCAGCACCTTGACGATGAAGTTGCTCGACCCCGGGTTGATGGCGTTGAGCACGCCCTCGACGCGCCCGGTGTACTGCTTGCCCGGCAGGCTCGATGACGTGATGGTCGCCGTGGCGTTGGGGCGCATGCCGACGACCTGCGCGGCTGCTCCCTGCAGAACGGCATAGACCTTGTCG
The DNA here is from genome assembly GCA_028287525.1 of Vulcanimicrobiota bacterium. Taxonomy (GTDB): domain Bacteria; phylum Vulcanimicrobiota; class Vulcanimicrobiia; order Vulcanimicrobiales; family Vulcanimicrobiaceae; genus Vulcanimicrobium. Next base: position 343 of record JAQBPM010000436.1, on the reverse strand, counting down.
GTTTCCTGGATCGTGAAAATTTGCCGCGCTCCCGGGAACTCGCCGGGATTGAGGTTGCGATTCACGATGACCCCGTCGATCGGTGAGACGATGCTCGCTTTGGCGATCATGACGCGAATCTGATTGGCCTGCGCTTGCGAGATCTGCGTGGTGGCTTGAGCAGCGACGACCTGCGAGCCCTGAAGTCCGGTCGTCGTCGTGCCGTTGGCGGTTACTTGCGAAAGGTCGTTCTGCAGGGTGACCTGCGCCGATCGCACGGATTGCTGGTCGTTCTTCACCAGCGTCGCCTGCGAGTCGTACGTTTGCTGCGCGATGTAGCCCTTCTGGAGCAGCGCCGCGTACC
>JAQBPM010000423.1 GCA_028287525.1 Vulcanimicrobiota bacterium | reverse complement strand
GCTTCTCGAGGCGCAGCTTCTCCTCACGGTCGCGGATCGCGGCGGCCTTTTCGAACTCCTGCGATTTTACGACCGACTCTTTCTCTTGCTTGACCTGGCGGATCTGGTTCTCGATCTCGCGGATCTCGGGCGGAGGCAGGGTGGCTTGCAGCCGCACGCGCGACGCGGCTTCGTCGATCAAATCGACGGCCTTGTCGGGCAGGAAGCGATCAGCGATATAGCGATCGCCGAGCTTGGCCGCCGCGACCAGCGCTTCGTCCGTGATGGTGACCTTGTGGTGCGCCTCGTAGCGGTCGCGCAGGCCCTTGAGGATCTCGACGGTCTCATCGACCGACGGTTCGCCGACCATGACCGGCTGGAACCGGCGCTCGAGGGCCGAGTCCTTCTCGATGTGCTTGCGGAACTCGTTGAGCGTGGTCGCGCCGATGCATTGCAGCTCGCCGCGCGCGAGCGCGGGCTTGATGATGTTCGACGCGTCGATCGCGCCCTCGGCGGCGCCCGCACCGACCAGCGTGTGCAGCTCGTCGATAAAGAGGATGATCTCGCCGGCGGCGCCGCGGATCTCGTCCATGACGCGCTTCATGCGCTCTTCGAACTCGCCGCGATACTTGGTCCCGGCGACGAGGCCGGCCAGGTCGAGCGTGATCACCCGCTTGTCGCGCAGGGGCTCGGGGACCTCGCTCTTGATGACCCGCTGGGCCAGGCCCTCGGCGATCGCCGTCTTGCCGACGCCCGGCTCACCGATCAGCGCCGGGTTGTTCTTGGTGCGGCGGCTGAGAATCTGGATGACCCGCTCGATCTCGTTGGCCCGGCCGATGACCGGGTCGAGCTTGTTCTCGCGGGCGAGCGTGGTGAGGTCGCGGCCGTAGGCGTCGAGCGTCGGGGTCTTCGACTTGCCCTTGGGCGCTGGCGGCTGGCCTTCGGCACCGAGCAGCGAGGTCGTCTGGACCCGCACCTTCGCCGGATCGACGCCCAGGTTGGTGAGGACACGGGCGGCCACGCCTTCACCCTCACGGATGAGGCCGAGCAGCAGGTGCTCCGTCCCGATGTAGTTGTGGTTGAGCTGCCGCGCTTCTTCAAACGCCAGCTCGATCACGCGCTTGGCGCGCGGCGTGAACACCATCTCCTGCTGGACGGTCTGGCCACCGCGCCCGACGATCGCCTCGACCTCCTGGCGGACCTTGGCCAAGTTGACGCCGAGCGTCTCCAGCACTTTGGCGGCCAGGCTCTCACCCTCGGAAATGATCCCAAGCAGGATGTGCTCGGTCCCGATGTAGTTGTTTCCGAGCCGCTGTGCTTCTTCTTGAGCAAGCACGATGCTGCGTCTCGCTCGTTCGGTGAACGGTTCCCACATTGACATGACCCTACGAAACTCCCCGAGCGGCCCAGCCGCTCCTGCCGCCAAGCCGCCGAAGTCTAAATTCTTTCGCGGCGGCTAGGTGACTATTAAACTGTACATCGGTTCCATCAGTTTCATACCCTCAGCCGCATGGGGCTGCGAGCATGCTTGGTTTCCTCGCTGGCCGAGGTGCCCTGCATCGATCGATTCGGTAAAAGGTTCGCTCGTTTGACCTCGGACCAGCATGGAACCTGGGTGCCTTGGGGCGAACGGAGGGCTCTCCGCCGCACCCGAGAGGTTGCCTGCAATCCATCTGACAGTCGCCCAACTGACGGACCAGCTCGTCAACGGGATCACCTTGGGGATGCTCTACATCCTCGTTGCCCTGGGGCTCAACATCATTCTCGGGCTCATGGGGGTGATCAACTTCTCCCACGGCGCCTTCTTCATGTTGGGCGCCTATTTGATGTATCAGTTCAACGGGATGCTCGGCTTTTGGCCGGCGATCCTCGTGGCGGCGGTCCTCGTCGGACTGCTCGGGATGGCGTTCGAGTCGACGCTCATTCGGCCGCTCTACAAGCGAATACCCGAATACACGCTGCTCCTCACCTTCGGGACGGCGCTGATCTTCGCGCAGATCGTCCGCAAGGTCTGGGGCGACGACGCGGTGCGAGTGGACACCCCGGCCTACATCCCACAGTCGATCAACCTCGGCGGCCTGCAGTTCCCGTTCTATAAAGACGTGTTCTTGGTGCTCCTCACGGTCGTGATCCTCGCCGGCGTGTGGCTGCTGCTCAACAAGACGAACATCGGCATCATCATTCGCGCCGGGACGCGTGACGCGGAGATGGTCAAGATCCTCGGCATCAACATGCCGCTGATGTTCACGCTGGTGTTCGGGATCGGCTCGCTGATGGCCGGACTCGCCGGCGCGCTGGCGGCGCCGATCTACGCGATTCAGCCGAGCCTGGCCTCGCAGTGGATCGTGCTGACCTTCGTCATCGTGATCGTCGGCGGCATCGGCTCGTTCTGGGGCGCGATCGTCGGCGGGCTGCTGATCGGCATCCTCTCGAGCCTGATGGCCCTGCTGTGGCCGCCGGCCGTGGACGTCACCGCCTACATCCTCATGGGAATCATCCTGCTGGTGCGCCCGCGCGGTCTGTTCGGCGTCGAAGGGCTCTTCGAATGATCGGCGCCGCCACGAAAGGCCGTTCGCCGGCCTCCGCGATCCTGACGCACCCGCTGCTGTGGACGGCGATCCTGTTTCTGTTCCTTCCGAAGATCGCGGGCGCGAACCCGTTCACCGGACAGTGGAACGGTTTCGTCGGGATCGCCACGACGATGGTGATCTTCGCGCTGTTCGCCGGCGGGTTCAACCTCCTGTTCGGTCACGTCGGCGAACTCTCGTTCGGCCACGCGATGTTCTTCACGCTCGGCGCGTACACGACGGCGCTCTACAGCAACGGCTTCACCGTCCAGGTGCTGGGCATCACGCTCCATCACGACAAGGGCGGGAACCTGCTGCTCGCGCTCGCGCTCTCGCTCATCATCGCCCTGTCGTGGGCGTGGCTATTGGCGCGCATCATCGTCCCGCGCTCCAGCGGCATCTACTTCTCGATGATCACGCTGGCGTTCGCGCAGGTGATCTTCTTCATCACCTACCGCTGGAGCGATCTCACCGGCGGTGAGGACGGCCTCCAGAACATCAAGCGGCCGGCGCTCTTCGGCGTCAACTGGCTCTCGAGCTCGGATCACTTCTACTGGTTCGCGGCGGTCTGCGTCTTCGCCGCGCTCTGCGTCCTGTACTGGATCCTGCATTCGCCGTTCGGCAGCGTGCTGCACGCGATCCGCGAGAACAAGCAGCGTGCGCGCTTCCTCGGCTACGACGTCGACAAATACCGCGTGAACGCGTTCGTCCTCTCGGCGATGTTCCCGGCGATCGCGGGCTGGCTGTGGACATATTTCCAGCAGTCGATCAATCCGGATGCCGGCTCGGTCGAGTACTCCGGCAACGTCGTGATGATGTCGATGCTCGGCGGAATGCAGACCTTTCTCGGGCCGACGCTCGGCGCGTCGGTGTACTACGAGATGCAGAACAACGTCTCGCAGCTCACCAAATACTGGGAAGCCTGGATCGGCGTCGTGTTCGTCGTCTTCGTCCTGGTCGGGCCGCGCGGCATCATGGGGCTCGTCGACGACATCCGGCACTACGGTTTCGCAAATGCGCTGCGCCGCGGGTTCTCGCGCAAGGCGCGAGTGGAGACGGAGATGCAGGAAGAGCTTCCGCCCGTCGTCGAGGATGCGCCGGCGGCGACGGAGCCGGTGCGCTGATGGCGAGCGACGGCATCATCTTCCGCACCGAGGGTCTGACCCGGCGTTTCTCCGGCTTTACCGCGGTGAACAACGTCTCGATCGAAATTCCCGAAGGCGGCGTCCGCACGATCATCGGCCCGAACGGCGCCGGCAAGACGACCTTCTTCAACCTGCTCAGCGGCCTGCTGCCGCCCAGCGAGGGACGCATCTGGTTCCGCGACCGCGAGATCACGAAGCTCCTCGCCTACCAGCGGGCGCGGCTCGGCATCGCTCGATCGTTTCAGATCACGAACATCTTCGGTCACCTCACCGTGTTCGAAAACGTGCGGCTTGCGGCGCAAGCCGTCAACGACGGCAAGGCGAACTTCTTCCTCCCGGCCTCGCGGATGGGGAAACTCGAGGAAACGACGGAGCGGGTGCTGCACGACGTCGGCCTGTGGGACGCCCGCGCGGCCCTCGCCGAAAATCTCTCCCACGGCGATCAGCGCCGGCTCGAGATCGGCCTCGTGATCGCCAGCGATCCGCCGGTCCTTTTGCTGGACGAACCGCTCGCCGGGATGTCGCCGACCGAGACACACGAGACGGTGGAGCTGATCCAGCGCATCTCGCCGGGCCGCACGATCCTGCTCGTCGAGCACGACATCGACGTCGTGATGTCGATCTCTACAACGATCACCGTCCTCCAAACCGGCGCGGTGCTTGCGACCGGAACGCCGGCCGAAATCCGCAGCAACGAAGCCGTGCAGCGCGCATACCTGGGAGAGCTCGTCTAATTATGCTTCTCGAACTCGACCGGGTTAACGCGTACTACGACAAGAGCCATGTTTTGCAGAGCGTGTCGCTCAACGTTGACGAGGGTGAGGTCGTCGCGCTGCTCGGGCGGAACGGATCGGGACGCTCGACGACGTGCAAGACGATCATGGGCCTAGTTCAGGCGAAGACCGGCACGGTGCGGTTCAAGGGCAAGGACATCACCAACAAGACGCCGTTCGCGCTCGCGCAGCTGGGGATCGCGTTCGTTCCGGAAGACCGCCGCATCTTTCCGAACCTCACCGTCGGCGAAAACCTGCGCCTTGCGTCGCTCGCCGGGCGCAAAGGCCACTGGACGGAGAAGCGCGTGTACGAGACCTTCGCCGTGCTCGGCGAACGTCGCGACAAGCCGGCGAAACTCTCGGGCGGCGAGCAGCAGATGCTCGCGATCGCGCGCGCGCTGATCGCAAATCCCGACATCATTCTGCTCGACGAGCCGATGGAAGGGCTTGCGCCGCTCATCGCGCGCGACGTGGAAGAGGTCGTGCGCGCGATCCGCGACGAGGGCCACACGATCTTGCTGGTCGAGCAGAACGCGCACGTCGCGATGAGCCTCTCGAGCCGCGGCTACGTCCTCTCGAACGGCCGCGTCGTCGGTTCGGGGACGATCGCGGAGCTCAAAGCCGACGAGGCGATGATGCAGCGCTACCTCGCCGTCTGACCGGTATCATCCGTGTGCCTTCTATCGTGACGACGTTTGCGCGACTAGGATGTCGCAATGGAAACGAAGTCTGTCGTTGACCCCACGGAGCTGACGAACCGCTACCTCGCGGTCTGGAACGAGAGAGACGAGGTGCGCCGCAATACGGCGATTCATGTGCTCTGGGCTGAGCGCGGCGGCCACGTCGCGCCGTCGATCGAGGTCTACGGTCACGAAGCCATCGAAGCGCGCGTCGCGCGCACCCATCAGCGCTGGGTCGTCGAGGAAGGGTATCGCTTCGCATCGCGTGGGAACGCAACCGCGCATCACAACGTCGTGAAGTTCACGTGGGAGATGGTCCCGGCGGCAGGCGGTAAGGCCGAGTCGGTCGGCGTTGACCTGTTGTTGCTCGACGACGACGGTCGCCTCCGATGCGTCTACCAGTTCATCGAAGAATAAGGTCGAGCTGCGAGCGGACCTACGACGCGGCCAGAGCGGTGCCGTTGGCTCGATCGTAGGCTTCGCGCGCGTCGTAGATCGCGGAGTAGCGGGATCTCGACCACAGCGAGAGCGCGACCATCTGCACGCTGAGCTCGCGGCCAATCGGCGTGATCGCGTACTCCACGACGCGGACGTTCCCCGGGCGAACTGTGCGCGTGATGATGCCGTCGCGCTCCAAGCCGCGAAGGCTCAAGGTCAGCATTCGCCGGCTGATACCCGCGATCGCACGGTTCAGCGCGCTGAAATGCTGCGGTTCGGCGGCCAAATGGACCAGGATGTCGACGACCCAGCGACCCCCTACACGGCCGAGGATGTCGCGAATGGGACACTCCGAGGTCGACACTACCACCGCTGTACCTTCTTTCGGAGACGCAGCCAAACGATGAGGATCGCTGAGCAATGAGAACCTCTCGTGCCAAAAAGGGTGGCGCGAGCGGCCGGCGCTGGGCGGAACCTTCGGTGACCTGCTCGTATCGTAACGGGTGATGGTAACGACCGAGATCGTGCGCGAAGCGCTCAAGGACGTGGAAGACCCCGAGCTCCACATGGGCATCCTCGATTTGGGGCTCGTATACGACGTCGCATGCGAGGGATCGCAGGGTGAGGACGTCACCGTGACGATGACGCTGACTTCGCCGATGTGCCCGGTCGGACCGATGTTCAAGCAGGCGGTCCTCAGCAAAGTCGAGAGCGTCGAGGGCGTCAAGAACGCCAACGTCGAGATCACGTTCAGCCCCCCGTGGGACCCCAAAACGATGGCGAGCGACGACGTCAAGCTGGCCTTGGGGATCTGGTAGCGCCACCCTTCTGACGCGCGGCGGTAACGCCGCCGTGCCTGCCTGCCGATTCATCGGAGGTGCGGCCTTACCGTTTGCGCTGCACCGCGTGCGGTGCGCTCTACGATGACGACGGCGTCCGGCTGGACTGCTCGCGGTCGCACGGACCCGCGCTGCTGCGCACGGTCTATTCCGAGCGCAGTTTTTCATGCGTCGACGTCCCCTCGATGGCGCGCTACCGCGGTTGGCTGCCGCTCGGGCGAGAGGTCGTCACCCAAGCCCGCACGAGCGTCTATCGCAGCCAGGCGCTGGGCGTGCGGCTGGGCTTGCGCCGGTTGTGGATCGCCTTCAGCGGCTGGTGGCCCGAACGCGGCGCGACCTTGGAGAGCGCGACGTTCAAAGAGCTCGAGGCGGTCGCGGTCCTCGGCCGTCTGGCGCCCGACGAGCGCCGCACGATGGTCGTCGCGTCGGCCGGCAACACGGCGGCGGCGTTCGCCCAGATCGCGACCGAGCACGACCTGCCCGTGCTGATCGTCATCCCGCTCGATGCGTGGGCCGGACTCGCCGCGCAGGTCCGGATGGGTCCGACCGTCCAGGTCGCGGCCATCGAGAACGGCACCTACGACGACGCGATCGTCATCGCGAAGGCGCTCGCCGCCTGTGACGGCTACGTCTTCGAGGGCGGCGTGCGCAACGTCGGCCGCCGCGACGGAATGGGCACCGCGCTGCTTGCCGGAGTCGAAGCGATCGGCGCGCTGCCCGATGCCTACGTCCAGGCCGTCGGAAGCGCGGCGGGGGCGCTCGCCGCCCACGAGGCGGCGCTGCGGCTCGTCGACGACGGCCGGTTCGGAACCCGCCTGCCGCGCCTGCTGCTCGCCCAGAACGCGCCCTTCACCCCGATTCACGACGCATGGTCGCGGCGCAGCGCCGCGCTCGACGAGCGCAGCCCCCTGGTCGCCCGCGATCAGCTCGCCCGCATCGGCGCCGCGGTCCTCTCCAATCAAGCGCCGCCGTACGCGACCGTCGGCGGCGTGCGCGAAGCGCTGGCCCAAAGCGACGGCCGCACCTACGCGATCGGCAACGACGACCTGACGGCGGCGATGCTGCAGTTCGCCGAGCTCGAAGGGATCGACGTCGAGCCTGCCGCCGGCGTCGCGCTCGCGGCGCTAGCCCGCGCGGCGCGGGCCGGCGACGTTGGGCCCGACGACGCGGTGCTGCTTCACGTCACCGGCGGCGGACGCGCCCGCCGCGCGCCGGTGCTCGCGGCGCAGCGGCCGGCGGCGATTCTCCGTCGCGACGAGCACGTCGCCGAAAAGATCGACGGCCTCTTCGCCTGATTGGCCGCCCTCGGGGCCGCTCGCGATGGGTACGAAACGAGCGTGAAGATCCGCATCGTGCGTAGGGCGCTCGCCGCCGCGGTGCTGGCGGGCATCGTTTCAGTCAGCATGTTCGGCGCGCCGCCCGCCGCCCTCGCGGTGAAGGTGCGGGACCTCCCGCAGGAGACGGCGGACTTCGTTCCGCCCCCGGGCCTGATCTTCAACCTCGACATGCCGCCGCTGAGCGTCGCCTCGGCCACGGCGGTCAACTCCTGCGCGAACGATGCGTTCTTGGCGGACCGCACGGTGGACATGCCGTGGCAGGACGAGGTCACCGTGTGCGGGACCGTGGTCGCCGCGTTCCCCGACATGACGATCGGCGGCCCGAAGGCGGCGTTCG
>JAQBPM010000390.1 GCA_028287525.1 Vulcanimicrobiota bacterium | reverse complement strand
CAGCATGACAATGGGGGCGCTTACCGCGCTGCGGTCAGGTCCTTGACGAGCAGTTCCAGGTCGCGCAGGCGGCTGAACTCGCGGACGTCGTGGCAGTAGGTGGCGTAGCGGCGCATCTCGGAGTCGCCGACGTTCCACGACCACGGTGACTCCGGGTTCAGCCAGACGACCCGCTTGGCGCGTTCGTAGAGCGCCCGCATCACCTCGACGCGCGGCGCGGTGAAGTTGCTGCGCGCGTCGCCCATGATGATGACGGTCGTCTTGCGATTGACCTTGTCCATCCAGCCCGCCTCGAAATCGCGCAGCGAGCGGCCGTAGTCGGACGAGCGAAAGCCGATGTCGGCGACGATCTTCGCTACGGCGTCTTCGACCGTCATCCGTTCGAGCGTTTCGCTCACCTCGATGAGGTGGCTCGAGAACGCGAAGGACCGGATGTCCGAGACCACCTCGCTCAGGCTGTACAAGAAGAGCAGGAGGAACTGCGCCACGGCGGCGACCGACCCGCTCACGTCGCACAGCACCATCACGCGCGGCTTCTCGATCTTGCGCCGCTTCCACACGGTGACGAACGGCACGCCGTCGTAGCCCATGTTGCGGCGCAGCGTCCCGCGTACGTCCAGGAAACCGCGGCGCCGCCGGCGGCGATTGCTCCCGTAGCGGGCGGCGATCCGTTTCGCCATCGCCCGCACGACCACGCGCATCCGCTCGAGGTCTTTGCGCTCGAGGTTGACGAAGCGCGACACGTTGCGCGGGTCGTCGTTCCAGCGCGCCGACTCGGCTTGCGCCGTGAGGTCGAGCGCCTGCTGGACGAGGGCGCGCACGGCGGCGCGGAGGTACTCGCGTCCGCGCTCCAGCGCGTCTGCCGTCTCCCGTCCTTCGCCGCCGCCTTCGCGCAGGCGCGCGATGTCGCGCAGCAGCGCTTCGACGCCCATGCGATCCAGCACGCGCTGCGTGAAGCTTCCGGTTTGCGTGAAGAGACGAATCCCGCCGACGCCCACCTCAGCCGCGGCGCGTTCGAGTGCCGTCGCCAAGCCGGCTCGGTCGCCGGCCAGCAGCAGGCGCGCCAGCGGCGAGAGGTCGCCGGGCGGCGACGCGGCGCCGGGCGGAAGCTGGAGCAGGCCGTCGCGCTGAAAATACCGCTCGAAGCACGCGTCGAACACGAACTTCTCGGGGATCGTCTTGGCGAGGACGAGCCCGAGCGTTTCTTTGAGCAGCGCGCGGTCGGCGTACCCGACCGTCTCCAACGCCGCGAAGGCGTCGAGGCTCTCGGCGACCGAGACGCGCAAGCCCGCGCGGCGCGCTGCCTGCAGAAACCCGACAATCGGCTCCTTCAACGACGGCATCTTCGTTAGTTGCGCAGTGCCGCTTCGCGCGCTTTGCGCAGCAGTTCGGCGGCTTGATTCGAGACCGCGGCGACGTCGTCTTCGAACTTGAGCAGCACGTTGAGCGTGTCGCGAACGAGATCGACGTCGAGCTCCTCGGCGTGCAGGAGGACCAGGGTGCGCGCCCAGTCGATCGTTTCGCTGACCGAGGGCAGCTTCTTGAGCTCGAGCGCGCGGATCTGCTGGACGAACCCGACCAGTTGCCTGCGCAAGCGCGGCTCGACGCCCGGCACGCGCACGTCGACGATCCGCTCTTCCAAGCGCGCGTCGGGAAAACCGATAGCCAGGTGAAGGCAGCGGCGCTTGAGCGCGTCGCCGAAATCCCGCGTCCCGTTCGAGGTGAGGATCACGAACGGCGGTACGGCGGCGGAGATCGTGCCGATCTCCGGGATCGTCACTTGGAAATCGGAGAGAATCTCGAGCAGAAACGCTTCGAACTCCTGATCCGATTTGTCGACCTCGTCGATCAGCAGCACGGCGCCGCCCGGCTGGCGCAGCGCGCGCAGGAGCGGACGCGATTCGAGGAACGGTTCGGAGAAGAAGACGTCGTCGAAGCCGTGCAGCTTGCGCATTGCGGCGTCGAGATCGTCGTCGGCCCCGAAGACCGAGCCGAATTTGTCCTTGAGAATCTGCGTGTACAGCAGCTGTTTGCCGTACTTCCACTCGTAGAGGGCCTTCGATTCATCGAGGCCCTCGTAGCACTGCAGGCGGACCAATGGAACGGCGAGGAACTGCGCGGCCGCCTTGGCGAGCTCGGTCTTGCCGACCCCGGCGGGTCCTTCGACCAGAATCGGCTTCTGCAGCGCGCGGCCAAGATACACCGCCGTCGCGATCTGCCGGGTGCAGAGGTAGCCGCTGGCTGCCAGACCTTCGGTGACCGCGTCGATGGCGGCGTTCGCGCTCGAGATGTCGACCCTCCGAAAGCCGTCAGTGCGGCGGAACGATCCAGCTGGTGTGCGGGATGCCCAGGCGGTCAGGCCACATCCGCGCGTGCCAGGTGTCGTAGGTTACGGGCACGCCCGCCAAGACCGGATAGAAGTACGCGAAGAGCGCGACCACGGCCACAGCATACGCGCCGAGGTACCAGTTCCGTTTTTCGGCGCTCCACTTGCGGTACAGGCGCTGGATCAGGATCGCGTTGCACAGCACGATCAGCGCGAGGTTCGGAAAGAAGTGGTACTCGAAGAGCAGCCGCGGCGTGCGCGCCCAGGGCAGCCACTGCAGGAAGTACGCGATGACCAGCAGCGCGTATCCTTTGTTTCGTTCGCGCCACGCGAGGTAGCCGACGTACGGCACCGAGGCGAGGCCGAGCAGGAAGACGAGCGGGTTCGGCAGCGCGAGGATCTCGGCGACGCAGCACGCGCTGCCCTGCTGGAGCGCCGCGCCGACGCGGAAGTCGTGATAGTAGTACGAGATCGGAACCTGCATGATCGGCCACTGCCACCATCCCGAGGAGTACGGGTGCGTCGCGTTCGCGACGCCGTTGGAGTGATACCAGTACATCTGCCACTGCAGCGCCATCATGTCCGGGAATCCGTGGCCGAGCAGGAAGAACGGCGTGTAGCTGAGCGTGTAGACCGTCGCGGGGACGAAGATCATCAGGGCGATCACGACGTCCGCGCTGAAGCCGCGCGGGTTGCCGAACAGCGCGCGGGCGGGGAGGTACCGCTGCAGCGAGACGAGGACCACGACGACGCCGACCACGGCGAAGTCGAAGGCACCGTTCCACTTGCTCGAGGCGAGCAGGCTGAGCGCGCCTAGCAGAACGATCAGCCAGGTGCGCGCCGATCGCGCCTGCACGACGGCCGCGTCGCCGTCGACGTGCATCGTGCCGTCGGGCGTGAACTCGGCGGCGCCGTCGGGCGTCGCGTAACGAAGCGTGCCGTCTTTGGCATACACGACCTCGAGTTCCGGCGGATCGTACGTCGCCGGCGGCTTCGCGATTTGCGGCCCGCGCCCGTCCGCTACGGTGACGGTGCTCCCGTCGGCGTAACTCGTCTTTCGTCCACGCTCGGCGAGGAAGTACGGCACTGCCACGCGCGCCACGAGATAGACGCCGGTCATCGCGTAGAGGAACGCCAGCTCGTACGTGCCGGCATAGTAGCTCAACACGTGAACGGGACCTTCGAAGTGCGCCGACCAGTCGGGGACGGTCCAGGTCGCCTCGGCTTGCGCGATGCCCGCGGCGATCTCGGCGTTGTGCCGCGTCGGGGAGTGGTTCACCAGCCACGAGAACGCCGCCGCGACGAACGCGCCGGTGCCCATGGTCAGCCAGAACGGCAGTCCGAACGCGTTGCTCACGACCCGCTGGACGCGCACCTGGGCGCTGTGCCAATAGCGGTAGAGCGCGTAGAGCACGATCACGATCAGCGTCGAGATCGTGATCTCGCCGGTCGCGATTCGTGATTCGACGAAGTGGAAACCGTCGAAGGCGATCATCAGCGCAGCGAGTCCGGCGAAGAGCGTTGAGGACGTCAGCCGCTTGGCGAACGCGTAGACGAATCCGACTTCGACCGCGCCGATCACGATGTTGAGGAAGCGCCACCCGTACCCGGTGTTGCCGAGGCCGTGCAGGCCGCCGAACAGGAACATCGAGACGGCGATGACTTCTTTGGTGAACGGCGGATGCGTCCACTCGAACTGGTTGATTCCTTTGAGGTACTCCTCGCCGCCGCGCGCGAAGTAGATCTCGTCGAAGATGCGCTCCGACGGCCAGCCGTAGTTGACGATCGCCACCGCGAAGGTGACCGCGACGAAGCCGCCGATCGTGATCCAATCGGTGCGGGTGAGCGCGGCGATCCCCTCGCGAGGACTGAACCAGCCTCGGCCCGAGGTGACGAGCCACTGCACGAACGTCTGGCCCTGGGCGCGCTGCGGGACGAGCGGTGCGTCGGCGGTCTCGCCGGCCGCGCCCAGATAGCGATAGCCCAGCCAGAAGAAGAGCGCGACGTTCGCGAGCGCCGCGGTGTGCGAGATCGCCGGCCACAGGTCGGTCGCATCGACGCCCGCGACGTGGTTCTCCATCACGGTCTGGTAGGCGAGCGAATAGGCCAGGTTCAGGTACATCGTCACCGTGAGCACGACCGACGAGACGAGCCCCGTCCGGCCGAATGCGATCAGCGGTATCGCGAGCAGAAACGCGCCGTAGACGTAGCGTTCGTGCATGCGGGTCGCCAGCACGAAGAACGCGAGCGCGCACAGCATCGCGCCTTCGAGCAGCGCGCGGTCGTCGCGGCGCTGCAGGTACCGGCCGACGATCAGGACGGTCGCTGCGAAGACCAGCGCCACGCCCCAGAGCGAGCGCGAGCCGAGCGCGATCGTCCCGATCACCAGCGGCTCCGAGTCCGGGATCCAGAAGTGCTGAACCAGCGCGTACAAGTTGAACGCGTTGACGGTGGTGTAGGCGTAGACGTTGCTGCCGAAGAGATAGCGGCCGAACAGCCACCCCAGCACGTCGGCCTGCGGATGGAAGAGCAGCCCGCTCACGATCGCGAGCCCGAGTGCGGCGCCGACGCCGGCCAGCGTCCCCTTCAAACGGCGCGCGCGAACGGCCGCATCGCCGGCGGCGAACGGATACGCGAGGAACAGCAGTCCGATCGTCGCGGCCTGCGGTTTGATCAGCACGGAGAACGCGAAGGCCAGCCACGCCCACGTCAAGCGCGGCACGGTTTTCTCGGGGTCGTCGCCGGCGCGCAGCAGCGTCCAGAGCGCGACGAGGACCAGCCCCCACGAGACCGAGTCGATTTGTCCCCAGTACGCCGAGACGTAGATCGCCGCCGGATTGAGCGCGAAAAAGCCGGCGGCGAAGAGCGCGATGCGCGTGCTCGCGTAGCGCCGCACGATCTCGTAGAGCACCGCCGCGTCGACCAGGTCCATCGCGATCGCCGGCAGCTTGACGACGACGCGCAGCATCGACCACCCGTGGTCTCCCGCGATCAGCGAGATCCCCGCGTACAGCTTGGCGAGGACCCACAGGACCAGGAAATACCCCGGCGGATAATCGGCGAAGCCGGATTTGGCGTAGAACGACCAGGTGGGATTGTCGCGCAGCGTGAGCGTCCACGACTGGAACGCGCCGATGTCGTTGTGGAAGCCTTCGCCCCCGATCAGGAGCAGGCGGATCACGAGCCCCGCGCCGAGGATGGCGAAGAGCGGTACGTTGACGGCCGGCCGGGCAATCGAGGGCGCTGCGTCGAGTCGGACGCCTGTCTGCATGACCTCTTCCTTACTCCCCGACCCGCGTCCCCGACCTTTCGTCGTCGTGAGGAACGTTACGATTCGTGCGGGGAGAAGGAGATTCGGCGGGAGAGCGTCCGTTTGACCGGGCAGGCGGCGGCGGCGCGTGCCAGCCGGGTACGTTGCTCGGCGGTGAGCGGCCCGTCCAGGTGCAGGGCGTACTCGAACGCCGCCTCGTCCGGGTCGTCACGGTTCAGTGTGACCGTCGTCTGCACGGCCTCGAGCGGGATGCCGTGCGTGTCGGCATACATGCGCAGCGTGACGTTCATGCAGCTCGCGAGCGACGCTTCCAGCAGTTCATGCGGGAGAAAACCGCTCGCGCCGCCGCCGGAAGCGGCGTCGGCGTCCGCGAGAACGACGTTCTTCCCGTTGGTGATGCGGGTGCTGAAGTGCGGGGATTCGCTGGCAGCGGTGATCACCGTTCGTGCTTCAGCGTGGGGAACGCGATGCATTTCCGAGCGCCGCGAGCACCTCGGCCGCCACGCGATCGGCGCTCTGCAGGGCGCCCGCGACGGTTCCCGCTTCGCTGGCGCCGGCGGTCGCCTCGCCGGCAAAGAACAGCAGGCCGTCGACCGGCTGCGCCAACGCGGACCGCGCGCCGCGGCCCCCGACCGCAACGTAACTGTACGCGCCGCGAGAATACGGGTCAGCTTGCCAGTCGTGCGCATAGGCTGCCTCGAGTTCGGCCGCCGGGTCGGCGCCCTCGAAGAGGACGCGCAGATCGTCGAGCGCTGCGGCGACGCGGCCCGACTCGTCTAGGCCGGCCAGCGCGTCGGCTTTCGGGCCGCCGGCCCAGGCGACCAGGATGGGCGTCCGCAGGGGCAGCAGCGTCCAAAAAGTCGGAAAGTGCGCCTCGGCGCGGTGGAAGAACCCGGCCTCGAGATACCGGCGGTCGTGCAGCCGCTCCCAAAAGGCGCTGCGAAAGCGCAGCACGAGCTTGACGACCGGGCCCATCACCAGCTGCGCCAACGCGTCGCGCGCGACGCGCGGCAGCGGCGGTTCGAACGCCGGCACCGGCGACTGCAGCACGCCGACCGGCAGCGTCACGATCGCGGCACGCGCTCGCACCGCGACCGGTGCATCGCCTGCCGACGTCGCATCGACGTCGACCGCGCGGTCACCCCGGCGAATCGTGTGAACGGGCGTTCCGAGCAGCACGCGAACCCGCTGCGGATCGAGTGCGCCGTGCAGCGTGCGCAGCAGCCGCGCGTACCCGCCGAGGGGCCGGAATTGCCGCGAGGTCTGCCCATCGGGGTCACCGTCCCATTCCTCGGCGATCGCGCGTGCGCTCGCGCGAGTCGGGTCGGCCGCGTCGAACCCTTCGACCATCATCAGCGCCTGGCGGCGGTCGATCGGCGCGATGTCACGCGTGAACGCGTCGACGCTGACGTCGTCGTGCAGCGCGCACGCCGGGCGCATCACGCGAGCGACGACGTTGAGCGGATCGGCCCCGTCGCGCAACTCGCCGTTTTCGTACGCGAACGACGACCCGGCCGTGTCGATCGCGACGCTGCCTGCGGCGCGCAGCAGTGCGAAGCTCGCCTCGGCCGTTCCGTGCACGAACTCGCCGCCTAGCTCGACCGGCACCGGCAGCTCGGGGTCTTCGCGTGTGAGCAGCCGTCCGCCGATTCGCGTACGGGCTTCGAGGACGACGACGCGAACGCCGGCCTGCGAAAGCGCGTGCGCCGCGGCGAGTCCCGCCGCGCCGGCACCGATGACGACGACGTCCGTCTCGAGCTTCACCGCTCCGTTATACCAGCAACGTCTCCCGGGCGAAGGGCCGACCGAAAGATCGTCGTGCAATAACGGCAACGGCGTGCGTCACGCGGCAGTACCTGGTGATCGGCTGCCCGCCTTGCCGGAGAAAGAGCCGCGGGAAAAATTCACCGGCTCTTGACCCCTGGTGCTTCACTTTCCCAGACTTCGACCGAAACTACAGAAAGAGCGAACCGCTCGTCCAAGCGAGGGTGCTTTTCGTACATGGACGTCCCTGAAAACCTGGACACCTTTCTTCGCGACCTCCTCAAGGAAGAGGGCGGCGCGGTCCAATTGGACGACGAGGATCGGGCGTTCATCGATCGCATCCTGCAGTCGATCACGCAGGGCAGCAAAGGCGTATTCGTCGTGCTGCACCCCAACGATCGGATGCAGTACATGCTGCTGAACACCAATCGCGCCGGCGCCATCGCGCTGCTCGCGAAGGTCATGCAGCGCACCGCCGAGGCGCTCGAAGCCGACCTCGACTGACCTCAGCGCGGCGTGCAGCCGAGCGTTCCCGCCGCCTCGTCGAGTTCGATCACGCATTTCGTCCCGAGGCCGGCGCCCACGTGCGGCTCGCGCTGCGTGCGGCTCACCGTGGCGCGCGCGGCACCGAGCAGCACCGGGCCGAGCCGGACGTCGGGGATCGTGACGAAGAACGCGTCGGTCCCGCCGGCGACGCCGACCGCTTGGCCGCGGTCCACGACGGGCCATTGCGGACCGACCCGGTACTCCGCGTACCCGAGCGAGACGACGGAAGCATCGCCGCTGTCGAAGAGCGCGCTAGCCGTCCGCCCGTCCAGCGTGACCTCGACGTGCGGCACGCCGCCGACGAAGTGCAGCGCAACGCCGCCCCCGTGCGGTCCGCCGTGCGGAGCGGCGATCTGGGCCCGTCCGCGCGCGCGATCGAGGACGACGCGCACCTCACCGAGCAGATCGGCTCCGATCACCACGTCGAAGCGCGCCGCCGAGACGGCCGGAATGACGGCGAAGCGCGCGCGGGCGAAGCGTGCGGCGCCGAACGTCAGCGGCCCCGCCTCGACGAAGCCGGTCGCAAAGCGCGAGAATCCCGCGATCTCGAGCTCGCCTCGCGGTTCGAGACCGAGCGCCTCGGCCAGCGGCAGGACGACCGCGCTCGGCGTCGCGCCGGTGTCGATGAGGCAGCGCGCGGCGCGGCCCCCCAGCGTGCACGGAACGATCGGGACGGCGTCGGTGCCGAGCGCCGCGAAACCGTCGCCGGCAAACGACACGGCCGCGCCGGCGGGCGGCTGCAGCGGTTCCGCCGGCGCGGACGCCGTCTCGAGCGTGAACTCTTCGAGTTCGCCGTGCCGTTCGAGCGCGAACGCGGCGCCTTCCGTCCGCACGTACCGGCGATAGCTTTGGATCTCCCGGCCATGCTCGGTCGCGACGCTGCGCAGCAGATGGGTGACGGGGTCGAGCCGGGCGATCAACGGGTCGCCGCCGCGGGCGCGCACGAGCCAAGCGTCGCGTCCCGCGGCTTCGACCGAGCCCCCGGCCGCGCGAAAGCCGGGCTCCGCGAACGCGAACGAGGAGATCGCGGCGAGGGTGCGCCAGGCCGGCAGCGACGCGTCCTCGTCGGGGAGCGGCACCTCGTTCAAGCCGAACGCCCAGCGGTGCGTGCCGTCGAACCACGAGCCGCTGCAGACCTCGGCGACGCAGCGCCGGAAGACGCGCGTCGTACCCTGCTGGTCGAGCGTCTCGACGGCGCGGCGGCCTTCGATCGCGCGGGTCGTCGTACCGCGCACGTGCCGCAGGGCGGGATGACCGTTCGCGGCCGCGGCGACGGCAAGCGGATCCGCGGGCGCCGCCGCGCCCAAAGTGACCGCCGCGGCAAGCGCCGCGAGACGCTTCGCGAAACGCATCGAAGTGGAACTGCACCCTCTCGACGGCTACCTCCTCGACGGCACGCCCAGCAAGGGCGAAGCGATCGCCGCGGTGTTGCGGGATCGCTCGAGCGATCCGCGCGCCCAACCCTTCTACCGGGCGCTCGATGCGCTGGGCGTGCGCGCGGCAGACGAAGCACTGCTCGCATTGCGCTTGGTCTTGGCCGGCCGGACGCCGACCGACGATGCGGTCGTCGCGGTGCGTGCGGCGCGGAGCCGCGTGAAAGCGGGCGCTGCGGGTGCCCGTGAAGCGTATTTGGCGCTCATAGGGGCGGATTGAGCGGGAGCGGAACGCTGGGAGTCCTTCGATGCGTTCTCTCCTCGCTATGCCCCGCTTCGCACCCGTCGTTCTGGCGTTGGGTCTCGTCCTCACGCCCATGGCTGCCTTTGCCGCCTCCAAGCCGCCCGCGCCGACGGCGAGCCCGCAGGCTGACCAAAGCGCGCACGAGGGCGGCATCATCGAGGGGCGCGTGACGAACATCGACTACAGCCGCGGCGTGATCAGCGTCGATTCGACGACGCAGGGCAAGGTCGACGTCTCCACGATGCCGACCACGTCGGTGACGACGGAGGATCCGGGCTATCACTCGCTGACCGACGTCTCGAAGGGGTCGAAGGTACAGATCTTCATCTCGCGCACCGCCGGGAAGCTGGTCGCGCAGATCATCCACCTGCTCAAACACTAAGAGCGTAGGATGTTGTCCGTCGGCGCCCGGGAAATGGATCCGGAGGCCTTGGCGCGTGGCGTGATCGGCGTCGGCTTCGAAGGCGCCGATCCGAGCACCGCGCCGCTCGACGCGCTGCACGCGTTCGGCCCGGGCGCGATCATTCTCTTCGGGCGAAACGTCGGCGACGCCGGCGCGCTGCGCGCTTTGATTGCGGCGTTGCGCGAGACCGGCTTCCCGCCGCCGCTGATCACGATCGATCAGGAAGGCGGTCGGGTTGCGCGCATCCGTGAGGGGGTCGCCGCGCTCCCGTCCGCGATGGCGCTCGGCGCCGGCGGCGAGGCGGCTGCGGCCGGTGCGCTCGCGACGCTACTCGGCCGCGATCTCGCGCGGCTCGGCGTGGGC
>JAQBPM010000382.1 GCA_028287525.1 Vulcanimicrobiota bacterium | reverse complement strand
TCGGCCGCCAGCCGCTTCGCGTTGGCGAGGTGGCCGAGGTCGAAGATCTCCAGCTCCGGCGTGACCCCGTAGCGGTCGAGCGCCGCCGCGATCCCGCGCATGATCGGGAAGCTGTTCTCGAAGATGTCGTCGCCGAAGTTGACCGAGCCGCAGCTCAACGTCGCCATTTCGGGCCGCAGCTGCAGCGGCGCCGCGCGCTCTTCCGGCGTCATGCCGATCGCGCCGCCGGTCGAGAACTGCACGATCAGGTCGCTCGTCGCGCGGATCGCCTCGTAGGCGGCGCGGAAGCGCTCCACGTCGTGGGTGTTCGTGCCGTCGTCGTTGCGGCAGTGCACGTGCACGATGCTCGCCCCGGCCTCGCGGATCGCCCGCGCGGTCTCGCCGAGCTGCGCCGGTGTCACCGGCAGGTAGGGCGTCTGGTCGGGCATGACCTCGCCGCCGACGGGCGCGACCGTGATGATGAGCGGATCCACGCCGTCATCGTTCGCGCCTTGGGCGCGAATCTATTGCCCGCTGCTGGGGAAGGTGACCCGCTCGACCTTGCGCGCCGGCCCGAGCTTCAGGGTGACCGTTCCGCCCTCGCCGACCGGGACGGCGGCGAGGGCAGCGAGGCCGGACGGTGCCGTCTCTTCGTCGATGTGTACCATCGCGTTCGGCGCGATCGCCGCGACCGGGAACGCGAAGAGGCCTTGCGCATCGGCCGTGGTGACGACCCCGCCGGGGTCGAGCACGAGCGAGACGCCCGCCAGGGTGAGGTCGCGCGGGACCGTCGAGGCGGGGGCGTCGACGAGGACGCGGCCGGAGATCGCGCGCAGCGGCCACAGCGGCAGCGCTGCCTCGCGCGTCGCCGCCGTGTCGACCGGCGTGTCGGGCGAGCCGACCGTACCGTCGAGGGACTCGAGGCGCACGAAGTGCGCGCCCGGTGCGACGTCGACTCGCACGCCCGTGCCGTCGCCCTCTTTGGTGCGGAAACCGTCGACGTACAGCACGACCGCCTGCGGCAACGGGGAATCGACGCGCACGATCAGCGGGACGGTCACGATTCGCGCGGTCCGATGCGGCGGCGCGAATCCCGCGACGAGGCTGATTCGAATGACCGGCCTGGCGGAGCCCTGCGGCGAGATCGTCGCCTCGAGATCCAGTCCGCGGATCAGCGGCGCCGCGACGCCCACCATCGGGGCCGCCCACGACGTGGTGCCGATGCGGCCGGCTTCGAGGCCCGCCAACAGATCGATCCCGCGGCCGACCCGTCGCACGAGCAGCGAGACATCGTGGTTGTTCTGCGTGTCAGCATTCGCGTTGAGCTCGAGCGCGATGCCGCGGACCGTGCCCGCCGCGCGCATACCGTATTCCATCAAGCCGGCCGAGCGGGAGAGCGAGAACTGCGCGTTTGCACCTGCGCCGGCGTACGATCCGGAGACGCCGACGTAGCCGCGCGCCACGGTAACGGCGCCGCCCAGATGCGCACCGTGCGCGACGAAGCCCGCGAAGGGCGAGGACGGGGTTCCGTGTCCGCCCGAAAAGCCTACTCGCGCGGTGAGCGCGCGCGACATGTCGTAAGCGGCGTCGGCGACGATCGGCGCATCACCCGGTGAAAGTGGAAAGCCGCCGGTCGCCGCGGTTGCGGTGAGCTCGGAGTAGAAACGGCCGCGCGTCCGCGCGTACGCGCCGATGCCGACGCCCTTGGTGCCGGCGAACACTTCTTCGCGCACGAGTCCCCAGCTCGTGACGCGAGAGACGCGGCGGCCGACGATCGCTTGATCGAAGCGGCCGCCCGGCGACCGCAGCAGCTCGAAGAAATCGGTCCGCGATCCGCGCGTCGCGGAGACTCCGGTCACGGTTCGGCCGTCGCGCGTCCGCCGGCCGGCGACGATCGCGTAGCGGCCCGAACGCACTTCGGCGCCGATCAGTCCCGGATTGCGGAACACCAAGCCGATCAGCGGATCGCCGGTATCGCCGACGGTCACGTTTCGGTCGGCCGTTCCGAGGGTGACCGACCCGGTCGTCGGCACGCCGCCATCGCTCATCGCGAGGCCGCTGCGAATCATCCCAACCGTCTCGAGCGCGACGCCGACGGTACGGCTGGGTCCGTTCTGGACCAGCGTCAGCATAACGCGGTCGCCGCCCTGAAATCCGCGCACCAGCGGCGTCGGCGAGGGCGACGGCGTCGCCGCGACCTTCTTCTTCGGCGGCTTCTTCTGTTCGGAGACCACCGTGCCGGGGTCGATCGTCGTCGTCGAGACGGCCAGCCGGCGCCCTTGCACGTCGGCGCGAACGTCAAAGAGGCCCGCCAGATCGTCGGTCGCGACGAACAGCCGTCGCTCGAGTTCGAGCGGCGCCTGGCGCAGGGTCAAGGCGACGCTTCCGCGTTCGATCACCTGCACCGAACCGGGCCGCAGCAGAAACGTGCGCCCGTCGCCGCGGAGCCGCCAACCGCCGTCACTGCGATCGAGCGTCCAGCCGAGCGCCGCGGCGAGCGGCAGCAGCGGCACGGCGAGGATCGTGCCTTGCCGCCGTGCCTGAATGGTCCCGGCCGCGCGGTCGTCGAGAACGAAGCTGAGCGCAACCGTCGCGGCGGCGGCGTTCGTGGCAACCAGCGAGACGACGGTGAGCGCGCCCATCACGAGCGCCAGGAGCGCCGCGAGGGCGCGCGTCAAAACGCGGAGCCGCCCAGCGAGAAGCCCGGCGCAGCGCTCCAGACGTCGCCGAGCACGGTCCGCGCGTTCATCGTGAACGTGATTTTCAGCGTGGTGGTCTGATTGTTGATTTGGGCGGGGATCGTCGCACACGCGGCCGACGAGCCGTTCGGGACGAGCGTTGCGGTCCCACCACTGAGCCAACCGGACGCCCCCGTGTCAACGCACGTCACGGTGATCAAGGTCAAGTTGAGCGTCGCACCGCCGGCACCGACGGGATTTGCCGGGCTGTTGATCCAGATCTGCCCGCCGCCGCCGGTTTTGGTCGTCACGGTGACGCTCGCGGTCAGCGGCGCACCGGCAGTCAACGCCGTCGACGTGTTGTCTATCGAGGTGAACTTTACCGCACTGCCGCCGGTGACGGTGAGTGTGATCCCAGCGGGATTAGCGAGCGCGGGCGCCGTGCCGATCGCGGTGATGAACGCCGCGAACGCGACGCCCGCGACCCAACTCGCGCGCGGCATATCAGTGGATCCGGAAGTCGGTCGATCCGGTGAGGACGACGTCGGTTCCGTAGTCGATGGTCAGCTCGGCGCGATACTCGCCGGGCGGCAGATTCTTGAGCTCTTCGTTCATGACGCGCACGGCGCCGGGGAAAATCGTCGGCGTCGCAAGATCGCGATCCTGAACGATGCGGCCGCCTTGCTGGATGAGGAGCCGCGCCGAAACGCGCGCGTAGGCGTTGCCGTCGTTCTGCATGCGGGCGCTCAGCACCGCGCCGCTCGAACCGGACTGCGTCACGCGCATCGCTTTGAGGGCGAGGTGCGCCTTCGGCGTGCCGACCGTCTCGTAGACGAACACGGTCCCGGCGGGGCCGACGCCGGACTTCCCGACGCTCGCACCGCGAATCAGAAAGCCGCCCCAGTAAACAGCCGGCGCGGTCGAAAATGAAGCAGGCAGACGCACGCTCAGCGGAAACTCGCGCGATGCGCCTGGGGCAAGGACGAACTGGTAAGCGGGCACGGACAGATACCGGGTGACGCTGTGGGCGTTGGCGAGATTCGCTTGGTGAAATTGAAGCGCACCGTCGGTGGTGACATTCCAATCGATCGGCTCGACGGAGACCTTTTCTGACTCGGTGCCGCCGTTGGTGACCTTAACGGCAAACGCGCCGCTCGACCCGGGCGCGACGCGCAACTCCTGGACGAGCGGTTCGACGGTCAGCGAAAGGCCGGCGCGCGCGGGCTGGGCGACGCCGAAAGCGGCCGCGACGGTGAGGAGCACCGCCGCCAGCCGCACACCCGGAACGTTCACCTGCTTAAGTTGCGCTGGCTGTGATCGAGAATCCGCTTAGCGCGGCGTAGGTGTCGGCGATGACCGCGGTATCGTCGAGAAAGAGCGAAAGCAGCAAGCCCACGGCGAGTGACGAGCCCGTTCCGCCCTGGTTGTACATGGCGCACTGGATGCTGGCGCTCGGGATGAGTTGCGCTCCTGCGGAGAGCCCTGTCGGCACGGCGTTCACGCCGCTGTTCGACGTGCCGACCGCACAGGTCGCCTCGAGCGAAGCGATCGGGATCGTCGCGCCGCCGGTGCCGGTGAGCGGGCCGGCCGGTGAGGCGATGCTGATGATGCCGGTACCGGCTTTGCTGGTGCGGATAAAGCCGGTGATGTTGCCGCCGGCCGGGATCGCGGCGTTTTCGTTCGCGGGGAGATCCGCGTTGGTGTTGTCGTTGCTGGTGAACGTGTAGGCCGTCATCGAGAGGTTCACGGTAGCGATCGTATTGACCGTCGCGGCGACGGTGAACGAGCTGGAAGCGAACGACGGGCTCGCGGAGAGGGCGATCGCGCCGGTGATGGTCAGGGCGGCGAGAGCGGACTTGCGAAACACGTTGTGGATCCTTCCTAGCGTTGTGAGCGGTCCGCGATCTCTCGTTTGCAACCGGACCTTGTGTCTGCAGTCTAAAGCCGCGCCGCGCCGGGCACAATGGCGCGTTCAGACACTTGACCGCCATCGAGCCTCCGGTTGACAAAGTGCGCACCGCTTTACGTGCGCTCGAAGCGTACCGAACGTTTACACTTCTCACGACGCGTATCGCACGCGCTCTCGAACGCGCCGGTAAACAAGAGGGCCGCCCGGCAGAATGCCGGACGGCCCAAAAACGGATCGGATCGAGTTCCGCGGATTGCGGTGGTGTGATCCATCACCACCGCAATCCGCGGTCGCAAGGGACCAGAGGGCTTAGGTTGCGCTAGCCGTGATCGAGAATCCGCTCAAGGCGGCGTAGGTGTCGGCGATGACCGCAGTATCGTCGAGGAAGAGCGAGAGCAACAAGCCGACGGCGAGTGACGAACCCGTGCCGCCCTGGTTGTACTTGGCGCATTGGATGCTGGCGCCCGCTGCGAGTTCCAGTTGGGTGGCGAGTCCCGTCGGCACGGCGTTCACGCCGCTGTTCGACGTGCCGACCGCGCAGGTCGCCTCGAGCGAAGCGATCGGGATCGTCGCGCCGCCGGCGCCGGTGAGCGGCCCGGCCGGTGAGGCGACGCTGATGATGCCGGTACCGGCTTTGCTGGTGCGGATGAAGCCGGTGATGTTGCCGCCCGCCGGGATTGCCGCATTTTCGTTCGCGGGGAGATCGGCGTTGGTGTTGTCGTTGCTGGTGAACGTGTAGGCCGTCATCGAGAGGTTCACGGTTGCGATCGTGTTCACGGTCGCGGCGACGGTGAAGGTGCTGGCGGCGAACGACGGCGCGGCGGAGAGGGCGATGGCGCCGGTGATGGTCAGGGCGGCGAGAGCGGACTTGCGAAACATTGGTGGATCCTTCCGAGCGTTGTGAGCGGTCCGCAATTTCTTGTGCAACCGGACCTTGTGTTTGCACTCTATGGCTCCGTCGGAAAGAGCGCAATGACGCGTTCCGAGGCTTGACCTCCCGCATACCGCCCGCTGACAAAGTGCGCCCCGCTTTACGCTCGGCGCACGGCACGTTTACATTTCAGACGCTTTTCCGCGACGTTTGTCGCGTCCGGCGTTCAGCGTGCGCTTGGGTCGAGCGCGTCACGCAGTCCGTCGCCGAGCAGGTTGATGCCCATCACCGCGATCATGATCGCGAGGCCCGGAAAGAGCGCGACCCACCAGGCGGTGTCGAGATACTGCCGCCCGTCGGCGAGCATCCCGCCCCACGAGGGCGTCGTCGGTGGCACGCCCAGGCCCAGAAACGACAGCGACGACTCGAAAACGACGGCGCGCGCGATCTCGAACGTTCCGAGCACGATCGCGACCGACGTGACGTTCGGCAAGAGATGACGCGTGACGATGCGCGACGACGTCGCGCCGGCGGCCTGCGCGGCGGCGATGAACTCGCGTTCGCGCAGGCTCAGCGTTTCGGCGCGCACGACGCGGACGTATTGCACCCACGACGTCAAGCCGATCGCCGCGATGACCGTCCACAATCCCGGCCCGACGACCGCGACGATCGCGACCGCGAGCAGCACCAGCGGGAACGCCAGCTGCACGTCGGTGATGCGGGCGATCAGCGCGTCGACCCAGCCGCGCCGATAGCCGGCGAGCAGCCCCGCGGTGACGCCGATCGAACCGCCGATCGCGACGACGCAGATCCCGACGATCGCCGAGACGCGCGAACCCCAGATGATGCGCGCCAACAGATCGCGGCCGAGATTGTCGGTTCCGAGCGGATGCGCGCCGCTGCCGCCGGCGATCCACATCGGCGGCACGAGCGTCGAGCTCAGATTCTGCAGATTCGGATCGGTGCGCGCGATCAGCGGCGCGAAGATCGCGCACACCGCGACGATGAGGACGACCACGGCGCCGGCCACTGCGCCCGGATCGCGCGCGAGCCGGCGCAGCGCCACGGTGCGATTCGAGACGCCGTGGTCCGGCGCGGCCCGCGTCCCGGTGAGCGTGACCTCCATCAGGCATACCGGATGCGGGGGTCGATGACCGCGTAGAGCAGGTCGACCGCGAGGTTCAGCAGGACGAAGGTCGTCGCCGAGATGAGCACGACCGCCTCGACGACCGGGAAGTCGCGCTCGAAGACCGCCTGCACGGCGAGGCGGCCGATGCCCGGCCAGGCGAACACCGTCTCGGTGATGATCGCGCCCGAGAGCAGCGCACCGAGCTCGACGCCGAGCTGCGTCACGATCGGCAGCCACGCGTTGCGCAGACCGTGTCCGATCACCGTTCGCCACGCGGTGAGCCCTTTGGCGCGCGCGGTGCGCACGTAGTCCGCCTCGAGCACTTCGAGCATCGCGGCGCGCGTGAGCCGCATCAGCTTCGCCGTCGAGAAAAAGCCGAGCGTCGCGGCCGGCAGCACGAGGTTTCGCCAATCGCCGATCCCGCTCGCCGGCACCCATCCCAGCAGCACCGCGAAGAGCAGGATGAGCATCAAGCCGATCCAGTAGGTCGGCGCGCTCTGTCCGACCAGCGCGACGATGCGCGCGGCATAATCGATCGCGGTGCGCGGCCGCAGCGCCGAGAGCACTCCCGCCGGGACCCCGACGAGCAGCACGATCGCGAACGCAGCGCTCCCGAGCAGTGCGGTCGCCGGGAGGCGGGCCAGCGCGAGCGTCATCGCCGGTTCCTGATGGCGCAGGGAGAGGCCGAGGTCGCCGCGCGATGCGGAGAGCGCGAACGACGCGAACTGCACGATGAGCGGCCGATCGAAGCCCTGTGCGTGGCGAAATGCCGCCAGCTCGGCCGCGGTCGATTCGGGCGGCATCATGACGCTGGTCGGATCGCCGGTGAGATGCAGGATGAGGAAGACGACGATCTCGACGCCGATCAGCGCCCAGAGCGCACCCAGCGCCCGGCGCGCGAGAAAGGCCGTCAGGTGAGCGACATTTCGTAGACGCGGATGTACTCGTCGCCGCGCGGCTGCCACTTCAAGCGCTTCGAGGTGCCGTAGAGGTCCTCGTACTGGAACAGCACGATCCACGGCGCGTCGTCGTGCAGGATCGTCGCGATCCGCTTGTAGAGCGCCCTGCGCTTCGCGACGTCGAGCTCGCCGCGCGCCGCGTCGGCGAGCTTGTCGATCTCCGGATTGCTGTAGCACGAGAGCGGTGCCGTCGACATGAAGAGCGCCGTGACGACGCCGTCGGCATCCGCCGAGGGCTGGTTCCAGCCCAATTCGTAGAGCGGCGTGAGCATGCGGCGGTTGAGCTGATCGGAGTACGAGACCCACTCCTGCGGTTTCACCGTCGCCGCAATACCGATCGCCTGCAGCTGGCCGGCGACCGCTTCGGCGACCTCGCGATCGCGATTGTAGCGCCCGGTCGGCGCGTTCACGATCAGCGAGATCCCTTTGCCGTCGGCGAACCCGGCCTGCGCGAGCAGCGCTTTGGCCTTCGCGACGTCGTGCTTGTACGCCGGGACCGAAGGGTCGTAGCCGAAGTAGTTGGGCGGGATCGGCGAAGAGATCTCGTAGCCGCGGCCGCCGAGAACGTTCTTGACGATCGACGGCACGTCGACCGCGTAGTTGATCGCCTGCCGCACGAGCTTGTTCTGCTGCGGCCCGGGCTGCAGCGTGTTGAACGCAATGAACAGTTGCCGTAGGCTGCGGGTGCTGACGAGCTTCGTCCCCGTGCCGCCGGCGATCTGCGTTTGATACTGGGGCGGCACGTTGGTGATGAGATCGGTCGCCCCGGTGCGCAGCGCCGCGACGCGCGCGCCGGCTTCGGGGATCGGCTTGAAGACGACGTGCTCGATCTTCGGGTGACCGTTCCACCACTTCGGGTTGGCGTCCATCGTCATCTGGTCGTCGCGGCGCCACTCGTGCAGGACGTACGCCCCGGTGCCGATCGGATGTTCGGCGACGTACGCGTTGCCGTGGGCCTCAACGTACTTGGCGTCCATGATGAAGATCGGGTTCTGCAGCCCCGGCGGGATCGCGGTCGGCACCTTCGAGACGAACCGCACGGTGTAGGGATCCGGCGTGTCGACCCGATCGATGTCGCGCACGTACGGCGTCTGCTTCGACGCGTTGGCCGGGTTCTTGATCCAGTCGACGGTGAAGCGCACGTCGGCGCTGGTGAACGGATCGCCGTTCGAGAACGTGACGCCGCGGCGCAGCACGTACTCTTCGGTCGTCGGGTTGACGCGCTTCCACGACACCGCAAGCCGCGGCTGGTACTCACCCGCGCGCGGGCCGAAATCCGCCAAGCGTTCGTAGATCTCTTGCACGACGTTGAACGTCGGCGTGATCGTCGTCGCGTCGGGATTGAGCGTGTCGGCGTCGACGCCTTGCGAGATGGTGACCGTCGCTTCGGCGGCCGGCACCGCCGGAATCGACCCGAGCGCGACGGAGGCGCCGAAGAGCAGGGCGATGGCACGCTTCATGGGCGGCGAGTACGCCGATCCCGGCACGGCCCCTTTAGCCGAAGGTGATCACCTCCGGCGAATCTCCGCCCAGTACGAGCTGCGGGCACTGGCGGAATCCGTAGCGTCCGCTCGCGGGATCGCGGTCGAAGATCCAGATCACATCGAACCGTTCCTGGGGCCACTGCTGGGGAGCCGTGGTCGCGTCGCCGAGAATGGCACTAGCGATCCGCGGGATTCGCTTGTCCTCCCACGCGATGAGGACGATTCCGTCACACTGCAGCACCGCGGTGACGAGGTCGGCTTCCGCATCGAGCACGTGACCGGCATCGATCGCGATCCCCAGTTTCGCCGCGAGCGGCGTGATGGTCTGGTTCGGCCGACCGTGGTCGCCCGTCTTTCCGGACGCGGGCGGCGCGAACAGATGGGTCGGCTTCGAGACGTCGCCCTCCGCGGTGCAGAAAAAGTGAGCCAGCGCTCCGGCCCGCTGCCAGCCGCGCGGAACGAGCGCGTGCGGGTCGAGCCGGCCGTCCTCGGTGACGCCGGACGCGGGCCCGGGTCCCAGCG
>JAQBPM010000367.1 GCA_028287525.1 Vulcanimicrobiota bacterium | reverse complement strand
CCCAACACCGGCAACGTCGCGCGCCTGTGCGCGGCGACCGGATGCGCGCTGCATCTGGTCGAGCCGCTCGGTTTTACGATCGACGACCGCGAGCTCAAGCGCGCCGGGCTCGACTATTGGGACGCGCTCGGCGTCGTCGTGCACCCCTCGCTCGACGCGTTCATCGCATCGTTTGCGCGCGAGCGCATTTGGCTGCTTTCGACGCGCGCGTCGCGCGTCTACGCCGACGCCGAATTCGCGCACGGCGATGCGCTGGTCTTCGGGAAAGAAACCGCCGGGCTGCCGCAGACGCTGCTCGACGCGTACGCCGACCGCGCGCTACGCATCCCGATGCGCGCCGGCGCGGTCCGCTCGATCAACCTCTCGACCGCCGCGGGCGTCGTGACCTACGCGGCGCTCGCGCGGCTGGGATTCCCCGGATTGAGCTAAGCCGCCGCGTCCGCTAGCGCGTCGCGCGCCGCGGCGACGATCTCGAACGAGCGCAGCCGCGCGGCGTCATCGTAGATCTGCCCGCCGACCATCAGCTCGTCGGCGCCGGTGCGCGCGATGAACCGCTCGATGCCCTCACGCACGGTCTCCGGCGAGCCGACGACGGAGCACGACAGCGCTTCTTCCAAGCCCGCGCGTTCGTGGGGTGTCCAGTGCGCGTCGCTCGGATTGATCGGCGGCTGCAGCGGACCCGGCACGCCGCGGCGCAGGTTGACGAATTGCTGCTGCAGCGACGTCACGAGCCGCGCCGCCTCGGCGTCTGTGTCGGCGGCGATCACGTTCATCCCCAGCATCACGTACGGCTTTGCGAGCACGTCGGAAGGTTGAAACGTGCTGCGGTACAGCTCGACGGCCGACTCCATCATCGCCGGCGCGAAGTGCGAGGCGAACGCGAACGGCAGCCCGAGCACCGCGGCGAACTGCGCGCTGAAGTGGCTCGATCCCAGCAGCCAGATCGGCACGTTCAATCCGGCACCGGGAACGGCGCGTACCGCTTGCCCCTGCTGCGCGGCGCGAAAATACGATTGCAGTTCCAGCACGTCCTCGGGGAACGAATCCGCGCCGCCGGCAAGCGTGCGGCGCAGCGCACGAGCGGTGCGCTGGTCGGTTCCCGGCGCGCGTCCGAGGCCGAGGTCGATCCGGCCCGGATACATCGACTCGAGCGTGCCGAATTGCTCGGCGATCACGAGCGGTGCGTGATTGGGCAGCATCACGCCGCCGGCTCCGACGCGAATCGTCGACGTTCCGCCGGCGACGTATCCGATCACGACCGACGTCGCGGCGCTGGCGATCCCCGGCATGTTGTGGTGTTCGGCCAGCCAGTAGCGGTGAAAGTTCCAGCGCTCGGCATGCCGGGCGAGGTCGAGCGTATTGCGGAATGCTTGCGTCGCGTCGGAGCCCGCCAGGATCGGCGAGAGGTCGAGAACCGAGAACGGTATCGTCATGAAGGCGTCCGCATGATCCCGTCGCCCGCCGCGGTGGTTGCGGCGCGAACGCTCATCCGGCGCGCGCTACGGGCGTGCGGGCCGCGATCGCGCGCCGCTCGCCGGGCAGGGTAAGCGCGATCAGCGCGCCGGCGACCGAGAGGCCGCCCGCGGTGAGGATCGACGCCGACACGCCGTGCGCGTCGGCGATCGCGCCCATCACCGGCGAGAACGCCCCGCCGAGCGAGACCGCGAGACCGAGCGTCACGCCCGAGGCCAGACCCATGCGGTTCGGCAGAAATTCCTGACCCAACACGACGAACGCCGACTGCGAGGCGACGAAGACGAAGCCGGTGACCATCAGCAGCGGGATCGCGAGCAGCAAGTTCCCTTGATGCGTCAGGCCGACGAATACCACCGTCATCACCGCGGCGAGCGCGGTTGACCAGATCAGCACCGTACGACGGCCGAAGCGATCGGCGATCGGTCCGCCGGAGAGCGTGCCGAGCACGCCCGACGCGAGGAAGGCGAACAGCAACATGTCGCCGACCGCAGGCGTCGCGTGCAGCACCTCGACGACGTACAGCGGCACGAACGCGACGAATCCGAAGTACGCCATTGCGCGCACGGTCACGAACGCGGAGAGCTTCGAGAACGACACCCAATCGTCGGTGCCCGCTCCGGTGCGCGACGTCGCGTGCGCCGGAATGAACGTGCGCAGACGGCGCAGCTCGACGAGCACGATCGTGCCGACGATCGTCACCGGAAGCGCCGCGGCCAGCGTGCCGGGCAGCTTCCACCATGCCAACGCCGCGGTCGCGAACAGCGGGCCGACGGCGAAGCCGACGTTTCCGCCGGCGGCGAACCAGCGCATCCCGGTCGCCTTCTTCGAGCCGGCGACGTAGTTCGCGAAGCGCGCCGCCTCGGGATGGAAGAGCGCGACGCCGAGGCCGCTGATCAGCGAGCCGATCAGCATCAGGGGAAGCGTCGGCATGAACCCGACGATCGCCACGCCGGAACCGGCCAGCACGAGGCCGACGGCGATCAGCCACGGCATCGAGCGGCGGTCGGCGAGATGGCCGATGACGGGCTGCACGACCGACGACGAGATCGCCTGCGCCAGGACGAGCGTGCCGGCCTCGGTGTGCGAGATGCCGCGCCAGAGGATCAGATACGGAAGCAGCGCCGGAACGAAGCTCTGATTGCAGTCGTCCGCGACGTGGGCGACTGCGAGCAGCGCCATTGCGCGAACGTCGAGACGGGTCACCGGGCTATTTTGGCACGCCTCAGCCCCATCCAACAAGGCTATCGACGGTCTCGGTCCAATAAGCCGTGCTTATGGATTTGCGGCAGCTGCGAGCCGCCGTCGAGGTGGCCCGGACCCGCAGCTTCACGCGGGCGGCGGAGGGACTCGGCGTCGCGCAGCCGGCGCTCTCGCAAGCGATCGCTGCGCTGGAGCGCGAGCTCGGCCTCTCGCTCTTCGAGCGCACGAGCCGGCGCGTGCGTCCGACCGGCGCGGGGGCGGCGCTCGTAGAGCGCGCGGCGCGCATCCTCGCCGACGTCGACGCACTGCGCAGCGAGATGGTCGAGCACGCGGGCGCCGTTCGCGGACGGGTCGTGGTCGGCTCGATCCAACTGTTCAGCGAGACGGTGCTGCCCGGAATTCTCGCCGCGTTCCACCGCCGGCATCCCGACGTCGACCTCGTCCTGCGCGAGGACGTCAGCCATCCGATGCTCGCGACGCTGCGCGCGGCCGAGCTCGATTTGGCGATCGTGAACGTCGACGATCCCGCCGCGTTCCCCGAGTTCGCGTTCGAGACGCTCTACCGCGACGAGCTCGCCATCGCCGTGGCGCCGAACCATCCGCTCGCGGCGCAGCCGAGCACGACGCTGCGTGCATTGCGCGACGCCGATTGGGTCGCCTTTCGCAGCGGTTCCGGATTGTACGCGAGCCTGCACGACGCGGCGCGCCGCGACGGCTTCGTGCCGCGCATCGTCGTCGAATCGGGCGACGCGCTGACGCTGCGCTCGCTCGTCTCCGAGGGCCTGGGGATCGCGCTCCTGCCGCGCGTGTTCCTGAACGAACCGGGACCGCCGGTCGTCAGCGTCGCGTTGCGCGACCCGCTGCTCGTGCGAACGATCGCGCTCGCGACGCGGCGCAACGCGCCGGCGAGCGCCGCGGCGCGCGCGTTCACCGCGTTTCTGCGCGAAGCGCGCGTTCAGACGCGCCGCTAGGTCCCCCGGGCGGCGGTCCGCTCAGTGGATGCGGCGGCTCAACGCCTCGAAGCGCGGATCGCCGCGCAGCGAGTCGAACAGCGGAAACTCCGGCACGAAGACGGTCCAGGGATCGTGCTCTTCGAACCCCGCCTCCAGCAGGCGCACGGCGTGCTCGGATTCCCCCAAGCCGCTCGCGAGCCACGCCAGGTTGAAGCACGACACGTAGCGGCCGCGCGACACCAGCGCACGCATCCCGTCTTCGATGGCACGCGCCTCTTCGACCCGGCCGAGCCCGGCGAGCGAACGGCCGCGCAGCGCCATAAACTGCTGCTCGTAGCCGTCCGGCACCGCACCCTCCGACAGCGCGAGCGCGTCGGCAAACCGGCCGTCGAGATGCATCGCGACCGCCAGGTAGAAGCGCCCGTGCACGTAGCCGGCGTCCATCTCGCGCACGGCGCGCAGCCGGCGGATCGCCTCGCCGTACTCGCGCCGGAAAATGGACGACACCGCGAGCGTCGTTTCCAAGATGAGCGAGTAGGGCTCGTCGTGCAGCGCGTCGCGCAGGATCTGCGCCGCTTCCTGCGCGCGGCCCACGATGCACAGAAACCACGCGCGCGCGACGACGATGTTGCTCGATTGCGGCGCGAGCGCGGCCGCCTGCGCGAAATGGCGCTCCGCGCGCTCGAAATCACGATCGTACCGCAACGCGACGACGCCGAGCACCGCATGCGCGTCGTCGAGCGTCGGGTCGAGCTGGAGCGCTCGCCGGGCGGCGTCAGCGGCACGCGGAAACGCGGCGGCCGGCGCCATCAGCAGGTACTCGCCCGTGAGGGCGAAGGCGGCAGACAAGCCGGCGTACGCCCGGCCAAGGGTCGGATCGAGCTCGACCGCCTGGCGGAAATAGTGAATGCTGCGGTGCAGAGAATCGGCCGTGCGTTTATCGTAGAAATAACGGCCGCGCGCGTAGAGCCGGTTCGCCTCCGAATCCTCCGCCGTCCCCGGCTCGCGCGGTACCACGCGCGCGACGAATCGGTAGCCGCCGCCCGGTTCCGCGACGATGTAGGTGGCGCGT
Organism: Vulcanimicrobiota bacterium; assembly: GCA_028287525.1. Classification (GTDB taxonomy): domain Bacteria; phylum Vulcanimicrobiota; class Vulcanimicrobiia; order Vulcanimicrobiales; family Vulcanimicrobiaceae; genus Vulcanimicrobium. Next base: position 4,842 of record JAQBPM010000367.1, on the reverse strand, counting down.
GGCGAGTGGCGCGCGAGCGTTCCCCGCAGCGAGAGCATCTGCGCGGCGAGGCTGCCCTCAGTCACTTCTTCGCCCGGCCACGCATCGAGGATCTCGGTGTTCGAGATCGATCGCCCCGCATTGCGCACGAGGTAGTCCAGCAGTTCGAAGGTTTGGGGCGGCACCGGTACGGCCAAGTCGTGCGACCGCAGCGTCCGCGCGAAACCGTCGAGCGCGAACGGCCCGAACAAGAACAGTTCCGCCGCCGGCGTCTCGGATCCACCCATGTCTTCCAGAGTGCAACGAGCCCTGGGTCGCTCCCTCGTTCGAGCGCGGTGCCGGGCTCGTTTGTGAGGGCCGTCGAATGCCCGGCGTGTGAGCCCTTCCACGCTCGACGCGATCGAACGCCGCGTCGTCTCCTGCCGCAAGTGTCCCGAGCTGCGTGCCTACTGCGCCGAGGTGGGGCGCGTCAAAAAGCGCGCGTTCCTCGATCAGGACTACTGGGCAAGACCCGTCCCCGGCTTCGGAGATCCGGCCGCGCGGATCGTCCTCGTCGGCCTGGCGCCGGGCGCCCACGGCTCGAATCGGACCGGCCGGGTCTTTACCGGCGACGGGAGCGGAGAATGGCTGTATCGCGCCCTGCACCGCGCGGGCCTCGCCAGCCAGCCGCACGCCGTCGGACGCGACGACGGGATGCTGCTGCACGACACGTTCATCACCGCCGCGGTCCGCTGCGCACCGCCCGCGAACAAGCCCACTCCCGCTCAGCGCACGCGCTGTCTGCCGTATCTGCGTGCCGAACTCACGGCGCTGCGCAGCGCTGCGGTCATCGTGACGCTCGGAAAATTCGCCGACGACGCGGTTCACTCACTGATGAAGGAACGCGCGAGCTACCGCAGCCGGCGCGCGCCGTTCGCGCACCTCGCCGAAACCGTCGTCGACCTGCCGGACGGCGGCGCGGTCACGATTCTCGCGTCGTACCATCCCAGCCGGCAGAACACGAACACCGGCGTGCTGACCGAACCGATGCTCGACGCCGTTTTCTCGCGCGCGCGAGCGCTGTTGAGCGAGCGCGCCGCGTCCGATTGATTCGCGGCGAAACGGGGTAAAAACGTTGATGTTAAAGCCCCGGCGGGAGCACCGCCGGACACGTGCATCGCTTCGCGGTGCGCGTTTTTTTCTTGGGGACGAGCGGCCCTATTTTTCTAAGCAAGCGTAGTCCCCGACGGCGTTGGGTAATTTCCTCGTCACGATGAATTATCGCATCGACGATCGCGACCTCAGCGCCTTCCTCGTCTACGCCGCTCGCGAGCGCAGTCTCGACGCTTCGCTCCGCGCCGCTACGAAGTACGGCCGCTCCGAAGAACACAAGCGTTCCATCGACGCGCTGCGCGAGCTCAACAAAAAGATGCTCTATCGCGAAACGCGCCGAGACATCCAGCCGTTCTGAGTCGCCGCGAAGGCGATGGGTTGACGCGCCCGCGCGTCTCCGATCGCCCCCCGTCATTCCGACCTTGTCGAGGGAACCTCCAAGTCGGCGCGAGCGAAGCCGAGCGCTGACTCGCGATGACGTTATTCTGTCGGCGTCGTCGGGGGCGCGACGATTCGCAGGCCTAATTCCTTCAGCGATTGGTCCGGGACGATTGATGGGGCGTCCATCATGACGTCGCGGGCCGTTTGATTTTTCGGGAAGGCGATGACGTCGCGGATCGACGTTTCGCCGCAGGCGAGCATCACGAGACGGTCGATGCCGAGCGCCATCCCGCCGTGCGGCGGCGCGCCGTAGCGCAACGCTTCCATGAAGAACCCGAAGCGGTCTTCGATCTGCTCGTCGCTCAGGCCGAGCCGTTTGAAGACGCGGTGCTGGAACTCCACCGTGTGGTTGCGGATCGAGCCGCTGCCGAGCTCGTAGCCGTTGAGCACGAGGTCGTAGTGGCGCGCGGTGATCGCCAGCGGATCGCTGTCGAAGAGTGCTTCCTGGCCGGGTTCGGGCGACGTGAACGGATGGTGCGAGAACGTGATCTCGCCGGTCTCGGGGTCCTTTTCGAAGAGCGGAAACCCGCTGACCCAGCAGAAGGCGAACGCGCCGGCCGGCCGCAAGTTGAGCCGGTCGCCGACTTCGAGCCGCAGCCGTCCCGCGACGTCCGATGCGGTCCCGTGCGCGTCGCCGACGAACAGCAGCGCATCGCCCTCGACGGCACCGGTGCGCTCGCGCAGCCGCGCGGCGAGCGCGTCGTCGACGAACCGCGCGATCGAACCCTTCACGCCGTCGGGCGCGAAGGAGACGTACGCCAGGCCTTTCGCCCCGAACGTTTTCGCGAGCTCCGTGAGCGCGTCGAAATCGCGGCGCGAGAGCGACGCGCCGCCCGGATAGCGCACCGCGGCGATACGGTTGGCATCGCTCTCGGCGAGTCCGGAGAAGAGCCCGAATTCGCCGCCGCGGAAAAGGTCGTCGACGTCGGTCAGCTTGAGATCGAAGCGCAGGTCCGGTTTGTCGGAACCGTAGTCGCGGATCGCTTGGGCATACGTCAGCCGCGGCAAGGGCCGCGGGATCGCGACGTCGAGGACGCGCTCCCACACCGCGCGCACGGCGCCTTCCATCATCTCCATGACGTCGTTCTGCGAGACGAACGTCATCTCGACGTCGACCTGCGTGAACTCCGGCTGACGGTCGGCGCGCGCGTCTTCGTCGCGGAAGCAGCGCGCGATCTGCATGTAGCGGCCGAGGCCGCCGATCATCAGGATTTGCTTGAGGATCTGCGGCGACTGCGGGAGCGCGTAGAACGTGCCGCGGTGCACGCGTGAGGGCACCAGGTAGTCGCGCGCACCTTCGGGCGTCGACTTGATCAGCGTCGGCGTCTCGATCTCGAGGAAGTCGTGCTCGTCGAAATAGTCGCGAATCGCCTTGACGATCTTGTGGCGCATCGTCAGGTTGCGCTGCATCCGCGGCCGGCGCAAATCGAGATAGCGGTAGCGCAGCCGGACGTTCTCGTCGGGTTCTTCTTCGGAGGCGATGACGAACGGCGGCGTCTCGGAGCGGTTGAGGACTTCGAGTTCCTCCGCAGGCAGCTCGACTTCGCCGGTCGGCAGCTTCGCGTTCTCGGTGCCCGCCGGACGGCGGTGCACGGTGCCGCGCACGCGCACGACGTCTTCGCTGCGCAGCGTCTCCGCCAGCGCGAAGACCGCGGCCTTCGACGGATCGAACGTCACCTGGGTGAGCCCGGTACGATCGCGCACATCGATGAAGATCAAGCCGCCGTGATCGCGGCGGCGATGAACCCAGCCGTCGAGTTCGACGGCGCGGCCGACGTCGGCCGCGGTCAGCGCCCCGCAGGGATGACGTTCGAACGAGTTATCCACGCAGGGCAGCCTTGACTCCGGTCAGGTAGTGATACTGGTACGAAAGCGTGCGCGCGAACCCGGGCTTGTGCGCGCCGCCCTCGATCCATGATTTGAGTGCCGGGACGCCATCGACGACGCCGTGCAGCGCGAGCGAGAACGGCGTCATCCCGAGCCGCAGCTGCACGTCGAAGGCGCTGTGCTTGCGGTAGAACCGCACGGTGGAGCGGCCGGCGAGTTCGTACTTCTGCTGCTGCTCCTCCCACGGCACCGGGTGCCAGTGGTAGTCGACCGCACTCGGTTCGTACACGATCGGAACGCCGGCGCGCTGGAGGCGATAGCCGAGCTCGAGATCCTCGTGTCCGTATCCGGTGAAATCTTCGTCGAACCGGCCGACGCGGTCGAGCTCCGCTTTCGGCGCCGACGCGTTGCCGGTGAGGAAGTACAGCCACGACAGCCGCTTCGGTTTCTCGCCGTGCAGCGGCTCGCGCTTCGCGCGATCGGCCCGTTTGGTGAGGTAATCCTCGAACGAGCTGACCTGCACTTCCATGCCGACGACCGCGCGCGTGCCGGGCCGGACGTGATGCGCGAGATGACGTGAGAGCAGGTCCGGCGACGCGATGATGTCGGCGTCGGTGAACATGACGAGCGGAGCCTGCGCCGCTTCGATACCTGCGTTGCGGGCCGACGCGCGGCCGGTGTACGGCCCGGGCAAGTGGCGCACGAACGGATGCTCGCGCGCGACGTCGGCGAGGTATTCGGCGGTGCCGTCCGTCGAGTTCGAGTCGGCGACGACGACCTCGAAGTCGCCGCGCGGCAAATCCTGCGCCACGAGCGAGGGAACGACGTGGCGGAGCGTGTCGAGGCGATTGTACGTCGGGACGACGACGGAAATTTTTGGTGTCATCATATGAGGGCGGCGACGGCGGCGACGATCTCGGCGCGGGATGCGCGCAGCGAGGGGTCCGACTCGTCCGGCGGTTTGCGAAGGATCGCGTTCGGCACGCGATACGGCGACCATTCCTGAGAGGCCAGCCGAAACCATCGGTGCTCGAAGAGGACGACGGTCGGCGCGCGTACGGCGCTTGCGACATGGGTCGCACCGGTGTCGATCGTCACGACGCAAGCGGCGCGTTCGAAGACCGCCGCCCACACATGGAATTCCAAGTCACCCAGCACGGCGTCGGCGACGCCGGCCCGCCGGACCTCCTCCCCCAGCTCGCGCGCGTCCTCGCCGAAGGTCGCGACGAGCGGTCGCCCCAGCGCCCGCAGTTCGGCGATCAGGGTCAGGGTGCTGGCCGTGGTCGAGCCGCCCTCGGTCCAGCGCTTCCCGAGCTGAACGACGATCGGCCGCTCCGGCAATCCGGCGACTGCCGCGCGGTCGGCCTCCGAGACGGGTAGGACCAGATCGCGCACCAGCGTGCCGGCACCGGCGGCCGCGGCCACCGCCAGGACCTGCTCGACTTCGTGGGCGATCGCCATGCTCGGGTTCCGCTCGGCGGTGGTCGGATCGGCCTGGCTGAT
>JAQBPM010000348.1 GCA_028287525.1 Vulcanimicrobiota bacterium | reverse complement strand
CTCGCGATGGGCGCCTACGACGAAGCGCTCAAGTATGCGAAGGAACGTCAGCAGTTCGGCAAGTCGATCTCGAAGTTCCAAGCGATCCAATTCAAGCTCGCCGACATGCTGACCGAGATCGAACACGCCAAACTGATGGTGCTCAAAGCGGCGTGGGAGAAAGACCAGGGCCGGCCGTTCGAGATGACCGCGTCGCTGGCGAAACTGTTCTCGGGCGAGATGTCGCGTCGCGTGGTCAACGAAGCGCTGCAGGTTCACGGCGGCTACGGCTTCATGGACGAGTACCCGATCTCGCGCATGTACCGCGATCAGAAGATCAACGAAATCGGCGAAGGCACCAACGAAATCCAACGCCTGGTGATCGCCCGCCTGATCGGGCTTTAATCGACACGTCCGCGCTGGAGCCAATTCGTCTTCGCGTAGGTTGCGCGGCCGTCGACGTCGTTGATGGTGTAGGCGTGGCGTGAGGATGACGAGCGGTTCGGCGCGCTGTAGTGGGGCAGGAGTCCGTGGAAGACGACGAGCGTCCCCGCGTCGACCTCGATCGGTTCGGCGCTCTCCTTGTACGGCCACGGCGTCGCGTCGAGCGATTCCATGTGCGGCTTCCCGTCTTCGACCACGAAGCGCTCGCGCAACGGCGTGCGATGGCCGCCGCGCTGCGTCCACAAACAGCCGTTGGTGCGATCCGCGCGCTCGAGCGCGAACCAGAACGTCAGCACCGAGATCGGCTCGGTGACGAAGTACGTCGCGTCTTGATGCCAGCGGACTTCGCCGCCGATGTGCGGCTGCTTGAAGATGTACATCGACTGATACACCCGCGGATCGCCGTTCCCGAGTTCGACCGCGAGATCGCACAGGCGCGGATCGCGCGAGAAGCGCGCGAAGACCGGATCCAGCTCGTGCAGCGCGTGGCCGATCTTGTTGATCGAAAGCTGCTTCGGTTGGCGCAGCGCTCCCGCCGCATCGAACGCCTCTTCTTCGAAGAAGCAGCGGACCGCCGTGCCGGAGGTGAAAAAGTACTGCTCCGACTTCGTCTTCGCGTCGTCGCGCGTGGTGAACACGGCGCCCGCCGTGCGTGGATCGAACGCCTCGACGAGCTCTTCGGCGCGGGCGCGCAGCCCGCCGATCTCCGCCGGGGACGTGAAGTCCGGAATCACCACATAGCCGGCCGCCTCGAAGGCGGCCGCGCGCGACTCGACCTGCATGCCGGGCCGAGGGTTCGTCAGGCGGCCGAGTGCAGCCCCTCGACGGACACGAAGGTGAAGCGCGTCTCGCGCTCGCCGGTAAAGAACGCGGACATATCGTCGGCGATGCGCGATCCGCCGTCTGGCGTCAGCGTGTATCCGCCGGCGGCGGTGCGCTGGTAGATCGCGACCGCGGGGTTACCGGAAACGGCATCAAGGGTGGGGCGATCGACGAACGTGGCCTCGACCGTGCCGTCCGGGTCGGCCGTAATCAGCACCGACTGGCCGTCATAGCGCCAGCAGGCCGTGCCGCCGTCGCGCCATAGCGTCAGATCGTCGCCGAACCGCTCGGTCAGCGACGCCATCGCGCTCGCCAGCGACCAAGTGGACCCAAAAGCTCCCATGAGCGTTAGGCTACCGCCCGGGGCCGGGCACAGCACGGGCCAAGAGGCCATCAGCCCCCCGGCCCGATTGGTGATGAGGCTAGCCGCCGCCTAAGAGAGGCGGGCGGCGATCGTCGCGCCGATGGTCTCCGGCAACGCGTCGTGGTAGCCGAGCGACAGACGCTCACCGCCGTCGAAATCGACGTTCACGGTCGATTCGTTGTCCTGGAGTGATGCGGCCGCCGTGCCGCGCTTGCCGACCCAAATCGCCGAGTCCGACGAGAGCTCCGTCGTGCGGACGCTATCGCCGAGGCGGCCGTGAACCTGCGCGTTCACCGAGTCAATCCATTGATCGAATGTCATACAGAAGACCTATGCCCTTATCCGTTTGTCCAAGTACACCACGAGCATAGCCGCTGCCGTGGTCCATTTGCAAGGGTCCTCTGGAGAAATAACCCGGCCTGAACCTTCGCGGCTCCAGCCAGGGTTCGGTTTGGCGTGATGAACTTGGATCTCCACGGGCGCTCGGCGCTGGTCACGGGCTCGACGGCCGGGATCGGCCGCGCGATCGCCGACGGGCTGGCGGCCGCCGGCGCGGCGGTCGTGGTAAACGGTCGCTCGCAGGCCAGGGTCGACCAGGCCGTCGCCGCCGTCCGGGCCGCGGTCCCCGGCGCCACGGTTCACGGTGTCGCGGCCGACCTCGGGACGGCCGAGGGCGCCGTCAAGATCGTAGCGGCCCATCCATCGGTCGACATTCTGGTGAACAACGTCGGCATCTTCGAGCCGGTGCCGTTCGAGCAGATCGCCGACGAAGCGTGGACCGCGTTCTTCGAAACGAACGTGATGAGCGGCGTTCGACTCAGCCGCGCCTACCTGCCCGGCATGCGCGAGCGGAACTGGGGCCGCGTGGTGTTCGTCTCGAGCGAGTCCGGCCTCCAAATTCCGGGCGAGATGATCCATTACGGGGTCACCAAGACCGCGCAGA
>JAQBPM010000345.1 GCA_028287525.1 Vulcanimicrobiota bacterium | reverse complement strand
GACGACCGCGTCAACCCGGCGCTGCGCGAACTGCGCGCGTTTGTCGTCGACGTCTACCTGCCGGCGGCGCTGGAGGACGTCGGGCTCGCGCACCTGCCCGGCGGCGACGAGCTCTACGCGTACTTCGTGCGCAGCGAGACGACGACGGATCTCGGGCCGGACGCGATCCATGAGATCGGCCTGCGCGAGGTCGCGCGCATTCGCGCCGCGATGGAAGAGCTCGTGCCGCAGCTCGGATACGGCACGAGACCGCTGGCCGAGATCTTCCGCGCGCTGCGCGAGGACCCGGCGAACTACCATCCCACGCCGGCAGCGCTGCTGAGCGCATATCGTGCCCTGACGAAACGGATCGATCCCGAGCTCGTCCGCGTCTTTCGCACGCTGCCGCGCCTTCCGTACGGCGTCGTCCCGATTCCCGACGCGTTCGCACCAGACACGACGACGGCGTACTATTGGCCGGGAGCGCTCGACGGTTCGCGCGCCGGTTTGTACTTCGTCAACCTGTACCGGCCCGAGCAGCGTCCGATCTACGAGATGATGGTGCTCTCGCTCCACGAGTCGGTTCCCGGCCACCACCTCCAGATCGCGCGCGCGCAAGAGCTCCGCGGCCTGCCGGACTTCCGCCGCAGCTCCCTCTCGTTCACCGCCTATACCGAAGGCTGGGGCCTGTACTCCGAATCGCTCGGCGACGAGATGGGCCTCTACGACGATCCGAAGTCCCGCTTCGGCGCTCTGACCTACGACATGTGGCGCGCGGTGCGTCTCGTCGTCGACACCGGGATGCACGCGCGCGGCTGGACGCGCGACCGCGCGATCGCGTACTTCCTCGACAACGCCGCGAAGACGCCGCTCGACGTCGAGAACGAGGTCGACCGGTACATCACGATGCCGGGCCAAGCGCTCGCGTACAAGATCGGCCAGCTGAAGATCCTCGAACTCCGCCGCCGCGCGGAGACGGCGCTCGGCGCGGCCTTCGACCTGCGCGACTTCCATGAGGTCGTCCTCGACCAAGGCGCGCTGCCGCTCGACATCCTCGAACGCCGCGTCGACGCCTGGCTCGCGGCTGCACCGGCGCGCTAGTCTTTCCAGCGCTTCGGGGTGAAGCGTCCCGCGATCCAGCCGCCGATCGCACCGCACGCGACGTCGATCGCGTTCCAGATCGGCCCCTCTTCCGAACCGCGCAGGTATTGCGCGTACTCGATCGCCGCGGAGTACGCTCCGACGAGCAAGGCCATCCACAGCGCCGCCCGCCGGCGGACCGGAAATGCCAGCTCAGCGGTGAGGCCGACCAGTGCGAACGCCGCGATGCTGTAGGCTTTCCGCAGCAACACGTGCAGCGAGATGCCGAAGGGATCGCCCAACCGTCCGGCCCCGGAGCCGAAGATCGTCGTGGCCACGTGGGCCGGGGACGTCTCGTGGTACGCCTCACCGCTGAGCGCGAGGATGAAGAATCCGGCTGCGACGACGAGGGCGAGTGCGATCTTCGCGATTCGGGGCAGGCTGGGAGCGGCCATCGGAGCCGGAGTTCTGCTCGCCCCAAAAAATTGCCCGGCGCGGGCTCCCACCTCGCGGAGAATACGGAGTCTGCGTCGTAAGGAGCGCCATGGCCAGGCGCCCCTCGCCCACTCTGACCGAGGCTGAGTACCGCCTCATGAACATCCTGTGGGACCTCGGCAGCGGCACCGTGGCGGATGTCCACGCCCGCGTCGACGGCCATCCCATCGCGTACACGACCGTGCTTTCGACGCTCACGATCCTCGAGCGGAAGAACTACGTGAAGCACACCGTGCGCGGAAAAGCGAACGTCTATCGCCCGCGGGTGGAGCGTGACGCGGCACGGCGCACCGTCGTCGAAAATGTCCTCTCGACGTTCTTCGACGGGTCGGCGCACGCGCTGATGCTGAACCTCCTCGACTCCGAGCGTTTGAGCCCGGAAGAAGAGCGCCGCTTGCGCGACTTGCTCGAGGCCGAGCGCTGACGCTCGCCGCTGCCGCGGCCGCGGCGGCGCTGACCGCCGCGGTCGCCAGCCTCATCCTCGCCGCCGGCGCACTCGCCGCAGCGCGGTGCTTCGCGCGAGCCGCGACCCGCTACCGGCTCCTCGCCGGCGCCTTCGGGGTGGTCGCGCTGATCGGTCCTGCCGCGCTGGCCGCCGCCGCCTTCCGGCCGGCGTCCGCTTCTGCCGCGCCCGGGATAGTCTCGAACATCGAGCGGCTGGCGTTGCCGCTGCTGCTCGTCGCCTTCGGTTTGGCGGTCGCGCTGCTGTTCGAACTGACGCTCGACGTCGCGCGGCTGCGGCACATCAAGCGATCGGCCGAGCCGCTCGGCACGCTGCCGATCCGCAACGCACGCATCGGCACGTCACCGACCGTCCCGACGCCGACCGCGATCGGGTACTTCCATCCCGCCATCGTCGTGCCGGCCGGCTTCCGCGACCGGGTCGATGCCGGCGAATGGGACGCCGTGGTGGCGCACGAGTGCGCCCATCTCGCCCGGCGTGACGATTGGGCGAAGGCTCTGCAGAGCGCCGTTCTGCGGGCCTGCTGGTGGCTGCCCGGCCTCTGGCTGCTCGGCCGCGCCCTGGACCTCGAACGCGAGCTGGCGAGCGACGAACGCGCCGCGTCCGCAACGGGCGCCCGCCGCTACGCGGCCTGCCTGCTTCGGCTTGCGACCGTCGGCTGCGCCGACGAAGTCGCGCCGGCGCTGTGGGGCCGCCGCTCCCACGTTGCGATCCGGGTCGAGCGGTTGCTTCGACCGATGAGCGATCCCTCACCGATCCTGCGCGCGATTGCGCTGGGCGGCTTCACGGCGACCGTGCTCGCGGTGCTCGGTGCCGCGGTCGTCGCGGTGCCTGCGATCGGTAGGCACGACCAGCGCTCGGCAGTGCACCCGACGCGCCTTGCGGTCGTCCTCGTGCACCAGCATCGGCTGCAGGCCTCGCGCCCCGCGGCCCGCCGAATGCCCCGAGTCGCCGTCCCAGTGAAGATTTCGGTCGTGCACCACGCCGACCTCGAGATCGTCGCGGCGATACCCGTGCCGCACGTCGAGCGGCCGAAGCCCCTCGCGCCGCCGACGATCCGGCCGCGGCCCGCGCTGAGTGCTCGGACCGTCGCCGAGGCCACGCCGGCGCCCGCGGTCGCGATCGCGTATCAGCCGCGGCGACGCTGCGCCACGTGCTTCGGCCCGCTGCACCACGCGCCGGATAGCGCGTTCAGCGCGCCTGCCGCCCTTGCCGCGCCGTCGCCGGCAGCCTTTGCCGCCTCCCCCGCGCTGGCCGCCGAGGACACCGGTTCCGGCCCGGCGTCGGCCAATTCGGGCTTTCTCTGGCTGCGTCTGCCCCGCGCCCTCGTCATGCCGTAAGCGCTTGCTACGGCGTCCGAAGGGCTCGGCTCGGTCGCTTGCCCGCTCCGTCCTTCTTGGGACCTCGCGCTATACTAAAGAGACCAGCCCGGTCGTCGGGCTGGAGCTGTCTCCGGGAAGCGACCATGCGGATCAAGTATGAGGTTTCCGCCGGCGGGCTCGTCCTGCGACGGAACGGAAATGGGCTCGAAGCCCTGCTCATCGGGCGGGGTGAGCCGCGCGTTTGGTCGCTCCCGAAGGGCCACGTCGAGGCCAAGGAGACCCACGAGCAGGCCGCTCTGCGGGAAGTTCGTGAGGAGACCGGCTGTTGGGCCGAGATCCTCTCCAAACTCTCGGATATCTCGTACTGGTTCTACCTGAACCGCACCAAACACAAGAAGTCGGTCCATTTCTACCTCATGCGCTACCTCTCGGGCGATACGGCGAACCACGACCACGAAGTGGACGAGGCCCGCTGGTTCGAGATCAAGGCGGCGAAAAAAGCGCTCAAATACGTCAACGAGAAGCGCCTGGTCGATTTGGGCCTCGACTGGCTCGCGCAGGAAGGCGCCGGGCTCTTCGAGCCTGAGGTCGTCGCGATGAGCCGAGCCATGGGAGACTCGAGCGCCTGAACCTTCCTTCGACAAACTCAGGACAGGCCGGAATCCTTACCGTCGACCAGCCCCTGGATGAGCCACGGGCCGGCAACGCTCTGCGCGTCTCGTGCGACGTGTTCGACGGCCCCCTCGACCTGCTGCTCAACCTCGTCAAAGAACGCCAGCTCGACATTGCGACCGTCCCGCTCGCGATGGTCGCCGACCAGTACCTCGCTTACATCAAGGCGATGGAGGAGCTGGATGTCGAGCTCGCTGCCGACTACCTCGTGGTCGCCGCGACGCTGGT
>JAQBPM010000314.1 GCA_028287525.1 Vulcanimicrobiota bacterium | reverse complement strand
GTTACTTGATGCCTTCTTTGGTTCGCTTGTAGGGGATTTTGCCGGAGCGGACTTCGTTGAAGGCGGTCGAGACGGGTTTGTTCGGGTTCACGCGCTCGGTGAGGGGCGGGGCGCCGTTGTTGAGCTGCTTGGCTCGCTTCGTGACGACGTTGACCAAGGAGAACTTCGAGTCGACGTGCTTGAGCAGCCCGTCGAGATCGCCGAATACGCTGTCGCTCATGTGTTTAGCTGTCTTCCAATTCTTTGAGTCGGTTGTCGGGGTAACGATGGATGCGATACCGTTCGGCTCGCACGATCGCTTCGAGCAGGTCGACCGCCCCTTGCGGCTGCGCCTCTTCGTTGATGACCAAGTAGTCGAAGTGCCGCACGAAGGTGAACTCTTCGTGCGCGATCTCGAGCCGTGACGTGATCTGCTCGTTGGTTTCGGTGCGCCGCGCCTCGAGGCGGGAGCGCAGGTGCGAGAACTTGTCGGGGACGATGAAGATGAGGACGGCGTCCGGAAACGCGCGCTTGACGGCGAGCGCCCCGTTGACTTCCGGCTTCGAGACGACGTCGTAACCGGCCCGAAGGGCTTCGTCGATGAACGAGCGCGGGGTTCCGTAGAGGTTCCCGTTGTACTCGCGCGTCTCGAGAAATCCGCCGGCGGCGATGCGGCGTTCGAACTCCGCCCGGTCGAGAAAGAAGTAGTCGACGCCGTCGCGCTCGCCGGCGCGCGGCTCACGGGTCGTGGCGGAAACCGAGTACAGGAGCCGCTCGTGACGGGCCTTGAGACCCTCCACCAACGTGTCCTTCCCCGCTCCAGACGGGCCCGACACGACGAACAAAAGACCGGGCCCGGTCAGAACGCCAACCTCCTCTTCGGGGCCAAACCGGATAAATACGCAGACGCCGGGAAAGCACCTCCCCGCCTTATGACGACTGTCCTTCGACAGGCTCAGGATGACAGGCATGACACAGGCGGACAATGACCACTGATTGGATCCTGATCCGGCGTTCCGCGGCCGAGCTCGAGCACGCGCTTCGCGGGGGACGGGTGACCGACGTCGGGCTGCTCGACGACGGACGGGTGGCGGTGCGCTTCGGCGGCCTGCGCCACGGCAAGGGCGACGCGAAGGCCCGCGCCCAGGTGACGCTGGCGGCCGATCCGTTCGGGGCGCCGCCGGTCGTCACGCTCGAGGACCTCGAGCTGGCGCTCGCCGTTGACCCGGGCTGGCTGCGGACGGTCTCGACCACCCTGCGCGGGATGCGCCTTCTCTCGGTGCGGGCCCGTCCCGGGGATCGGGTGCTCGTGCTGACGTTCGGTACGGCGTCCCGCTTCGGGGTCGAAAGCGAGTCGCGCCTCGTGCTCGAGCTCGTGCCGCGGTACGGCAACGTCGTCCTGCTGCGCGAGCGCGTCGTGGTCGCGGCGGCCAAGCAGTTCTCACCGGCCGAAAACGAGGCGCGCTCGGTGCAGGTCGGGCTCCCGTACGAGCCCCCGCCGCTTCCGACCGCAACCCTCGACCTCGCCGGGTTCACCCGGGCACTCGAAGGGTCCGATGCCAAGGCGCGCAGCCGGGCGCTCGGCGGCTATCTGCCCGAGCTGCCGCGCCTGCTCGCCGTCTCGCTTGCCACCGAAGCCGAGACCAAGCCGTGGGGATCCGCTGCGGAGCTCGCGGGCTGGCTCGAGGAGCGCGCTCGCGCGCTCATCGCGGCGGCGAAGGGCGATGCCGCCGAACGCGGCGACGTCCACGTCTACCGCGACGAGCGCGGCGCGGTCATCGCGGCACACGTCTTTCCGCTCACCCTGGCGTCGCCGGCCACACAGACAACCTCCGCGTCGCTGCTCGACGTCTTCGCCGAAGCACGCGGCGCCGCGCTGCGCGTGCAGCGGGGCGATGCGACCGAACGGCGCCGCAGCGCACTACTGGCGCGCGTCGCGCGCCGGCTGCGCGCGACGGAGGACGAGCTCGCCTCGGTCGCCGTTCGATCGGCCGACGACGCGGAACGCGATCGCCTGCGCACCAGCGGCGATGCGCTCTACACACACGCGCATGAAATCGCCGCCGGCGCGACCTCGTTCGTCCCCGCGACCAACTCGGCGCTGCGCATCGAACTTGATCCCGACCTCGACGCGAAAGAGAACGCCCAGCGCTACTACGCGCGCTATCGTAAAGCGGCCGACGCTCTGCCGCATCTCGAGCGGCGCCGGGCCGCGCTGGTCGGCCGCCGCGAAGCGCTCGACGTGCTCGCGTTCGAAGCGGAGCGCGCCGACGCGCCGACGCTCCCCGAACTCGAGGCGGCACTCGACGCGCTCGAAGGGCGTCCCCCGCAGCGCAGCGCCGCGGCCGCTTCTCGCAAACGCGCGCCGCTGCGCATCGAACGGCCGTCGGGAGCGCGCATCTACGTCGGCCGCTCGCCGCGCGAAAACGACGAGGTCACGTTCCGGATCGCACGGCCCGACGACCTCTGGTTTCACGCCCGCGGTATGCCGGGATCACACGTCGTGCTGCAGACACCGCCCGGCGCGGGTCCCGCTCCGGACGATTTGGACGCCGCCGCAGATCTCGCCGCGACGCACAGCAAGGGGCGCGGCGCGCCGCGCGTCGACGTCGACTACACGCAGCGCAAGCACGTGCGCAAGCAGCGCGACGGCGGCCCGGGGCTGGTGTGGTACACCAACGCGCAAA
>JAQBPM010000288.1 GCA_028287525.1 Vulcanimicrobiota bacterium | reverse complement strand
TGGATAAGTGCTATCAGCGCGGCTATGCGTGGGACGATCCCAACATCTGCGTCTACTCGCAGTTGCCTTCAGGCGGCGCGGGCGTCGGCCCGTCGGGGAACTTCCTCCCCATCGACCAGACCCCGGTACAATTGCGCTACCCCTACGGTTCCTTCAGCAACAACCTCAACACCGGCTTCGTCGGAACCAAGATCCCCTTCCAAGCCGCCCTCGACGTGCGCCTCAAGATGTAATGTCATCCCGAGCTTGTCGAAGGACCCTCGTCGTCGCCTCTCGCGTAGTCGAGAGGCAACCCCGCATCGCGACTATCTAGTCTGCGGGGTCGCCCCTCGAGTGCGCTCGGGGCGACGGGGGCCCTTCGACAAGCTCAGGGTGACAACGGGGACAAAATTGCCGCGAAGGTTTTGGGGTCGACGTTGCCGCCGCTGAGGGTTATGCCTACTCGGGTGCCGCGGACGTCGACTTTTTCGAAGAGGAGGGCGGCGAGGGCGCTTGCGCCGCTGGGTTCGAGCACGAGCTTGAGGCGTTCGAACGCGAAGCGCATCGTCGCGCGGATCTCCTCGTCGGTGACGGTGACGACGCCGGCGGCGAGGCCGCGCACGATCGGCCAGGTCAATTCGCCCGGTGCCTGCGTCTGCTGGCCGTCGGCGATCGTTTTCGGCACGGGGATCGAGACGATGCGATCGGCGGCCCAGGAGCGCACCCAATCGTCGCCGGCCTCCGGCTCGACACCGTAGATGCGCACGCCCGGCGAGAGCGCTGTCGCGGCGAGACACGAACCCGCCATCAAGCCGCCGCCGCCGAGACACACGAGCAGCGCGTCGAGCGGTCCGGCGTCCTCGACCAGCTCGAGCGCGACGGTTCCTTGCCCGGCGATGATCGCCGGATCGTCGTACGGCGGCACGAGCGTCGCTCCGCGTTCGCTCGCGATCGACGCGGCGAGCTCGGAGCGGTTCATGCGCTCGCGCTCGTAGAGGATCACTTCGGCGCCGTACCCGCGGGTCGCGGCCAGCTTGGCTTCCGGCGCGTCCGCCGGCATCACGATCGCCGCCGGAACGCCGAGGAGCTGCGCCGCGAGCGCCACGCCCTGCGCGTGGTTGCCGCTCGAGAACGCGACGACGCCGCCGGCGCGTTCGCTCGGCGTCAGCTGCGCGAGCCGGTTGTACGCGCCGCGGAACTTGAACGCGCCCATGCGCTGCAGGTTCTCGGCTTTGAGGAACACGCGCGCGCCGGTGCGCTCATCGAGCGTGCGTGAGGTGACGACCGGCGTACGATGCGCGACGCCGCGCAGGCGCCCGGCCGCCGCGCGCACGTCGTCGAACGTCACCGCGACCTTCGACTCGATCACTGCGCCGCGATCGGGTCCCAGCGGAAGTGGTACACCTTGCCGTCCGGATCGAGCTCGATCTTCTCGTGCACGGCGCCTTTGTCGAACGTCACGTCGAACTCGTGCACCCGCGGCGGATCGCTCGGCGGCGTGTTTTCCTTGACGCGCTTGATCTTGCCGAGCGCCGAGAACTTGTCGGTCGCGGCGCCGAGCCGTGCGCGCGACATGTCGGCCGCCGTACCGCTGTTCTCCAGCTTCTGCACCGCGGCGACGTCGCCGTTCTGGATGGCCAGCGTGAGCTGGTGCGCGATCTTCTCGTACTTGTTCTCGCCGCCGGCGCACATCCGCAAGACGAGCGCCACGGCGAGCACGCCGAGGATCGCCCACAAGATTTGCCGCTGCCGCAAGCGCGCCGGAACCGGAGGCGGCATCGTGGAGACCGGGCGTGCCACCGGCGGCGGGGGCGGGGGCGACGAAGCGGGCGGCGGGGGCGGCGGAGCGGGCGGGTTCACGCCGGCACCTCGCGGGCGAGATCGCGCGCGCCGAACGCTTCGAACCGCAGTCCGGGATTCCACTGCTGCGCCAGACCAATGCTCCACTCGCTCTCGAAGAGCGCGAGCGCGTTGCCGTCCCAGTCTTCGACGAGCCGCGCGCTCGAGCCGAGCGTGGCGGCGCCGACGCTTTCTCCGGTGACGCGTCGAGCAGTGGTGTACGGGAGCGTTTGAAAGACCGTTTTCACGTTGTATTCAGACTCCAAGCGGTACTTGACGACTTCGAACTGGAGCGCGCCGACGGCCGCGAGGATCGGCTCGATCCGCGTCTGCCCGTAGGGGTAGAACACCTGGATGGCTCCCTCCTCGCGCAACTGCGCGATCCCTTTCTGAAACGACTTGTACGTCGCGGTGTCGATACTCCGGACCAGCGCGAAATGTTCCGGCTCGAAGGCGGGAATCGGCTCGAAGGGCACGGCGTCGCCCTCGGAGAGCGTGTCCCCGATCGCGAACACGCCGGGGTTCGCCAGGCCGACCACGTCGCCGGCAAAGGCGACGTCGACCGACTCGCGGTCCGAGGCGAAGAGCTTCATCGCGCGGGTCAAGCGCACGTCTTTGCCGGTCCGCACGTTGCGCACGGTCATGTCGCGCTCGAACTTGCCGCTGCACACGCGCAGAAAAGCAATGCGATCGCGATGGCGCGGATCCATGTTCGCTTGGATCTTGAACACGAAGCCGCTGAACCGTTCGTCGGTGGGCTCGATCACGTGTTTCTCCGCATCGACGCGCGCGGCGGGCGGCGGCCCCATCTCGACGAACTTGTCGAGGAACAGCTCGACGCCGAAGTTCGTGACCGCACTCCCGAAGAACACCGGCGTCACGTCGCCGCGCAGCATCGCCGCGTGATCGAAATCGGCGCCCGCGCCTTCCAGCAGTTCCAGCTGGTCGAGAAATTCGCGATACGTCCGCTCGTCGACCAGCGCGGCGATCTTCGGATCTTTCGGATCGCTCGCGGTGACGGGCGCGCGCTTCGAGCCGTGCAT
>JAQBPM010000286.1 GCA_028287525.1 Vulcanimicrobiota bacterium | reverse complement strand
GGAGACGTTGACGTTGAAGCGCGGGTCCGCTTGCGCGTCGGTCGTGACGATCGGCTCGCCGGTCTCGAAGACGCGTCCGACGATCGTCTGCGAGGGGCGCATTTCTACGCCTTCGACGGTCGCGCGATCGATGCCGTAAGTGGTCGTCAGCTCGAGGCGGCCCTCGTCGTTCGCGATCATCAAGAAACCGCGCTCGGCGTTCATCACCTCGACCGCGGTGTCGAGCACCCGGCGCAGCACGACGTCGAGCTCGAGTGAGGAGTTGACGGTCTCGGCAACCCGCCCCAGCGTTCGGAGTTTGAGCAGCTCGCGATCGGCATTGGTCGCCGACGCGGCGAGGCGGCTCTGGAGAGAGGCCCGCTCGAGCGCGGCGGTTTCGTAGGCGCGCTCCGCGGCGTCGACCGCCGCGCTGAGGGCGGCATCCCCCTGGCTCGCCGCGCGTTGGCGCAGCGCCGCGAACGCCTCCGTCCCGGTCTCGTACGCTTTCACCGCAGCGGCCCCCGCTGCGTTCGCTCCCTGCGACGGAACAGCACGCGAGGTGATTCCTCACTTCACGGTCACGTTCCGCTCATACCCGCGCGGTACGGTAGGTTCATGACCGTCGATCCTACCGTTCCGACCGCCGCGGCGTCGCTCGCGGCGCGCGACCGCATCGAACGCCTCGCCCCAGGAGCAGCGCGCGACGAGCGCGGCTCGGCGCGTCTCGCGCAAGCCGCGCTCTTCGAGGAGGCGCTGCTGAACGCGCTGCGCGCGCGCTTCGCCGAGTTCCGCACCGTCGCGCGCTGAAATGCTCACATCGCGGAAATCTACGGGACATTCCGCGCGCTCACGATCGTTTCGTTGCTGACTTCTTGTGCTCGCGATCGCCATCGACGAGCTGCGTACTGCGCGCGCTTCAACGTCGTCGGCAGCTTCGCCTGAGGCACGCAGTTCGCGAACGTCTGAACCGTTCGCATCCTGATGGGGCCACTTCCGGAAGGCTTGGCTAGGGAGTAGTGCAGAACAACCGAGCGGCGGAAATCGCCAAGTCCAACGATGGTCGCCTCGTCATTTGTCATGGGCGTCTTCAGTGCCCTAGGCTATGCCGGCGCTCAGGTCAAGACCGGGCCCAGCGGTTCCTTGGGTCTAGGCCTTGCAGCCCTTCTCGTCTTCCTGATAGTTATTACGATTCTCGTGTGTGCACTTTATAAGATCCCGCTGCTCCTCGGAGCGGCGCGAGCCGAATTCGCGAACCAATCGACGGGGCGAGAACAGCTATGATAATTGGGGTATTTGAGATCGCAGGCGTCGTGGTCGGACTTCTCTCAACTGCGCTTGCGTTCTCACTCGCGAGATCCGCCAAAGAGCGGATGGAGCGAAGCCGAGAGGAGACGGCGTTGCTCATCGAGTTACAGAGTGCCGCCAAGAGATCACCCGAGCGCGTTCACGAGTTTTTGAACCACGTTTAAAGTCGCTGCGGTGTCGCGTGCGGGGATCGGGCTAAGCCCGGTCCCTTTCACTTTTCTGGGCGACGTGCGTGATGCAAAGAACCGCTCACATCGCGGCAACCTGCCGGTCATTCCGCGCGCTCACGATCGGCCCATGGCTGAATTCGATCTGCTCGCGATCGCCGCGGACGGGATGGGCGTGCAGCGCGCGATGCTCGACGTCGCGGCGCGCAACGTCGCCGCCGCCCAGGCCTCGACGCCCGATCATCCGTATCCGCGGCTCGTCGCGCGCTTCGCCGGTCCGGCGAGCGTCGATCCGCTGGAGCGCGCGTTCGATCCCGACGCCAGCGACGACGGCGACGAAGGGACGCGGCTGACCGGGATGACGGCCGGCGGCGATGCGGCCGACGCGCTGACCGAGATGATCGCGGTACTCGACGCGCAGCGCGCGTACGAAGCGAACGCCAGTGTGTTCGACGTCGGAAAGCGGCTGGCGGAGCGGACGCTCGACGTCGGGCGGCCCTGATGCGGGTCGACCTCCTCGTTCCCGACGTCGCGGTTCCGCGCCCCGTGCCGGCCGCCGGCGGCGACGCCGGCGCGTTCGGACGGCTGCTCGATGCGGCCGGGAGCGTGCTCGACGGCGCCGAACGCGCCGAGTCCGCCTTCGTCGCGCACCGCGGCGGTTTGCAGGAAATGGTCGTGGAACGCGCGCGCGCCGACATCGCGCTGCAGGTCGCCGCGACGGCGGCGCAGCGTGCGGCGCAGGGACTCTCGACGCTGCTCGGGATGCAGATCTAATCCATGCAGGCGGCGCCCGTTGTGGAGCGCTTGCGTGCGCTGTCTCCGCGCGCGCGGCTTGCGGCGCTGCTCGTGCTTGTCGCGATCGTCGCCGCCGGCGTGCTTGCGGCGATGGTCGCGCGCGACGCACGCGTCGCGCTCTTTGCGACGCCGCTGCGTCCAGATCAGCTCGCCGAGGTCGAGCAGCGTCTCGCCGCCTGGAGCGTGCCGCACGCGACCTCGAACGACAACGTGCGCGTCGATCCGGGGAAGCGCAGCGGACTGCTGCTGCGGCTCGCGCTCGCCGGCGTCCCGCACGCGCATCTGGCCGGCAGCGACGAGGCGCTTGCGCACGTGGGCGCGCTCACGCCGCAGAGCGTGCTCGAAGCACAGACGCGCGAAGCGCTCGCGGCCGACCTCGCACTGGGTCTGCGCGGTCTCGACGGCGTCGCCGACGCGCGCGTCGTGATCGCGCCTTCGAGCGCGGGCGTGTACGCCGACGAAACGCGCCGCGATGCGAGCGCGGGCGTTCGCATCACGCTCGCAGCGGGCGCGCGCTTGTCCGTCCGCAGCATCGCCGGGATCAAAGCCTTCGTCGCGAGCGGCGTCCCCGGGCTGGACGCGCAGCGCGTGACGGTGGTCGACGATCGCGGGATCGCGCTCGATGCGGACGGCAGCGGCGCCGACGACGCGGGCGACGTGCAGGCGGCTCTGCAGACCGCGCTCGACGGCGCCTTCGGCGCGGGCGCGACCATCGTGCGCGTTCACCGCGAACCGCTCGGCGAACAGCGCGACGTGCGCGACGTACGCCGTGCGGCGCTGCCGGGAGCAATCGGGCGCGCGTCGAGCGACGAGCGCTACGCTTCGAACGCGAAGAAGTATTCGAAGACGACCGGCACGGAAGACCGCGGCAGCGACACCCGCGAGGAACATCGCGTTGCGAGTCCCGGCGCGACGGCGCGGCTCACCGTCGCGGTGTTCGTCGATGCGGCGCGCGGGCTCGACCTCGCGAAATTGCGCGCGCTCGCCGAGGCGACGGTGGGGATTCGAGCGGAACGCGGTGACGTCGTGCGCGTCGAGGCGGTCGCGTTCGGCGACGGTACGCGGCGCGTCCCGGTTATCGCCGCACCGGGCTGGTGGCTGGCGCTGGCCGGCGTTCTGCCGCAAGCGTTCACGGCGATCGGCGTCGTGCTGGCCGCCGCGTTCGGCGTAAGGCCGCTCGCCGCATTGGCGATGCGCGCGCTGGAGGGATCCGCGGCGCGGCGCGCGGCGCGCGACGTCGTAGGCATTCCGCCTGCCCGGGTGCACGGCGCGCTGGCCGGAGAGCCGCCGCACGTCGCGGCGGCGATCATCTCGGCGCTGCCTACGGCGACCGCTGCCGCAGTGCTCGAATTGTATCCGTCGGACGAGCGCGCGGCGATCGTGCGGCGGCTCTCGCGCGCCAACGCGACGCTGCTTCCTCCGCCCGAGGAGCTGCTGCGTGCCCGCACCTGAGTTCGTCTCGCTGGCCGACTTGCTGCTGCCGAACGCGATCGAAGCCGAGTCGCCTTCGCACGAGCCGGAACCGCAGCCGGTCGCGGCGGAGCGCTTGGAAGACACGCCGCCGGACGTCGCGTCCGCGCTGCGCGCCGCGCGGCTCTTTCGCGCGCAGCTCACCGACGCGCTCACCGAGGCGTTCGGCACGCTGCTGTGCGACTTGGCTGCCGACGTGCTGGCACGCGAACTGCGCCTCGCACCGTGCGATCTCGAAGCGGTGCTGCAGCG
>JAQBPM010000262.1 GCA_028287525.1 Vulcanimicrobiota bacterium | reverse complement strand
AGCGCAGCGGCCTCACGATGCTCTCGACCTCGACCCTCGCCGGCGGCTTCATCATCGCCCTCGGCACCGAAGTCTTCCTCGACCTCTACGCCCACTGAACGATCGTGGCCCATCCTTCGACAAGCTCAGGATGACATGTCTTCGACAAGCTCAGGATGACAGGGCGCGCTCGCTGGTGATTAGGCGGTTGTCGGTTCTGCGACGGTTGAGCGGATCGTGGATGGGCCGACGATGTCGGTGATCGCTTCGTATTCGGGTTCGGTGAGGCGTGAGGCGTCGGTGCGCATGAAGTAGGCGTAGGCGAGGCCCGCGACGATGATGCTGAAGAACCAGCCCCCGGACCAGAGGAAGCCCAGCGGCGCGTACCAGAAGCCGATCAGCGGCGGAATCCAGCCGACGGCGAGCGCGCCGATCGCGCGCAAGTTCCACCCGCCGGCGTAGTCGTAACGGCCGTTCGGCGTGTAGAGCTGCGCGAGGTCGAGGCGGAGATTTCGGACGAGCCAATAGTCGGCGATCGCGATCCCGTCGAACGGGCCGAGAAGCGTGCCGTACGTGCCGAGCCAGGTGAAGACGTAGTTGTGGAACGTCGCGAGCACGTACCACGGCTGCATCAAGAGTGCGAGGAGTCCGGTCATGATCGCGCCGATCGCGAACGTGATCGTGCGCGGCCAGAGATTCTCGAACGCGCGAGCGGGCGCCATCACGTTCGCGCCGACGTTGATCGTGATCGACGAAAGGATGACGATCGCGCCGCCGATCAGCACCACCGGCGTTGGGAACGTCACCAGCAGATCGACCGGATTCCACAACGCTTTCCCGTACACCGCGACGGTCGTCGACGTGACGGCGATCCCGACGAACGCGAAGAGTGCCATCACGATCGGCATGACGAGCTGACCGCGCAGCTGTGCGGCTTGTGAGACCGCATAGCGAGAGTAGTCGGGGATGTTGAGCGCGAGCGTCGCCCAGAACGCGACGACGCCGATGACCGACGGGAAGAACGCCGCCCAGAACGCGGCGCCGTGTAGGCTGGCCGGCGCCGCGAGCATCGTCGGCACGCCGCCCGCCGCGTTGACGCCCCACGCGAAGAGCAGCACCGCGGCGAGGCCGAGCGTCGGCGCGGCAAACGCGGCGAGCTTGCCGATCGCCTGCGGACCGCGCATCGCGATCGCGACGTTGAGCAGCCAGAACGCGACGAACGAGACCGCAGTGTGCGTACCGAACGCCGGCCACGCGGCGAAGATGTGACCGAGGATCGCGTCGAGTGCGAGGCCGCCGAACCAGGCGTTGATTCCGAACCAGCCGGCCCCGATGATCGCGCGCGCCAGCGCCGGAACGTGCGCTCCGCGCGTCCCGAACCACAAGCGCGCGAAGACCGGGTACGGAAAGCCATAGCGCGTGCCGGCGTGCGCAACGAGCAAGATCGGCACCAGCACGACCGCGCTGCCGACGAGGATCGTCAACACCGCTTCCCACCAGTTCATCCCCAGCGCAATCATGCCGCTGGCAAGCGAGTACGTCGGAATGCACAAGCACATCCCGATCCACAAGCTCGCGAAGCGCGACGCGCGCCAGTTGTGCTCGAGCGGCGTGCACGGACGCAGATCGTCGTTCCAGAGTTCGGCGTGCCGCGATGCTTCGCGCGCCGCCTTTTGCGTGAGGGTGACGATCCCGCCGGCCTCGACTTGGGTCGGCATCCTAGACTTCCACCATCGCGCCGTACGTTTCGGGACGGCGGTCGCGATAGAACTGCCACGTGTTGCGGACCTCTTCGATCACGCGGCGATCCATCTCGCCGATGACGACTTCGTCCTTGTCGCGGCTGCCGATCGCGACCATCTGCCCGCGCGGGTCGACCAGGTACGACTGTCCGTAGAATTCGCCCATGTTCCACGGCGTCTCGAAGCCGACCCGATTGATCGCGCCGACGTAGTAGCCGTTGGCGACGGCGTGGGCGGGCTGTTCGAGTTTCCAAAGATACTCGGAGAGTCCGGCAACGGTCGCCGAGGGGTTGAAGACGATCTCCGCGCCGTTGAGTCCCAGTAACCGCGCGCCCTCGGGGAAGTGGCGGTCGTAGCAGATGTAGACGCCGATCCGTGCGAACTGCGTCTGGAACGTGGGGTAGCCCATGTTGCCGGGTTTGAAGTAGTACTTCTCCCAGAAACCGCACGACGGCGGCCCGGCCTGCACTTGCGGGATGTGGTGCTTGCGATAGATCCCGAGCACGCTGCCGTCGGCGTCGATGACGACGGCGGTGTTATAGTACACGCCGCTGATCGTGCGCTCGTAGAGCGGAACGACGAGCGCGATCCCGAGCTCCTTCGCGAGGTCCTGCATCAGCCGCGTCGTCGGGCCGTCGGGGACGTGTTCGGTCGCCTCGTACCACTTCGGATTTTGCTCGGTGCAGAAGTACGGCCCGTAGAAGAGTTCCTGCAGGCACACGATCTGCGCGCCGCGCTGCGCCGCCTCGCGTATCAGCCGCACGTGCTTCTCGATCGCCGCGCGCTTGTGTTCGGCGACCGGCGCCGCGCCGTCGGTGTCGTGGTGGGCCTGAACCAGGCCGATTCGGACGATGTCGCTCACGCTGCTGCTCACGCTCCTATGCGATGCGGACTACAACTGGACGGGACGGAAAGGCGCCGACTTCTGATGGATGCCGCCGTGCGGGTCGCCGACGAACGCGTCGCCGTCGACGATTTTGCGGCCGCGCGAGAACACGTAGCGCGGGCGGCCGCGCACGGTCATCCCCTCGAAGATGTTGTTGTCGGCCTTCATGTGGTGCGTCTTCGCCGAGATCGTGCGCGAGACGTTCGGGTCCCACACCACGATGTCGGCGTCGCTGCCGACCGCGATCGTCCCCTTGCGCGGGAAGAGGCCGAACAGCTTCGCCGGATTGGTCGAGCCGAGCGCGACGAGTTGGTTCAACCCGATGACGCCCTTGTTGACGCCGTGCTCGTAGAGGATTGCGACGCGGTCCTCGATCGTCGGCGCGCCGTTGGGAATTTTCGAGAAGTCGTCGCGGCCGAGCTCTTTCTGACCGCAGTTGTTGAACGAGCAATGGTCGGACCCGAACGCGTGCAGCTCGCCGTTCTTGAGCTTCTTGAGCAGCACGGCCTGATCGCGTTTCTCGCGCAGCGGCGGCGACATCACGTAGTTCGCGCCGGCGAAATCCGGCCGGTCGTAATCGCTGGCGTCGCAGACCAGATACTGCGGGCACGTCTCACCGTAGATCGGTAGACCGCGCTTGCGGCCGTCGCTGATCGCGTCGGCGGCCATCGCGCTCGAGACGTGCACGACGTAGAGCGGCGCGCCTGCGACCTCGGCCAGCCGGATCGCGCGCGAGGTCGCTTCCGCTTCGAGCTCGACCGGACGGGTGAGCCCGTGAAAGCGCGGCGCGGTTTGCCCGGCTGCGAGGGCTTCTTTGACGGTGACCTCGATGACGTCGCCGTTCTCGGCGTGCACCTGCACCAGGCCGCCGAACCGCGCCGCCGCTTTGAGCACCTTGAAGATCGTCTCGTCGTCGACTTGCAGGACGTGCTTGTACGCCATGAAGACCTTGAACGAGTTCACGCCCTCGCGTTCGATCATGACGGGGATCTCTTCGAGCGTCTCGGGCCGCCCGTCGGCGATCGTCAGGTGGAACGCATAGTCGATCGCGGCTTTGCCGGCGGCTTTGGCGTGCCAGGTCTTGAGCGCGTTCGCCAGCGAGTCGCCTTTGGTGTGCAGCGCGAAGTCGACGATCGTCGTCGTCCCGCCGAGCGCGGCGGCCGCCGTGCCGCTGGCGAAGTCGTCGATCGTCGTCGTGCCGCCGAACGGCATGTCGAGGTGCGTGTGCGGATCGATGAAGCCCGGGAAGACGTAGGCGCCCGACGCGTCGATCGTCTCGTGCCCGGCCGCCGGGATCGAGCGCGCGATGGCGGAGATCGTGCCGTGCTCGATCAGGATGTCGGCCGGGAAGGTGTCGGTCGCGGTGACGATCGTCCCGCCCGTTATGATGGTACTGATAGCTTCTCTCTCCAGGTGTGAACGGTGTCGCCGGCGTCGACCCGCACCATCTCGATGCAGTCGACGACGGGGCAAACCATCTGGCAAAGGTTGCACCCGACGCAGTGCTCCTCGTCGACCACCGGCGCCAGGCGCGGGTCGGCCGGGCGGTCGATGCACTGGTGCGCGGCGTCTTCGCACGCGATGTAGCACTTGTTGCAGCGGATGCACGACTCGGGATCGATCCGCGCCACGATCTTGTAGTCGAGGTTCAGGTCGTTCCAGTCGACGAAGCGCGGGACCGTCTTGCCGACGATCTCCCGGACCGACGCGATCCCGCGCGCGTCGAGGTAGTTGTTCAGCCCGTCGATCATGTCGGCGACGATGCGAAACCCGTGGTGCATCACGGCGGTGCACACCTGCACGTTGCTCGAGCCCATCAGCATGAACTCGGCGGCGTCGCGCCAATCGGAGATCCCGCCGATCCCGGAGATGGGAATCCCGACCGCTTCGTCGCGCGCGCACGCGCCGACCATGTTGAGCGCGATCGGCTTGACGGCCGGCCCGCAGAACCCGCCGTGCGACGACTTGCCGTCGACGTGCGGGATCGGCAGCCAGGTGTCAAGATCGACGCCCATCAGGCTGTTGATCGTGTTGATCATGCTGACCGCGTCGGCGCCGCCCTTCGCCGCGGCGCGCGCGGTGTAGCGCACGTCGGTGATGTTCGGGGTCAGCTTGACGATCACGGGAACGTGTGCCGCTTCCTTAACCCAGCGCGTGATCAACTCGACCAGCTCGGGATCCTGGCCGACCGCAGCGCCTTGGCCGCGTTCGGACATGCCGTGCGGACAGCCGAAGTTGAGCTCGAACCCGTCGATCGGAACGGTCTCGCAGCGCCGCACCAGCTCGTGCCAGCTCTCACGCGTGCACTCCGTCATCAGCGATGCGACGATTGCGCGATCGGGATACTTTGCCTTGCACTCTGCGATCTCGCGCAGGTTCTCCTCGAGCGGACGATCGGTGATCAGCTCGATGTTGTTCATCCCGGTCATCCGGTACGCGCCGAGATTCTGTCCGGCGAAGCGCGACGTGACGTTGACGATCGGTTCCAGCGCGAGCGTCTTCCAGACCGCGCCGCCCCAGCCGGCCGCGAACGCGCGCATCACTTGATAGCCGGAGTTGGTCGGCGGCGCGGATGCGAGCCAGAACGGGTTCGGACTGCGGATGCCGCCCAGATCGACGGAGAGATCGGCCATCAGCGGGCCTCCGTGCGCAGGAGCAGATCGGCGCTGTACGCCGCTTGTTTGCCGCGCTGCGCGGCTTCGACCACCATCGCGTCGGTGCCGCCGGGTCTGAACATGACGTCACCTGCGGCGAAGACGCGCGGGTTGCTGGTGCAGAGCAGGTCGTCGACCGCCGCGATGCCGCTCACGTCGTGCGTCACGCCGAAGGCGTCGAGCAGCCCGACGTGCCGCGACTGCCCGATGGCGAGGATCACCGTGTCGACGGCAACGACGCGCTCTGTGCCGGGAAGCGGGCGCGCGCTGCCGTCGTCGGCCGTCGAGATCAGCTCGAGACCGGTGACGCGGCCGTTCTCGACGACGATGCGCTTGGGCAGCGTATACGTGCGAAACTCGACGCCCTCGACCTTGGCGAACTCGATCTCGAAACCGTAGGCGGTCATGCGCTCCGGGCCGCGCCGGTAGTACATCGTCACTGAAGGCACGCCTAAGCGTCGCGAACACGTCGCCGCGTCGATCGCCGTGTTGCCGCCGCCGATCACCGCGACGGTCGAGCCGATCGGGCCGACGTCGCCGCCCATCTTCGCGATGCGAATGAAGTCCAGCGCATCCCACACGCCGGCGGCATCTTCGCCTTCGATTCCGAGGCGCGGCACCGCGCCCATCCCCACCGCAAGGATAACCGCGTCGTACTCGGTCAGGATCGCATCGGCCGAGATCGTCTCGCCGACCGTGACGCCGGTGCGGAACTCGACGCCGAGCGAGCGGACTTGCTCAGCTTCCCACAGCGCGATTTCCGCCGGCAGGCGGAACGGGACGATGCCGTACGTGTCGAGCCCGCCGGGCTCGGCGTCGCGCTCGAAGATGGTCACGGCGTGACCGGCGCGCGCAAGCTCGCGCGCGGCGGCCAGTCCGGCCGGCCCCGAGCCGATCACCGCAACCCGCTTCCCGGTCGGTGCGCCGGCGCTGAAAAGAATCGCCCCGGTGTCGATCGCCCAGTCGGTCGCGTACCGCTGGAGGTCGCCGATGCGGATCGGGTTCTCGTCAGCGTTGTAGACGCACGCGCCTTCGCACAGCTGATCGGTCGGGCAAACGCGGGCGCAGCTGGCCCCGACCGGGTTCGCATCCATGATCGTGTGGGCGCTGCCGGCCAAGTCGCCGGTGGCGATCCGGCCGATAAACCGCGGCACGTCGATGCTCGTGGGGCATGCGCGCGTGCACGGCGCGTCGTAGCAGTTGAGGCAGCGGTTCGCCTCGATCTCGACGTCCAGCCGTGAGAGCCGCTTCGCGATGGGCGGTCCCAAGTTCACCGGGGGAAGGGTCACAGACGCGCCTCCGTATACGAAGCTCGCAAAGGGTCTACTTGGCGGTCGGCAGTAGGCGCTCCCGGTTCGTTACGCAAACGGCTCGGGAATGCGAGCCGTCCGAATCAACGCCATCGACCGCGAGCGCGGTCCCGAGCAGTTCCACGTGGAGGTCGTCGACGACCCCACGCCCGCCGCCGGAGAGATCCTCGTCAAACTCGCGCGCGCCGCGTTCAACCGGCGCGACGTCTTCATCAGCCAAGGGCTGTACCCCGGGATTCAACTCCCGTGCATCCCGGGCTCCGACGGCGTCGGCACCGTCGCCGCGCATGGCGAGGGAGCGCAGGGCCCCGCGGTCGGGACGCGCGTCGTCATCGATCCGACCCTGGGCTGGGGCGACAACGAGCGCATCTGGCGGCGCGACTCGCATCTCATCGGCATGCCGCACCAGGGGACGATGGCCGAGTACATCGCCGTCCCCGCCGGCAACGTATACCCGGCGCCTGCCTCGCTGAGCGACGATGAAGCCGCCGCGATGCCGTTGGCCGGGGTCACGGCGTATCGCGCGCTGATCACGCGCGGCGGCTGCACGAAGGACGACGTCGTCCTGCTCCCGGGAATCGGCAGCGGCGTGCAATCGTTCGCACTGCTGTTCGCCAAGAAGATCGGCGCGAAGGTGATCGTGACGTCGTCGAGCGACGAGAAGCTGGAACGCGCGAAGCGCCTCGGCGCCGACGTGCTCATCAACTACAAGACGACCGAGAAGTGGGAGAAGGAGGCGGCCGCGATCGACGGCGGCCCGAGCCTCGTCGTCGACTCGGTCGGCGGCGACACGTTCGCCAAAGCCTTGAACGCCGTCCGCTACGGCGCGCGCGTCGTCACCTACGGCGGGACGACCGGCGACGCGAAGATCCGCCCGTTCAGCGTGTTCTGGAAACAGCTCGACATCCTAGGCTCGTCGATGGGCTCGCCCAAAGATTTTGCCGCGATGCTTGCGATGTGGGACGGTTCGATCAAACCCGTCGTCGACAGCACCTTCGCCCTCGACGACATCGAAGCAGCCGCCAAAAAAGTCGACTCCGGCAACCAATTCGGAAAAGTGGTCGTCGCGATCTCGGGCTGAGCCCCCGTCACGATGAGAAAATCGTGTCACCCTGAGCTTGTCGAAGGGCCCTCGTCGCGCATCGTGCCACAAGGCGACCTGCATCGTGAGGCACGGTTGGTGACGGGGGCCCTTCGACAAGCTCAGGGTGACAAGGTTCGTTGGTAGCTGAGCAGCGGTTCTGCGGTGCCGAAGCCGAGTTCGGCGCGGATCACTGCGGCTTCGGTACCCTCGCCGAGTTTGCTCAGGTCCGGATCGAGCAGCGCGGCTTCGGCGGGCGTCGTGGCCCGTGCAAGGCGTTCCGCGCGTACGCGGCCTTCGCGTTCGAGCGCGATGAGGTAGGCGAGAACCTGCCGCGCCGCCGCGGGCCACAGGCCGCGCTGCGTCTCGGCGTAGATGCGCGCCACGAGCTCCGGAATCGTCGACGCGCCGGCCGCCAGCGCCTCGAGGATCTGCCGTTCGCGCGCCTCGCGGTGCGCGATGTAGTCGTCGAGTTTGCCGCGCACGTCGCGCACTTCAGGACCGTGACCGCCGTAGAGCGCCGTCGCGTTGCCGTAGTGTTGGCGCAGCCGTCGCAGCGTGGTTTGGTACGTGCGCATCTCGCCGTACGGCGGCGCGATCACCATGAAGCCCGTTCCCGCGACGACGTCGCCGGTGAAAAGCGCCAGCTCCTGCTCGAGGACGAACACCAGATGGTCCGGAGCGTGGCCGGGCGCGTGCAGTACCGTGATCGCCGCATCGCCGAACGTGAGCCGTTCGTCGTCGCGCAACGCGCGGTCGTGCGGAAAACGCGCGGCGGGGTGCGCGAACACCGGTGCGCCGGTCGCGGCGGCCAGCGGTGCCGCACCGGGCGCGTGATCGGGGTGACCGTGGGTGACCAGGATCGCGGAGTACGACGAATCGGCGGCGCGTGCCGCGGCGAGAAACGCATCGCGCTGCGCATCATCGACCGGACCGGGATCGATCGCGACGAGTTCGCCGTCGCCGACCCGCAGAACGTACCCGTTGGTTCCGTCGAGCGTCATCGGCGAGGGATTGTTCGCGCGCAGCCGCCCGACGCGCGGGCTTAAGGTCACCATGCGTCCACGACCTCCGCCGGCAGCGCGAGCTCGCCGCCGCTGTATTCGGGTTCGACCGTCGCGATACGCTTCGCCGCGGCGAACACCATCAGCTCGGCGACGGTATGGTACGGCGCGATCCGCTCCAAGTGCTTCACCGTCGGGAAGATCATCCCGATCTCTTTGCGCTCGAATGCGGCGAGCGCTTCGAGCGGACGGAACCACCGGCCGTCGAGCACTTCGATCGCGTCGGCCTCCGCGATCTGGTCGTGCGGAACGCGGCCGACGAAGAAGCGCGCGTCGAACCGGCGCACTTCCATCGGCGGCGTGATCCAGCGCGAGAAGAACCGCAAATGCGATGCGTCGATCGCGGTGTCGAAGCGCAAGAGCACATCGGCAAACGTGATCTCTTTCGCCAAGAGCGCGCGGCGCGCTTCGCTCAGCGCCTCGGGCGCGATCGGCCGGTCGGCGAAGAGCAGGCCGCCTTCTTCGAACGTCTCGCGCGCCGCCGTGACGACGAACGCCGGATCGACCTCGCCGGCCGAACCGCGGAGCTGCGCGTGGGACGCCGCTTCGCGGTCGGCGGCGTCGACGGCGCCGCCGGGGAACACGTAGATCTGCGGGAGCCAGGCGGAACGCGCGTTACGCCGCACCATGAAGACTTCCAGCCCCTCGCTGGTATCACGCGCGACCAGCACCGTCGCCGCGTCTCGAATCGGCGTCGTAGAACCCTCTCGCGGTATCGTCACTCAGCCCTGGTTCTCGCTCTCCGCGCCACGACATTTGCGCCGCCGGGTCGACGGGCGACGACGGCAGCCGGCAGCGGGCCGGTACGCTGGAGGCGTGCACGATCGCTCCCCAGCAGTACCGTTCCATGCGGTGCGCGATCGGGTCCGACGAAGCGGGTCCGCTGACGGAGGCCTTGCTGGCCGAGCTCCGCCGGCGCGGCATCGCCGTCGAGCGCTATGGCGCGCTTCGCGACGTGCAGGACCCCTCGCAAGGCTGGGCATCGATCGCGCGCGCGGTCGGCGAAGCCGTCGCCTCGGGCAGCGCCGACGTAGGAATCGTCTGCTGCTGGACCGGCACCGGCGTCTCGATCGCGGCCAACAAGGTCGAAGGAATTCGCGCAGCGCTGTGCGCCGACGCAGCGACGGCGCAGGGAGCGCGGCGCTGGAACGATGCGAACGTGCTCGCGCTCAGCTTGCGCGCAACCGCCCCGGCAATCGGCTGCGAAATCCTCGACGCATTTTTCGCGGGAGACGCCAGTTCCGAGGCGTCCGACCGCTCGCAGATCGATCTTCTGTAACGATCCAATCCGCAGTCCCGGCGAGCCCGTTCTTCGGATGGAACTTGCTTTCTGGAGAACACTGCACGTGATCAAACACTTCTCGACCGTCATGGCCGCCGCGGCGCTTACCGCGTTCCCTCTCACGTCCGTCCTCGCCGATGAATCACCGGCCCCCGCCACCTCCGGCGGAATGTCGCACATGGCGATGGGCGGACACGGCATGCCGCCCGGCGGCGACGGCTCCGTCTTTTCCGGTACGCCCGACCTCGCGGCGACGATCTCGCTCGTGAAACTCGGCGGGGGACCGGCGACGTTTTCGATCGCCAAGGCGCTGACCGCAATGGTCGGGCCGGCGCTGGTAACCGACGAAGTTACCAAGCTGACCAAACAGTACGGCAAGCCGGCCGTCGACAATTGGATCACCGTCTTCGACTATTCGGTCCAGACGGCTGCGGCGACGGCAACCACTGCCGGCGTGAAATTCCCGGATGCGAACCTCGGCGGCAAGGAGCTGGCTGCGCGTCTCGTCATGCTCGGCGTTCCCGGCAACGACGGCGCGTTCTACCACGGCACGCTGCTCGACCACCTCGTGACGCATCCAATCCACGAAACCACGATGGCCGCGATCGACGCGAAGTTCTCTCCGGCGCTCGACGCGAACTATCACCGGATCACCGACCAGGCGATGTACGACCTCGCGCAGGCGCTTGGCGCCACGACCGTCAAGCTCGCGGCGTTCCACTAGCACAACGAAACATCGCGCAACAAGGGAAAGCGAAAGGGCCACGCCGCTCGGCGTGACCCTTCGTACTTTTGATTTGGTCGCTCCGGCTCATCGGCCGTTACGACGCTAGGTCCTTCGGTGGATCCTCGGTCATCGAGATGATGCCGCCCTCCTGCCATCGGAATTATTGTGCGCGAAGTGGGTTGGTCTTTTGCACCGGACCGGCGCGCAGTCAGCCGGTCGGTGCCGCGATCCCGGGTGGATCCTGCGACGTCAAGTCGCCCTCCCGTATGCGAACGTTAAAGTGAACCTCGAGGTGCGTGCATCGTACACCCGGCCCCGGGCGGGGTCAATCCCCCAATTCTGCCACCCATTGTGCTAGGTGAGAACGGCTCGCACGCCCGGTGGACAGCGCGGGCCGCTGCAAAGGCGAACACGAGGCGCCCGCCAAGAAAGAGGGCGGTGAGTTCGCGCACAGGCCAATGGTTGCGCCGCCTGGAGGCGGTCGGTATTCTGGTTGCTTCGTTCGCGCTCGCCGCCTTCGTCGTCTCGCACCGGCCCTGGGTAGAGCAAGCGCTCATCCAACTCGGTCCGTTTGCGATGCCGCTGGCGGTGATCGTGTTCGCGGTCGTCGCCTCCGCGCCGTTCTCGGTCACGGACGCACTGGCAATCATGAACGGCGTGCTCTTCGGGCCGGTCTGGGGTTCGGTCATCAACGCAATCGGGCTCGTCCTGGCCGCGATCATCGGCTACCTCATCGCGCTGCGCACGTCGGCGGCCTTTGACGTGAAGGAGAACGTCGAACGGCTCCCCGCATGGGCCCGGCACTTCAAGATCGGCTCGCCGATGTTCCTAATCGCCGTCCGCATCATTCCGGGCCTCGGCGGAACGATAGCAACGCAGACGGCTGCGGCGCTGCGCGTCCCGATCATCCGCCAAGTCTATACGATGTGCGCGATCGCCATCCCGATCTGCACCGTCCTCGCCATCTTCGGCAACGCCGCCTCAACCTACGCCGACGACATGTACCAGCGGCACGTCGCCGGCCCCGTCCAACGCACGATGGAGAAGCATCATATCCACTTCGGCCGCCGTCCACACCCGCATCCGAGCCTCGCGCCGGGTGAAACGAAACCTCCGGTGACGCCGTGAACCCTTCCCCCAGCGCAGAACTCGACGTCACCATCGTCGACACGCCCGCCGCCTTGACGGAGCTGTGCGAGCGCATCGCGCGCGCCCCCCGCGTCGGCATCGACACCGAATTCCACACCGAGAAGTCGTACACGCCGCACCTCATGGTCGTGCAGTTGCTCTTCGACGACGGGGTGGCAATCGTCGACCCGCTTGCATTGCGCGATCTGCGGCCGCTGGTCGACGCGCTGGCCGGCGCGCGCGTCGTCGGACACGCGCTCTCCTCAGATCTGCGGATCATGGCCGACGCGTTCGAAACGCTGCCGCGCGCAGCGTACGACACGCAGGTCGCCGCGGCATTCGTCGGCTACGGCCTCTCGATCTCGCTGCTCGACCTGGTGCGCGATCTGTGCGGCGTGACGCTGCGCAAGTCGCAGACGGTGAGCGACTGGAGCACGCGGCCCTTCACGCCCAAGCAAGTCGAGTATTTGGTCGACGACGTCAGGCATCTCTTCGACCTCGAGGACAAGCTCGAAGCGAAGCTGGCCGCGCGCGGCCGCGAGACGTGGGCGGAAGAAGAGATGCCCGCGCTCGTTCAACTGAAGAGCTATCGCAGCGATCCCCGCCGGCTGTACCTGCGCATCTCGGGCAACGCCCGGATGAATCGCCGGGAACTCGGCATCCTGAACGAGCTCGCGATCCTGCGCGACCGCTACGCGCGCGAGCGAAACATCCCGCTCAAGTACGTACTCCCCGACGACGTGATGATCGGCCTCGTGCAGCTGCGTCCGAAGACCGTCGACGAGCTCTCGCAGCTGCGCCGCATCGACAACGGCACGCGGCGCAACCTCGGCGACCGCATCGTCGAAGCGATCGCGCGCGGCGAGCAGATCCCCGAGGCCGACCTCCCGCCGCGCGCACCGAAGCCGCTCGGCGCCCAGCGCGACGCGCTGGTCTCGACGATGGCCGTGCTCATCAGCGCCCTGGCCGCCGACAACGACTTGCCGACGACCCTCCTGCTGCCGCGAGCCGCGCTCGAGCGGATCGCCCGCGAAGCGCCCCAAACCCCCGAAGAGCTCGGCGACGTGGTGAACCTCACGTCGTGGCGCCGCCACCTCGCCGTCGCACCCCTCTGGCAGCTCCTCTCCGGCGAACGCGCCCTACGCGTCGAAGGCTACATGGAAGGCGACCCCCGCACGGTCTTCAGCTAACCCCGCGTCAATTCTCGACGGTCTCGCGCTATCGATCGGGGTCTTGCAGCAATGCGAAGAACCGTGCGACGCGAGATGCGTCGTACGAGGCGTCGGCGCGGATCTCTCGTTCGACCCATGCGTGAAGCGCAGCCGTGTCGACGTCGGCGCCGCGCGCGCGCGCGACCGCGAGCGCCACGTCGAGTGCGGTGCGGTCGCCCCAGGCCCAGAAGTGCAGGAAGCGATCGCGCACGACGTCGGTCGGCGTGTAGACGTGCAGCAGCGCGTCGCCGCGGCGTTCGGTGCGCCAGGCGGTGATGTAATCGCGGCCGATCGAGAGCGGGCCGATCGGAAACGCTAGCGTGAACGGCAGGCGCTCGTGCCGGTAGTGGCCTTCCGAGGCGAACGTGTACCCGATCGTCGAGAGCGCGCGGTCGACGATGTGCGGCGCGGCGCCGACCTCCACTACGAAGTCGATGTCGAGCGACTGATACCGGTCCGGGACGTAGTACGCCGCGGCGCTGCCGCCGCAGAGCACGGCCGTCTCGCCGGCCCGCGCGAGCACGGTGCAGGCCGCGAACGCAACGTCGACGAGGCCGGCGTCGTCGCCGAGCGTCACAGCGGCTTCCCGATGCGCCGCGGGCGCTCGCGGAACGCCCCGGCGCGGTCACGCACCTCTGGGTACGCCGCGACGAGGCGGTCGAGGAGCGCGCGGAGTTCGACCGCTCCGTACCAGCGTCGATTGAGCAGCACGATGCGCGTTGTCCCGACCGGCCGGGAGACGACGACGCCCGCGCGTTCGAGCGCGATGACGACCCGGTGAACGGCATTCGCGCTTGCCTCGATCTGACGGGCGAGCTCGCGTACGTGCAGACCGTTCTCCGAGAGCGCCAAGCGAATGAGCACGCGATCCCGGATCGCGGTACCGAAGAGGGCGGGCCGGAGGTCGTCGCGGCGCATCTCTCCGACTGTCCCAAGAAACGGGACGACTGTCAACAATTCTGGGACAAGCGCCGGGAGCAGGCCGACCGGCAAACGGCGAAAGCGGGACGTTGTGAACACGCAGGCCCACCCGAACAGCTTTTCTGCCCGCGACACGCTGCGTGTCGGCGGCCGGGAATACACCTACTTCCGGCTCGCCGCACTGGCCGAGCGCGGCCACGACTTGGCGACGCTTCCGTACTCGCTGAAGATTTTGCTCGAGAACCTGGTGCGGTTCGAGGACGGCCGCTCGGTGACGCGCGAGGACGCCGAGGCACTCGCCTCGTGGCAGCCCGGCACACCGTCGTCCAAGGAGATCGCCTATCGGCCGGCCCGCGTGCTGCTGCAAGACTTCACCGGCGTCCCGTGCGTCGTCGATCTGGCGGCGATGCGCGATGCGATCGCCGAATTCGGCGGCGATCCGAAGCGGATCAACCCGTTGCAGCCGGTCGAGCTCGTCATCGACCACTCCGTACAGGTCGACGCGTGGGCCAACGACGACGCGTTTGAAAAGAACGCTCAGCTCGAATTCGAGCGCAACGGCGAACGCTACGCGTTCCTCAAGTGGGGCCAGTCGTCGCTCGACGGCTTCCGCGCAGTGCCGCCCGACACCGGTATCGTCCATCAGGTCAACATCGAGTACCTCGCGCGTGTGATCTTCGGTGCCGGCGGCGGCGGTGAAGCGCATCCCGCCGGGACGCCGGTCGCGTATCCGGACACGGTCGTCGGCACCGACTCGCACACCACGATGGCGAACGGCCTCGGCGTGCTGGCGTGGGGCGTCGGCGGGATCGAAGCCGAGGCCGCGATGCTCGGTCAGCCGGTGACGATGCTGATCCCCGAGGTGATCGGTTTCAAGATCACCGGCAAACTGCGCGAAGGCGTCACCGCGACCGACCTCGCGCTGCAGATCACGCAGATGCTGCGCAAGAAGGGCGTCGTCGGCAAGTTCGTCGAGTTCTACGGCGCCGGACTCTCGTCGCTGCCGGTCGCCGATCGCACCGTCATCGGCAACATGTCGCCGGAATACGGTTCGACCGTCGCGATCTTCCCGGTCGACGCGCTGACGCTGCAGTACCTCAAGCTCACCGGCCGCACCGACGAGCAAATCGCGCTCGTCGAGACGTACGCGAAGGCGCAAGGCATGTTCCGCACCGACGCATCGCCCGAACCGCGCTTCAGCGACACGCTGCAGCTCGACCTCGGCGACGTCGTGCCGAACCTGGCCGGACCGCGCCGTCCGCAGGACCGCGTTCCGCTCACCGACGTGAAGTCGACGTTCGCGGTCGCGCTCGAAGAGTGGCAGAACGCGCGCGGCGACGGCAACGGCAAAGCGGTCGAACGTTTCGAGGGCGAAGGCGGCGGCACGGCCGTCGCCGCGCAGCCGCGCACGGAAGTCTCCGACGGCGCGGTCGTGATCGCCGCGATCACCTCGTGCACGAACACCTCGAACCCGGCGCTGCTCATCGGCGCGGGACTGCTGGCGAAGAAAGCTGTGGAGAAGGGGCTCTCGTCGGCACCGTGGGTCAAGACGTCGCTCGCGCCGGGCTCGAAAGTCGTCACCGACTATTTGCTCAAAGCGGGCCTCACGCAGTATCTCGACAAGCTCGGCTTCAACCTCGTCGGCTACGGCTGCACGACGTGCATCGGCAACTCCGGCCCGCTCGGTGAAGAAGTCGCGCACGCCGTCGCCGAGCACGACATGATCGTCGCCGCGGTGCTCTCGGGCAACCGGAACTTCGAAGGCCGCATCCATCCGCAAGTGCGCGCGAACTATCTCGCCTCGCCGCCGCTCGTCGTCGCGTACGCGCTTGCGGGCCGCATGGACGTCGATCTCACGTCCGAGCCGCTCGGCCGCACCGCGACCGGCGAAGACGTGTACCTCAAGGACATCTGGCCGACCAGCGCCGAGATCGACGCGGCGATGGCTGCGTCCGTCAACGACGCGATCTTCCGCGCGCGCTACGCCGACGTCTTCGCGGGCGACGCGCGCTGGTCGTCGATGCAGGTGCCCGCCGGCGAACGCTACGCCTGGGACGAAAAGTCCGAGTACGTGAAGCGCCCGCCGTACTTCGACGGGATGCCGAAACAGCCGGCGCCGGTACAGGACATTCGCGGTGCGCGCGTCCTCGCGGTGCTCGGCGACTCCGTGACGACCGATCACATCTCGCCGGCCGGCAACATCGCGAAGACCTCACCCGCCGCGAAGTACCTGCTCTCCAAAGGCGTTCAGCACGCCGACTTCAACTCGTACGGCGCGCGCCGCGGCAACCACGAGGTGATGGTGCGCGGAACGTTCGCCAACATCCGGCTGCGCAACGCGCTCGTCCCCGGTATCGAAGGCGGCGTGACGCGCTATCTGCCGGCCAACGAGCAGATGTCGATCTTCGACGCCTCCGAGAAGTACCGCGCCGACGGCACGCCGCTGATGATCCTCGCCGG
>JAQBPM010000210.1 GCA_028287525.1 Vulcanimicrobiota bacterium | reverse complement strand
GCCGAGCTCGTCGAGGTTGGGGTGGGACAGCGTGTGGTCGGCGATCTCTCCGCCGGCGGCGGCGATCGCCCGTTCCAGTTCCGGGAACTGTTCGGCGTCGCGCCCGATCAGGAAAAACGTCGCCGGGACCCGCAGATCGGCCAGCGTCTGGAGCAGCAGCGGGGTCGTGACGGGATACGGCCCGTCGTCGAACGTCAGCGCGATCAGCCGCTGACGGTCGCCCGCTGCGGCAACGTCCGGATGCCGCAAGGCGGCGATCCGTTGGCCCAAGCTCGGATGGACCAGCGTCGCGGCGTCGTCGGCGCGCAGCACGACGACCGGCCGCAGCAGGTCGTCGGACTTCAGCCACAACCGATGCCCGGCATAGCCGAGCGCAGCCACCACGGCCACGACGACCGCGACGGCGATGGCCGCCCGGCGGTTCACCGCGGCGCGGTCGAGGCGGTCGGCTTGGCGGCCGGAGCGCCGGTGGCCAGGGCCTCCGCGAAATCCTTGCCGACGATCACCGTCACGATCGACTTCGGGCCGGGGGTCGAATCGGTCGCCGGCGTGACCGGCGCGGCCGGCACGCCGAGGTCGATCCGGACCCGTTCGCCGACGTTCGCCGCCTTCGAAGCCGGCCGGATCTCGCTGACGTCGTAGCTGAATGCGTCGGCGTTGGTCACCGAGTCCACGATGTAGCCGAGCTTCTTCAACTTCGCGGCGGCCTGGCCGGCGAGCCCCGAAATCCCGCTGCCGTTCTGCACGACGACGTGGATCGTCGACGGCTTGACCGCTTGCAGCGCCGCGGCGGGCGGCGGCGTCACGTTGCCGTAGACGCCGAGCAAATCACGGATGAGCTTCGCCTTCACGCGCTCGTCGGGGATCGCGACCTGCCCGCCCCAGCGCGTGTCCTTCGTGTCGACGTACGGGATCGTGTCGGCGTGCCCGATGTCCGCCAGGTTCGCGTCCTTGAACGACCACGCCAGCGACTTCTCTTCATCGAACGTCAGGTTCGTCATGATGTTCTTGTTGAGCGCGCCGATCAGGGCGCCGATGTGGGTGAGGTCGTTGAACTTGTCGCTCTTGAGCTTGGCCATCGTGAGGTGGATGATCTGCTGCTGGCGTTTGGTGCGGCACGGATCGCTGCACGCGTCGTGGCGGAAGCGCGAGTACGCCATCGCGTTGTAGCCGTTCATGTGGACCAGGCCCGGTTTGAAGTGGATGTGCAGATGACCCCAGTTGTCGTCGTAGTCCATCTTCTCGGTCACCGGCACGTCGATTCCGCCGATCGCGTCGACGAAGTCCTTGACGCCGTTGGAGTTGACGATGATGTAACGGTCGAAACTCAAGCCGCGTTCGTTCTTCGGCACGGTCATGAAGTCGCCGATCACCTGGTCGGCGAGCTTGACGCCGCCGTCGGAGTACGCTTCGTTGATCTTCGTGTCGTGTCCGTTCACCATCGCTTCGGTGTCGCGCAGGATCGAGACCAGCTTCATCGACTTGCTCGAGAAGTCGAGACCCGCCACCATGATCGTGTCGCTGCGCGCGCCCTTCGAGTAGGGCATCCCCTTCTCGTCATAGTTGAAGTCGATACCGAGCAGCATCACGTAGATGCGTTCCTTGCCGAACGCGCTCTGCGGCGACTCGACGATGATCGGGATCACGCGGCTCGCGCTGCGCATGAAGTTCTCGTGCAGGCTGAGCATGCGGTACGCGATCAGCCCGAACACGATGCCGACCACGATGAGCAGTCCGCCCAGGATGTACGGCACCAAGTGCCACCGGTTGCGGTGGGATCCTCCGCCGCCGGAGGGCGGTTCACTGCGGCGCTTCGGACGATCGTCCGGGGGCGGCGGCGGCGGATCGGCGATCAGCGACCGGCTCACGCGAGCACCAGTGACGGTACCAACGTTCCGTAGAAGTCGAACGCCGTGTTGCCGTCGAGGCGCACGTCGACGAACGTGCCGATCTCGGCGTCGCCCGCGAACGCGATCGCGCCGTCAACGCCCGGCGCCTCACCCATCGAACGCCCCACCGTCACGGTCTGCGTGCGCAGCCCAACGGCGAGCGGATCGGTCCGGCGCAGCGTCCGCCGCTCTTCCACCAGCACGCGCACGGTTTCGCCGATGCGCTTGGCGCGCGCCCGTTCCGACGCGAGCCGCTGCGCATCGCGCAGCCGCAGCAGGCGGCGGCGCTTCTCGCGCTCGGAGACCTGCTGGTCCAGCTCCGCGCCGGGCGTTCCGTCCTCGCGCGAATACGTGAAGAACCCGACCCGGTCGAGCTCGGCGCGCCCGATCCAGCGTTCGAGCTCGGCGACGTCGTCCTCGGTCTCGCCGGGGAAGCCGACGATGAACGTCGAGCGCATCGTGATCCCGGGAACGCGGCGCCGGAAATCTTCCACGATCTCCAGATACCGCTCGCCGTTCGAAGGCCGCAGCATCCGCCGCAGCACCGGTACGCTGACGTGCTGCAGCGGCATGTCCATGTAGGTGCACACCTTCGGCAGCGACGCCATCGCGTCGATCAGCTCGTTATCGACCGTCGCCGGATACAGATACAGCAGCCGGATCCACACGATCGCCTCGATCTCGTGCAGACGGTGCAGCAGATGCGCGAGCCCGCCGCGTTTGAACCCGCGATCGCGTCCCCACATCGAGGTGTCCTGCGCGATGAGGATCAGTTCTTTCGTCCCGCCGGCCGCCAGCGCACGCGCCTCGGCCAGAATCGACTCCTCGCTGCGCGAGCGGAACTTCCCGCGCAGCTGCGGGATGATGCAGAACGTGCACGGATGATCGCAGCCTTCGGCGATCTTCAGATACGC
>JAQBPM010000203.1 GCA_028287525.1 Vulcanimicrobiota bacterium | reverse complement strand
GGTGTCGCCCGCGAAGGCGCGCTGCACGATCGCCGGATGCAGCGCGAGGTGCGGCGCGACGGGACGATCGCTGTAGCGCAGGTTCTGCGCGGTCGGCACGATCGGCAGCGCGCCGCGGACGATCTGGACGTTCCGCAGCTCCGACGGCTTCATCACGGTGCGCTGTTCGAAGCGGCCCAGGAGAAAGCGCTTCCCGGGGACGGTCGTCACGCCGTATTGCGCGTTCTTGTACGTGCGCCGGATGACGTCGTCGTTGTCATAATAGTTGTTCACGATCGTCGTGTTGTTCACGACCGTCGGGCCGCCGTGCCACCGGCGGCCCCACCACGGATGCCACGGCTCGTACGGCGCAAGAGGAACCCACCCGATGCTGCCGCCGCCGAACGAGAAGAACGCGACCAGTCCGGGACGCCACGGGGTGTAGGCCCCATACGCCGGCGGATACCAGCACCAGCCGTACGCCGGGCTGCGATACCACGCGCCGTAGTGATACGGCGCCCAGCCCCATGGCTCGTAGCCGATCCAGGTCCAGCCGAAGCCGTCTTCCCAAACCCAGCGGCCGTTGCGATACGGCGCCCAGTCGGAGGCGACGTTCGCCGGAACCCAGACTTGGCCGTAGGTGCTGTCGGGCGCCCAGCGTCCGTAGGTGTTGAGGTCGTCCGCGCCGACGATGTCGCGGCTGACGTACTTTTCGTCGGCCAGGGCGCGTTCGTAGCGAGCGTCGCGGTCTTGGTTGAAGCGGTCGAACTCGTCCAGCGCGACCGCCGCCTGGGTCGCGATCGAAGGGTTCGACGCCGGGCCTTGCGCGACGAGCGTGGTCCCGGCCGTCAGCGCTCGGTCGCCCTGCGGCGTCACGATCACCGCGTCGCCGGAACGGACGGTCACCAGCGTGCGGCCCTCGCCGGTAACGCTGACCCGATAGCTGCCGGTCAAGCGCGGCCGAACGGTGATTGACGGCGTGTCGATGTCGGCGCGGCCTTCGGTACCGCGCATCAGGCGCAGTTCCACGGTGCCTTCGGCGACCTGGATCGCCCGTGCGTCGCCGTCGAGGCGGGTGAACCGCATCTGGACGTTCGCGCCGAGCCGGACGATCGTGCCGCCGTCCATCTGGACTTCGGCGCGCGAATCGTCGCCTGTCGTCAGGTAGTCACCGGCCAGGACCGGCGCGTTGATGACCGCCGCCGAGGGGGTCGCGGTATCGCCGCGCTGGACCGCGACGGAACCGGCGATCAGGCTGATCCGCGCCACGCCGGCGCTCGTGCCGTCATCGGCCTGGGCGAACGCGACGTTCTGGACCACGAAAGGAAGCACGAGCGCGACGGCCGTGGCGAGCAGCACGGACCGGCGGCGCAACATTGATGAATGCATGGGATCCCCCGCGGATCGCTGGTGATCTTTCAACGCTGGGACATCGCTTGAAAGTTGCCCCGCAGATTATCGGACCAGAACGTACGTGCCGGGCGCGTTCCCGAGCGCGGCGTGCGCGGGTGAGCCGGTCGCGGCGGGGGCAGCGACTCGCTCGGGTGAGCGTTCGTCGAGCCACGCGACCCAGTCCGGCCACCATGAGGAGCCTTCGTGTTTCGCGGCGCCGGCGAGCCATGCGTCGGGATCGGGCGGCGAGGGCGTGCCGGGCGCATTGCCCCACCAGGCCGACTTCTTCTTTCCCGGCGGGCTGATGATGCCGGCGATGTGTCCGGACGCGCCGAGCCGGAAGGTCACCTCGCCGGCGAAGATCTGCGTCATGCGATAGACGGAGCGCCATGGCGCGATGTGATCTTCCGCCGTCGCGACGACGTAGGTCGGCGTTTCGATGCGCTGCAGCGCGAGCGGCACGCCGTCGGCTTCGAGCACGTCGGGCTTCACCAAGTTGTTCTCGAGATACATCTGCCGCAGATAGTACGAGTGCAGTGCGGCCGGGATACGCGTCGCGTCGGCGTTCCAGTAGAGCAGGTCGAACGCCGGCGCCTCCTTGCCGAGCAGATAGCGGTTGACCGCTACCTGCCAGATGAGATCGTTCGAGCGCAGCAGGTTGAACGAATCGGCCATCTCACGCCCGCTCAGAAAGCCCTGTTCGTTCATGCGCTCTTCCATGAACGAGAGCGACTCTTCGCTGATGAACGCCTGCACGTCGCCGGGATCGGTGAAGTCGACCAGCGCGGCGAAGAACGTCGCGGTCGCGATC
Source organism: Vulcanimicrobiota bacterium (assembly GCA_028287525.1). GTDB lineage: Bacteria > Vulcanimicrobiota > Vulcanimicrobiia > Vulcanimicrobiales > Vulcanimicrobiaceae > Vulcanimicrobium. The sequence goes on along the minus strand of JAQBPM010000203.1, from coordinate 3,705 downwards.
GGCTTGGTGCCGCTGCGCTCCTGGTATGCGAGCGCCATCGCGAGGAGCGTTCCGCCGATGCAATAACCGATCGCATCGACCTGCTCGGTGCCCGCGATCTCCGCTGCCACGCGCGCGGCGGTCAGCGGTCCCAGGCGCAGGTAATCGGCCATGGTGAAATCGCGCATCTCCGCGGTCGGGTTCCGCCACGACAGAACGAACGTGTTGCGTCCCGCGTCGGTCGCGTATTTGACGAAGCTGTTCGCCGGCTGCAGGTCGAGCACGTAGAACTTGTTGATCCAGGGCGGCACGATGACGAGCGGCCGCGCGTACACTTCCGGCTGGGTCGGCGCGTACTGGATCAGTTCGATCAGCTCGTTGCGGAAGACGACGCTGCCGGCGGTGGTCGCGACGTTGCGGCCGACTTCGAAGGCGGTGGCGTCGACGAGCGCCGGCCGCCCGTCGTTCGCTTCCCGATCCGCGGCGACGTGCTGCAAGCCTTGCTGCAGGTTCGCGCCGCCGCTTTGCAGCGTCGCCGCGAGCACGTCCGGATTGAGCCACGGAACGTTGGTCGGGCTCATCGCGTCGACGAACTGGCGGGTGAAGAATTTGAGCCGCTGCCGCGTCTGCGGGTCGAGCCCTTCGGCGCGATCGACGGTGTCGAGCACTGCTCGGCTGGAGAGCAGATACGCCTGCTTCAGTGCGTCGAAATACGGGTTCGCCGTCCAGGCCTCGCTGCTGAAGCGCTTGTCGCCGGGCGCCGGCTCGATGAGCGGCGCCGCGGCGGGAGCGCCGGCGACGGCGCCCGCCGTCGCGACCGCGACCTCGCTCAGCGAGCGGCCGAGTTCCATCTGCGCTTCGAGGACCTCTTGGGGACTCGACAGCAGCGCCAACCACAACTCGGTGGACGCCGCCGCGATTCCGAACGGATCGAACGGATTCGCCGGCTTCATCGGACGCAGGGCCTTCCTTCCCGTGCGCTTCCTCGCCTGTCGGAGGCAGTCAGATCGCTGCGCCAGCCCCGCAAAGTGTCGTCGGTTGAACCGTGCGTTACGCGTTGCCCGTTCGCAACGTTCGGAACGAGGCGCGAACGTCTTCCGAAAAGAGCTGCGGCTGTTCCCAGGCCGCAAAGTGGCAGCCGACGTCGTGCTTCTTGTAATAGACGAGTTTGGGATACGCCTTCTCTGCCCAGCTTCGCGGCGCCGTGTAGATTTCGCGGGCAAAGGCGCTCACGCCGACCGGGACCGTGACGTTCTTGACGTCGAAGAACCCGAGCTTGTTTTCCCAATACAGGCGCGCCGAAGAGATCCCCGTGTTCGTCAGCCAGTACATGGTGATGTTGTCGAGGACGTCGTCCCGCGTCAGGCCGCCGGGCCGTCCATCAAAGGCCGGTGCGATCACCTCATAACTGTCCTTGTCGTGATCGAGGATCCAGGCCGCCAGGGCGATCGGCGAATCCGTCAATCCGTAGAGCGTTTGCGGACGAGTCGTCATCTCGATGGCGTAGCCGAGATGCTTCGTATAGAAGTCCTTCACTTGCTCGAACGCATGCAGTTCGTCACCTGCAAGGCCGGCCGGCGCCGAGCCGCCCGAAGTTGCTGCCGCCAAAACGTCGGCGGGAACGGTACCAGGCATGTTGCTGTGGATGCCCAGCACGTCCGTCGGCGCCTGCAAAGCCATCAGTTGGGTAACGACCGCACCCCAATCGCCGCCTTGCGCTACGAACTTCGTGTATCCTAGGCGCTTCATCAGCACGTTCCAAGCACGTGCGATGCGCTCGGGATCCCAGCCAAGGGTGGTTGGCTCCGGCGAGTACCCATAACCCGGGATCGACGGAATGACCAGATGAAACGCGTCCGCTGCGCTCGCGCCGTGGGCCGTGGGATTGGTCAACGGATCGATGATCTTCGTTTGCTCGATAATTGACCCGGGCCACCCGTGCGTGATGATGAGCGGCAATGCATTTTCGTGCTTCGAACGAACGTGGATAAAGTGAACGTCCACTCCGTCGATCTCGGTGAGGTACTGCGGTATGGCATTCAGCTTCGCCTCGCACTTGCGCCAATCATAGTCGGACGCCCAATAGCGCGCGAGCGCCTGCATCGTCGCCAACTGCACGCCTTGCGTGTCATCCGCGACGAGTTCCGTTGTGGGCCACCGTGTCGCGTTGATGCGCCGGCGCAGTTCGGTAAGTTCCGCCTCTGGAACGTTCAGCTTAGGAAACGGGCGAACAGCGGTCGTGCCGCTGCCCGCCGGTTGTGCAACTTGCGTCATGGATATCGACCTCTCTCGATAGGCGGAGCGACTGCGTCCATCACGTCACCCCGACGGGTTGCGTTTTCGCCGTTACGGCGGCGCCCCAAAGGGAGCCGGGGTTGGCGCGATCGGGATGTAGCTCCAGCATTCGATCGTAGAGTTCACGCGCAGTCGCCGTCGACTGTTCCAAACGGATGAAGTCGTAAAGATACTCCCGCGTCTGCCCGACGTTGTTCGGGCTAGTATCGCCGCCGGGAACGTTGTGCCCGGGTACGACTGCTCGTGGAGCTAGGGCGTCTATCTGATCGAGCGCAGCGATCCACTGCGGCCGATTGCGTTTGTTCGTCTCCGCCTGGTATAGATGAATACCGTTGTATACTGCATCTCCCGCAACGACGAGTCCGATGGACGGCGCGTACATGCACGTGGAATTGTCGGTGTCGGTGTGCCCAAGCTTTACGACGACGAGCCTCTGTCCCTCAAGGTCTATCTCCGTGCCGTCAAGTGCTTGTGCGCCGACGAGATGGTTGGGGATCTGATTAGGAAAGCGCGCCTTCCAAAAACTGTCGAGATATTCGGGCGCAATCTGGCCCAGCATTGCCGCGGAGACCTCGGGCGTTGCTAGCGCTTTGGCATTCGGGAAGCGATCCAATAGCATCCCGACACCGAAGAAGTGATCGCCGTGAGCGTGCGTGATATAAATGGTGGTCAAGTTCTTTCCGCTTGCCGCTACCCAGTCCACGAGTTCCTTCGACTGCTCGATCGTCAAGAACGTGTCGACCAGCACGGCGTCACGTTCGCCGTAGATGAGCGTGGCGGAATTCGTGACCCACATCAGCTCTTCGTTCCCCGGCGGGACGCCGCTCGTGAGACCCGGACGCTTCTTACTGACCAAGACGTCCCATCCGAGACGCGCGTGTCCGTTTGCATTCATCAGATTGATCCTTCTTGATGTCTAACGTCGTGCCGAAAAGTCCGGTACACGTCACAGCGGCGACACGAAGAGCGCGTGGCCAGAGCGAAGAGCCTACGGAATTGCTCCACTCGAGGGCCGCTCGCGTGTCGACGGGACGTAGGCGCGTGGCCGCACGCTCGATTCGTCGACCGCGCACTTGCTTGCCGAACTGCCGAGGCCGGGAACGTTGTCTTCCGGCATGATGGGCGCTCCCGATACGCGCTCATCATTGAGCATGTATCGGAATTCACCGTACTACGGCGAGAACAGCACCGTCAACGAGTGCTGAGGGGAATCCGCTTGGCTTTCCCTACGGAAAGGTTGCGTGTGGCTGCCCTAGTCGGCACTCTTGCGTCAGAGCGACGGATTGACGGCACCGGCGGCGCGGCCTGTGGCAGAATCTCATAGAGGAGCAGTAAAGGCGACGATCCGTTCGACGACGGCCGGAGCGGCGTCGCGATGCGGACTATGGCCCGCGTGCGGGACGAGAAACACGTCGCTGTTCGCGATGCGCG
>JAQBPM010000199.1 GCA_028287525.1 Vulcanimicrobiota bacterium | reverse complement strand
GTCGACGCGGAAGCCGCGCGCTCGCAGCGCGTCGCGCACTTCGTACGCGTAGTCGAGCTGGTGCTCGGAGATCGGCGCGACGACCGCCTGCACCGGAGCGATCCAGGCGGGAAACGCGCCGGCGAAGTGCTCGATCAGCACGCCGAAGAACCGCTCCATCGAGCCGGCGAGCGCGCGATGGATCATCACCGGCCGATGGTCGGCGCCGTCCGAGCCGCGATACTTCAGTTCGAAGCGCTCGGGCAGCACGAAGTCGACCTGTACCGTGCCGAGCTGCCATTTGCGGCCGATCGCATCGTGCAGGTTGATGTCGAGTTTCGGCCCGTAGAAGGCGCCACCGCCCTCGTCGATGCCGTACGGCAGATTGCGCGACTCGAGCGCATTGCGGATCGCCGTCTCGGCGATCTCGTCGGTGGGACCGCGGTGCTCGCGCGTGCTCAAGAAATACTCGAACCCGGTGAACCCGAAAGCGTCCATCAGCCGCAGCGCCTCGTCGAGCGTCTGCTCGAATTCGCCCTGCAGCTGCTCGGGCGTGCAGAAGAGATGCGCGTCGTCCTGCGTGAAGCCGCGCACGCGGGTCAGCCCGTGCAGCGTGCCGCTGCGCTCGAAGCGGTAGACGGTGCCGAACTCGCTGTAGCGCAGCGGGAGGTCGCGGTACGAGCGGGCGCCGTCCTTGTAGATGAGGATGTGGCCGGGGCAATTCATCGGTTTGAGGCGGAAGCGCTGCCCCTCGACTTCGATCGGACCGAACATGCCGTCGGCGAAGTTCTCGAGATGTCCCGAGATCTCGTAGAGGTGCTCGTGCACGATGTGCGGCGTGACGACGGGCAGGTAGCCGCGATCGCGCAGACCGTCGCGGATGAACCCCTCGACGATCCCGCGCATGAGCGCGCCTTTGGGATGCCAGAAAACCAGGCCGCCGCCCGCCGTCTCATCGACGTGATAGAGATCGAGCTCCGCTCCAAGCTTGCGATGATCGCGCTTCGCGGCTTCCTCGAGGAACGCGAGGTAGTCGTCGAGCTCCTGCGGCGTCGTGAAGGCGGTGCCGTAGATGCGCTGCAGCATCGGGTTGTGCTCGTCGCCGCGCCAATATGCGCCGGCGACCGAGGTCAGCTTGAGCGCTCCGATCGCGCCCGTCCCCTCGGCGTGGCCGCCGCGGCAGAGGTCGGTGAACTCGCCGATCGTGTACAGCGTGATCGGTTCGTCGTCGGGGATTGCTCGTGCGAGCTCGACCTTGTACTGGTTGTCGCGGAACGCGTCGACCGCTTCCTCGCGCGTGACGCGGCGGCCGGTCATCGGGTAGTCGGCCTGCACGATCTCGCGCATGCGAGCCTCGAGTTTCGCGAGGTCCTCGGGCGTGAACGGCGTCGCGCGGTCGAAGTCGTAGTAGAACCCGTTGTCGATCGCCGGGCCGATGGTCGGCTTGGCTTCCGGAAAGAGATCCTGCACGGCATAGGCCAGGACGTGGGCTGCCGTGTGGCGCAGCTGCGCGATGTCCACGGGCGGATGTTTCGCAGGTGTCGCGGGCGTTGTCGAGGTCGTCACCGGGGCGCTCTTCGCCAACCGGGTTCGGCGCGCCTCACAAGCCAACGCGGGCGTGACGAAATCCCGAGGCTCCGCTACAGTTCCCTGGTGATTCAAGCCGCCGACCACGAGCGCCATGGCATGGGAACCCAGACGATCCGGGACCTCGTCCTCGGCATGGCCGATGGGCTGACGGTTCCGTTTGCGCTGGCCGCCGGCGTGACCGGCGTGGTCGCCTCGAGCGGAATCGTGCTGACCGCCGGGCTGGCCGAGATCGTGGCGGGCGCGATCTCGATGGGGCTCGGCGGCTACCTCGCGGCGCGCAGCGAGGCGGAACATTACGCCAAGGAATATGCTCGGGAGACGCGCGAGACCCTAGAGATCCCGGCCGAAGAGCGGGCGGAAGTCGCCCAGATCCTCCACCAGTACGGGGTTCGCGAGCCGATCCTCTCCCGCGTCGTCAACGAGATAGCCAGCGATCGCGAACAGTGGGTCGAGTTCATGATGCGCAACGAGCTCGGGCTTGAGAAACCCGACGAGCGCGCCGCGCCGCGCAGCGCCGCGTTGGTCGGCGGCGGGTACGTCCTAGGCGGCATCTTCCCGCTTGCGCCGTACGCGTTCATTCCGGTCGCGCACGAAGCGCTGCTCTGGTCGATCGGGTTCACGTCGATCGCGTTGCTCGTCTTCGGCGCCGTCCGCGCGCGCGTGCTCTCTACGCCGCTCGTGAAGGGTGCGCTGCAGTCGTGGTTCATCGGCGCGGTCGCCGCCGGCGCCGCCTACGGCCTCGCGCGGCTCGTCACGCACTAAAAAAGAAAAGCGCCGCGAAGAATTCGCGGCGTTTTTCGGACGTGGTGGGCGGCAGAAGGATTGAACTTCTGACCTCTACTGTGTCAAAGGCCCTCTGACCAGAGGGAAAACGCTGATAGAGCGCACCTGCACCGCTCAAGTTGACCTTCTAGTTGACCTCGCTGGAGCGGGTACGGTCGGCAATCATCGGGCCTTTGCCGACTTTGGCGAGCGCCTTGACCGCTACGCGGAGCGGGGCAGGGGACACCCGCAGGTAGTTCCGGTCGGTCACGCGGGAGCCCGGCGCATGGCCGAGGATTTTCTGGCGGTGGGTGAGCGGGACGCCCTGCTCCTGCATGGGGCTATTCGCCGTGTGCCGGAGCGCCCGGAAGGGCACGTCGGCAGGGAGCTCGAGGCGGTCGCGGATCGCGGGCCACCTGTGACCCCACCTGTCGTTATCCATTCGATGGCCGTCCTCGGTCACGAACACGTGCTCCGAGGCCGTAGAAGCCGCCAGAGCAGCCTTGCGAGCCTCCCGTAGCATCCCATCCAAGGGAGGCAATCGGTACCATGCGGACCTTCCCCGTCTTGGTCCGGGCCGTCGCGGCATACCCGCGCTTCTGTCGCCGCACTGCGCGGAGGATCGTCACGTCGGTGAAGTCGGCCGTGAAGTCTGACCAACGGATGCCCCACGCTTCGCTCGATCGGCTCCCGACGCGACGGGCAACCGATCCGCCAACGGAATCGAGGCATCTTCGATGGCCGCCTTCACGACCTCGGGATCGAAGATGACGACCTCCGCTCCTCGACCTTGCCGAACTTGACGCCGTTCAGCAATCGCTGATCTGGGAATTTCATGCACTCCTCGGCCTGGCTGAAGATCGAGGTGAGGAGAATCTTCAGCAACTTCTGGGCGTCGAGCGGAGGTGCTGCTTCAGGAGATCGAAGTACCGGCGCACCGCCATCGGGGTGATCTTCCGAGGGAACCCGCCGGAGCGCATCGACGGCCTGCTGGTGCTTCAGGTATCCGTACCGCTTCGTGTCGGGCTCCAAAAGGAAGCGCCGCAGGGTCGAAGTGCAGTTGGCATGATAGGCGTAGGAAATCTCTCCACCGTCGAGCCGAGCCGTGAGATTGGGGAAGAAGTCCGTCTCAGCGTATTGGGCCAGCGTTGTGTGTTCATCGAGCCCGGCTGGCTTGGGCTCATAGGTTGAAATGTAAGCATTGAGATCGGGCTTCGTCTTTGCCGTCAACACAATGG
>JAQBPM010000139.1 GCA_028287525.1 Vulcanimicrobiota bacterium | reverse complement strand
CGAACGCCCGATCACCAGCGCCGTGAGGCCGAACAGGACGATCGCGATCAGCGTGCTTGCCACGAGCGTCATGATGACGCTGCGGCCGGCGGCGGCTAGCTCCGCGTCGGCCGCCGCCGCACCGTCGGCGGAGTACGCGTACAATTTTTCGGCGATCCCGCGCACGGTGGAGAACGCCGCATCGTCGGCGCGCATTCCCGCGACGGCCGCGGCGCGCCGGCCGCCGCGCACGGCGGCGATTCGGCCGGCGGCGCTCACGTCCCGCCGCGCGACGCCGTCGGCGATGCGCTGCTCGTAGACGTCGATCTGCTCCAGCCGGTTCACCGGGATCAAGGTCGTCTGGTCGGTGGCGTGCAGCACCGCGAGACGAGCCTGCAGATCGCGATGCGCGCGCACCGTTTGCGGCACGTACGCCGCATCGCCGCTGGCGATGACCGCGCGCACGGCGCTCTCCTGCGCCAGCGCCGCGCTGAGGACCTCGCGCACGTCGGTCGCCACCGAACGCAGCGCGCCGGCGTGCGCGGCGGCGAGCGACATCGTCGCAATTCCACGCTGCGTGACGGCGGCGACGCCGATCATCAGCGCGATCGCCAGCAGCGAGCCGATCGCGATCTGCGCACCGACGGGAAAGCGGACGCGCACGGCCGTCAGGCCTTCTTCGCGACGGTGCAGCTCACGACCGTCGCGATGTCGTCGAAGGACTTGTGCACGTTGATCACCAGGTCGCCGGCGAGCAATTTGTCGATCGGCACGTCGAGCGTCGTCGTCGTTCCGCCCTTCACCACCGCGCGCAACGGGTACAGCGGACGCGGGGCGTAGCTCTCGCACGTTCCGGAATGAAAGTGCGCGGGTTGAGGATCGCCGGGCGCCCCGGTCATCTTCAGCTCGACGATCGTCTTCGCGCCTTGCGGCGTGAGGATCGCGGTGCCGCTTTCACCCGAACCGTTCATCGCGTTCAGGTGGATTTCGACCGGCCCGTCCGCCGCCGCCGACACCGGCGCGGCGGATGCGGCGAGTAGAACTACGGACAAGAGCGCAAATGAGCGAACGAACGGCATCAGAATCCTCCAAATTCCGGGGCTGCTTTTCGGCCACCGTATCCCGCACGGATGAAAAATGCCTGAAAAGTGCCACAGAGGGAGCGAGGGACGGCGATCCTTACCGTTTCGTTACACGCGCGAGCCTGGCCGCAGCCGACGACGTTCAGAGCAACAGGTGAACGTCGCCGAACTCGTGCCAGAGATAGCCGCCATCGCGCGCGTGCACGTAGGCGCCGTCGAGCGTCGCGTCGTCGAGAAACGCGCGCAGCATGTCGAGATGGCTCGCCTGCGGTTCGTGAAATCCCGTCAATAGGCCGTCGACTAGCGCAACGCCGTGGTCGCGCGTCACGATGAGCCCGGTCCAGCCGCTCGCCGCGACCGCTTCGCCGCCGTCCGCCGCCGACTCGAGCGCGCGCACGACCGTCGTGCCGACGGCGATCACGCGGCCGCCGGCCCGGCGGGTCGCGTTGACCGCGGCGGCAGTCGCAGCGGTCACGGCAAACTGCTCGCGATACGGCCGCTCGGTGCGCTCGGGGCTCGACACGCCGGCGTGCAGCGTCACGGCGGCGATGCCGACGCCTGCCGCGCCGACCGCGTCGACCACGGCCGCTGAGAACGGACGCCCGGCCGACGGCATCTCCGCCGATCCCGGAACTCGGGCGAAGATGGTTTGATAGTCGGCGATCGGCGCCGGTTCCGCGAGATACGCGTACCGAATCGGCCGGCCGTGGGCGGCCAGGTAGGCGTCGAGCGGCTCCGTCAGCGCGAGTGCGGCGTACCAGAGGCGCGGTTGCGCGTCGTCGACCGGCGCGAGCAGCGTGACGTGCGCGCCGCCCGGCAGCGCGGCCCGCGCTCCTTCTGCGCCAGGCGCACGCGGTTCGACGATCCACAGCGCATCGACGATACGCGTCGAGAGGTGGAGGTCGAAAGTCGTACCGTCGTCTCGCGTCGCGGTCAGTGCGGCCGGCAGCGTCGTCGAATCGTTGACGACCAGCAGGTCGCCGGCCCGCAGCAGCGCAGGGAGCTCGCGAAAGAACAGATCGCGATGCCGGCCGCGCTCCCGGTCGGTCGCGAGCAGCCGGACGCCGTCGCGGCTGAGCCCGCGGCGCTCCGGCGTCGTCACCGCTTCGCGGCCGAACGCCGGAGCGGGCGGAACGGTCAGCGTCATACGGCGGCGCCGAGCGCGGCTTGCAGCTCGACGCGCGCGAACGCCTCGCGCGGTGCGGCGATCGCGCGCAGCAGGGCGGGCGCGACGTCACGCGGATCCGCCAACCCGCGCAAGTCTGCATCGGGGACCGCCAGCGCGTGGAGTTCGGTCGCCATGTCGCCGGGATCGGCCGCGATCACGCTGACGCCGGAACCGTCGAGCTCGACCGCGAGAATGCGCGAGAGCTGATCGAGCGCGGCCTTCGAGGAGCCGTATCCGCCCCAGCCCGCGTACGCGCCGACCGCCGCGTCCGAACTGACGTTCACGATCGTGCCGCCGCCGTTGCGGCGCATCACCGGCAGCGCGTGCTGAATCAGGTGCAGCGGCGCGAACACGTTGGTCGCGTAGACGCGCTCCAGCGTCGCCGGCGAGAGCTGCTCCAGCGACGGCAACGGCGAGCGGCCGATGGTGGAAGCGTTGTTGACCACCAGGTCGATGCGGCCGAAGCTCCGTTCGGCAGCCTCGATCAAGCGGTGCAGGTGCGCTCCGTCGGCGACGTCGCCGGCGATCGCGACGACCGGCACGAGCTCGGCCAATTCCCGCGCCGCCTCCTCGAGTGCGGCCTCGCCGCGCGCGTCGATGATCAGCGAGATCCCGCGCCGGGCCAATTCGACGGCGACGGCGCGGCCGAAGCCCTTCGACGCGCCGGTGACGATTGCGACGTGTCCGCGTTCGAACCAAGTGGTGTCGTTCATGCGCCCAGCGTAGCGAAACCACGCGCCCGGCGCGCCGCTCCGAAGACGGGGACAACTCCTGTCCGAACGGACAGGAGGCGATGGCCTCCGCTAGGGCCGAATCGGACTCCTGACGTTTACGATGAGAGGAGTTTTGAATGCGCGCATTTCGGTGCATTCTGACGGCGCTTTTGGTTTTGGCGGTCGTGCCGTCCGCGGCGGTGCGAGCGGAATCAGAGTCGCTCGGTCTGCATCTGGCGCCATGTTCGCAGGGGCGTTCGAAGGTGCCCGCGGAGTGCGGCACGTTCGGCGTGTACGAAGATCGGGTCGCCCGATCCGGCCGCATCATCTCTTTGCGGCTCGTCATCCTGAAGGCAAAGCATCCGACGCATCACGCGATTGCGTTTATCCCGGGTGGACCTGGCCAGAGCGCCGTCTCGCTCGTGCCTATTATCGCCGACGGCTTGTTCGCGAAGTCACTCTCCGCGCTGCGGGACCGTTACGACATTCTCTTCGTCGATAGCCGCGGCATGGGCGGATCGCATGCGTTCGATTGCAACCTCGTGCCGGCCGCCCATCCCGGATCCTACTTCCGTCAGCTTTGGCCCGACGCGCTCCTCTCCGCCTGCCGGGTGAACACCGCGGCGAGGAGCAACCCAAGCCTCTATAACACGAACAATGCGGTCGACGATTTCGATGACGTCCGAGCCGCGCTCGGCTACCCGAAACTCGTACTCGGCGGCGGTTCTTACGGCACCTTTTTCGCCCTCGTCGATATACGCCGTCATCCCGAGCACGTCGAGAGTGCAATTCTCAATGGCGTCGTAGCGCCTCATTTTGTTCCGCTGCCTGGCTCCCCCGACGGCGCTCAGACCGCATTGAACGATTTGATCGCGAAATGCCGGCGTGATGCTGTCTGCAACGCGCACTTTCCAGCGTTCGCGCAACACTTCGATGTGCTGGTGCAACGCTTCGACCATGGCCCGATTCTAGTTCGGGTGAAGAATGAGGCAACGAAACGGTTCGAAACGGTCCCGTTGTCGAAGGAAGTGTTCGTCGATCGGTTGCGAAACACGCTATACGATCCGCAAAATGCTGCGTCGATTCCGTACGTCGTCGAACGAGCATACCATGCGGACTACGTTCCGCTCGGTGACCTCGTAAACGGCATGTCGCTCCTAATGTCCAAAGCTGTCAACTACGGCGCCTTTCTTTCGTATACGTGTGCTGACGAAATTCCCTTCGTCTCCGAAGAAGCACTGAAGGCAGCCGCCAACCATTCTTTCGCCGGAGACTTGCGCGTTCGTGCGCAGCAGCATGCCTGTTCGATTTGGAACGTGCGGCCGATGCCGCCGAATTTCAACGATCCCGTCCGCAGTGATGTGCCGATACTGATCGTCACGGGCTCGGACGATCCAACGACGCCGCCTCATTATGCTTCAGAAGCGCTGCCGTATCTTCGAAATGCGAAACAAGTGCTCGTGCGCGGCGCCGGGCACACGACCGAGATTCCCTGCACCGAGCGGCTCATTGAGCAATTCGTCCGCGCGGGGTCGGCGAAGGGCCTCGACGTTTCACGATGTGACGCCGCGTTTAAAACCCCGCCCTTCGCCACCTCGATGGCGGGCCAGTGAACGCCGAGGTCTTTAGAGCAGCCCGCGGGCTTGCGCGATGGCGACGGCTTGCGCGCGGTTGTCGGCGCCGAGCCGCGCCAGGATCTCGCCGACGTGAAACTTGACCGTGCGTTCGGAGATGCCCAGCCGATCGGCCGCGGCGCGGTTCGAGAGTCCTTCCGCCAGCATCACCAGAATCTCGCGCTCGCGCACGGTGATGCGTTCGCGGCGCGGCGTGCGCACGGCGCGCGCGAGCTGGCCCGCGATGTCGGGCGGAATGCGCGTTCCGCCGGTCGCGACCGCATGGATCACCGCGACGAGCTCGTCGCTCGGCGTCCCTTTGAGCACGTAGGAGTCGACGCCGCGTTCGAACGCGCTCGCCACCCGCTCTTCCCCCGCGTACGCACTGAAGACGACGATTCGCGTTTTCGCCGACGCGGCGCGCACCCCGGCGACGGCGTCCAAGCCGCTGCGGCCGCCGAGTTCGAGATCGAGGATCAGCACGTCCGGGGCGTGGTCGCGCGCGATCTGGACCGCCGAGTCGGCCGTCGCACCCGTCGCGACGATGTCGATCGTCGAATCCGACCGCAGGTTCGCGGCAATGCCGTCGGCGACGACCGGATGATCGTCGACGATCGCGACCCGGATCAACGCACGCCGCCCGCCATCGCGACCTCGATGGACGTGCCCCCGCCCGGCGTCGAGTCGATCCGAAGCACCGCGCCGGCCAGCCGCGCGCGCTCTTCCATCCCCAGCAAGCCGTAGCGGTCGGCGTCGCGCGCCGCGGGATCGAAGCCCGATCCGTCGTCGCGGACGCGCAGCGCAAACGCGCCGCCGCCGGTTCCGATCAATTCGAGATCGATCCGCGAGGCGCCGGCGTGCACGCGCGCGTTGGCTAACGCCTCAGCGGCGATGCGATAGAGTTCCACCTCGGTCTCGTACGCCACCGCCGGCGCGCCGTGCTCGTGGAACGCGACCCGCATCCCCGTCTCGGAGCTGGTCTTGCGCGCCAGCGCCGCCAGCGCCGCGGCCAGCGAACGGCCTTCCAGAGGATCGGCCCGCAAGCTGAGCACCGACGCGCGCACGCGCGTCATCGATCCGCGCGCACAGTCGAGCGCCGTGCGAACGCGGTCGGCCGGCGGCCCCTCGAGTGCGGCATCGCGCAGCGCGCTCTCGAGCTGCAGCGCGATCGCGGTGAGATCCTGGGCCAGCGTGTCGTGGATCTCGCGCGCTAAACGCGCGCGCTCGTCCGAGCGGGCGGCGTTCGCGCCGGCCTCGGCCAGCCGTCCGCGCTCGATCGCTAGGCCGATTTGCGCTCCGATGGCGGAGAGCAGCTGCAGGTCGGTCGTGCTCAGGCGCCGCCCCACCGGCGGGCACAGGTTCATGATGCCGAGCCGCCGATCGCCGAAGCGAAGCAACACCGAGGCGTGCGACTGCAGACCCAAGGTCGGCGCACCGGGCTCGTCCCGCCCGGTCCGCAGCCGCGAGCACGAGATCGTATCCACGTTCTTCGAATCGAAGTCGCCGTCGACGAACGACTCCATGCACCAGCAGGGGTCGCCGGTCATCTTCACCGGCTCACGCAGATACGGCGGGAGCTCGTGGGCGGCGGCGAGGTAGAACCGTTCCGTCTGCGGATCGAGATTCCAAATCCAGCCGGCGGCGAGATCGAGCGCATGGACGATCTCGCGCAGCGCCGCTTCCAGCGCGCGCTCGAGGTCCGTCGTCGTCAGCGCGCCGGCGATCGCTCCGAACAGTGCGACGTCCCGCTCTTGCACCCGGCGGCCTTCGCCCCACCCTCGAGCGGGTACTGTGCGCCGAGGGCCGCCGGCGAGCCTAGCCACCGGCCCTCGAGACTGGGACCGAGGTCACCACGGGATAGCCTTTGGCGCTTTCGTGCCGGAATCAGCAGGTTTTGAGCAAGCGGGCACCTGGAAATACGCGATCTATGGAGACCCATGCGCTCGAGTATGCCTTCGTTCGTGGGACCGAGGCGGCGGCGATTGCCGCCGGACGCTTAGTCGGTCTGGGAGAGAAAAACGCCGTCGACGGCGCGGCAGTCGAGGCGATGCGCACGGCGCTCGCCGGCGCCGACCTCAACGGCGTGGTGGTGATCGGTGAGGGCGAGAAAGACGAAGCGCCGATGCTCTATCACGGCGAGGAGGTCGGCAACGGCCGCGGCCCTTCGCTGGACATTGCGGTCGACCCGATCGACGGGACGACCCTGGCCTCGAAAGGCGGTCCCGGCGCGATCGCCGTCATCGCCGCGGCCCCACGCGGAACGCTTTTCCGAACGCGGGTGCCGTACATGGAGAAGCTGGTGACCGGACCAGCCGGCCGCGGCGTCGTTTCGATCGAGATGCCGCTCGAAGAGAACCTGCGCGCGCTCGCCCGGGCCAAAGGCCGCGAGGTCGCCGACCTCACGGTCGCCCTGCTCGAACGCCCGCGCAACGAACCGCTCATGCGCGCCGTGCGTGCCGCCGGAGCCCGTGTTCGCGTGTTCGGCGACGGCGACGTCGCGAACGCCGTGTATGCCGTGCTGGAAGATCGCGCCCGAGTCGACATGCTGGCGGGTATCGGCGGATCGCCCGAGGGCGTGATCGCCGCGTGCGCGACGCGCGCGCTGGGCGGCGAGATGTTCGGCCGGCTGTGGGCGCGGGACGAACGCGACGAAGAGATCGCCCGCGGCGAGGGTCTGCGGATCGGCGCGACGCTGACACTGGACGACCTCTGCGCGAGCGAGGAAGCGATCTTCACCGCCACCGGCGTGACCGACGGCGAGTTTCTCGACGGCGTGCGCTATCGCCGCGGCAGGGCGTTCACCCAATCGATCATCATCTCGTCCTACTCGCACGTCATCCGC
>JAQBPM010000073.1 GCA_028287525.1 Vulcanimicrobiota bacterium | reverse complement strand
GGCGGGCGACGTCCACGGCGCGGTGGTCACGTACCAGCAGGTCTGCGCCGCGCCGCGGCTCTACCGCGACCTGTGCCGCGGCGCGAGCGGTGAAGGCGGCATGGCCGTGCTGCTCGACGAGCTCCATCACGCCGGCGACGACGCAACGTGGGGCAAAGCGCTGCGCGACGCGTTCGAGCTCGCCGCCCATCGGGTCGCGCTCTCCGGCACGCCGTTCCGCTCCGACGGCACCGCGATCCCCTTCGTGCGCTACGACCGAGGGCTCTCGGTCGCGGACTTCGCGTACGATTACGCGTCGGCGCTGCGCGACGGCGTGTGTCGCGCGCTGGTCTTCGCGCTGCACGGCGGCGAGGCCGAGTGGGTCGCGCGCGACGGCACGCAGATGTCGGCGTCCTTCGATACCGCGCTGCGCGAGCGGCTGCACCACTCGGAGCGGCTGCGCACGATGCTTACGCAGGACGAGTGGATCGGCGACGTGCTCAGCCGCGCGCACATGCGGCTGATGTCGGTGCGGGCGGAGGGCCATCGCGACGCGGCGGGACTGGTTGCCGCGATGAATCAAGACCACGCGCGAGCGATCGCCGCGCTGATGGAACGCCGTCTCGGCGTGCGGCCGACAATCGTGGTTTCCGATCTCGCCGACGCGTCCGACCGCATCTCGGCGTTCGCGCGTTCGTCCGACCCCTGGATCGTCGCCGTGCACATGGTCTCGGAAGGCGTCGACATCCCGCGGCTGCGCGTCGGCGTGTTCGCCTCGAACGTCATCACCGAGCTGTATTTTCGCCAGTTCTGCGGGCGTTTCGTGCGCACGATCGACGGCCTCAACGATCCGGAAGCGTACGTGTTCGTGCCCGACGATTCGCGTCTGCGCGAGCTCGCGCGCGGCATCACGATCGACGTTCGCCACGGTTTGAACGGCCGCGACGAGCGCGAAGAAGAGGTGGCGGCGCTCGACGCCGCGCAACGCGCCGAACGGGCGTCCGATGCCGGGTTCTACGAAGCGATCGCTGCGCGCACGACCGACGAGCGGGTGGTCGATTTCGGACCGCTCTTCAATCCCGCAGCGTTCGCAAGCGGAGAGGCGTTCGCCGGTTCGCATGACGGCGAGCCGGAAGCGCCGCCGCCGCCGCCGCAGATCACCTCGGCCGAGCGCAAGGAGTCGCTGCGCACCTCACTTCACGGCCTCGTGCGCCGCGTGAGCGTGCGCTTCAACGTCGAGCACCGCAAAATCCACGCCACGCTGAACCAGCGGGTCGGCGGAAGTGTGGCGACGGCGACCGAGCGTGAATTGGACCTGCGGCGCCGCGTCGCCGAAGTCTGGCTCGCGCGCGATCGTTACGACGGCTTGCGCTGAACGAGCAGGGCCGGCCGGATTCCCCCATGGGCCGGCCCTCCCCGTGTCGAAGCCGGGCCAGGTGAACCACGACGATACGCATCAAGCCGATCCGCTCGATAGCCCCGATCTTGCCAAACATCTCTCGGAGGCGCTGCTCGGGCTGTTGCGCCGCATCGACGACGGCGACGAAGCCGCGCGCACCGAGGTGCTCCCGGCCGCCGCGGCGATCGTCGACGCATTCGCCGCCGTAGGCCTCCTCGAGTTCGCCTATCTCGCACCGGGCGAAGACGAAGAAGAAGACGGCCCGATTGCATGGATGGAAGCCAGCGAGGCGATCTTCGACAAGGAGCGCGACGCCGTTGTGATCGCCGGCAGCGAGATCCTCGAAGTGTTCGAAGGCCCCATCACGCTCGAAGATCCGCCGGAACACGAAACCGAAGAGTGAACCGGTAAGCCGTCGCGCGACGAGGGAGGCCTCGTCGCGCGACGCGGGTTAAATGCGGGCGCCGCGTCCCGTGACCAGGTTGTACACCAACAGGACGAGCGCGATCACCAGCAGCAGGTGAATCAGGCCGCCCCCGATGTGGATTGCGAAACCCAGCAGCCACAGAACGAACAGTACGACGATGACTCCCCAAACCAGACCTGCCATGGTTCTCCCCTTTCGCGAGTGTTACGCGGGCCCGCGGACGCGAAAGCCCCCTGCATGGTTGCCCAGTGACGGGTCGCTCAAACCAGACGGCGCGAGCGCTGCGCGCGAGGCGGCCCCGGCGCCGAGCGGGCGTGAACACGGCCTGGGCATGCCTTCCGAATCAAGCCCGAGCGTCGCGTGTGTGGGCGGAGCCGACGTCGATCGGAAGTTCACCCTCGATGCGGCCGTACCGTCGGGCGTCACCTCGCTGTGCGGCCGCGCGGTGACCCGCTTCGGAGGCGTCGCGCGCAACGTCGCGCACAACCTGGTCCGGCTCGGCGTCGCGACGTCGCTCATCTCGCTCACCGGCGATGACGACGACGGCCGCGCGCTGCTGCGCGAACTCGAGCGCGACGGCGTCGACGTGCGCGGTGTGTGCAGGATCGCCGGTGCCGCGACCGCACAGTACGTCGCCGTCATCGATCCGCACGGCGCGCTGGTCCTCGAGATCGCCGACATGTCGATCTTCGAGCGCTTCGCCCCGGACGATCTCGCGCGCACGTGGCCGTCGATCGCGACGGCGGACTGGATCGTCGCCGATACGAACCTGCGGGCGGACGTGATCGAAGCGCTGGCGCAGCGGCGCTGCGGCGCGGGCTACCGGCTCGCGCTCGACGCAGTCTCCCTTCCGAAGGCCGCTTCGCTGCCCGCGCGGCTCGACGGCGTCGACGTGCTCTTCCTCAACGAGGCGGAAGCCGCGGCGTATCTCGCCGCGCACGGCACCGTGCCGGACGGCCCGGCCGCGCTGGCGCTCGCGGTGCGCGCGCGCGGAGCCGGCGCGGTCGTGCTCACGCGCGGCGCGGCCGACGTGCTCGTCGCGCGCGACGGCATCGAAGCGATCCCCGCATTTCCCGCCCGCAGTGTCGTCGACGTGACCGGCGCCGGCGACGCGCTGCTCGCCGCCACCATCGCGCGCCTGCTCGCCGGCGACGATCTCGTCGCGGCGGTGCGCAGCGGTGCGCGCGCCGCGGCGCTGACGATCGAGACCGACGCCACGGTGCGCGCCGATCTCTCCCCGGCATTGGTCGCACCGTGACGTTGACGCTGCACGGGCATCTCGACGTCGCGCCCGACGTGCGGGCCGCGCTCGACCGCGGCGCTCCCGTCGTCGCGCTCGAGACGACGATCGTGACGCACGGGATGCCGTACCCGCAGAACGTCGCGACGGCCCGGCGCGTCGAGGCGATCGTGCGCGAAGCGGGCGCGACGCCGGCGACGATCGCGGTGATCGATGGCCGCATTCGCATCGGCATCGACGATGCGGTGCTCGAAGCGCTCGCCGGCGCGCGCGACGTGCTCAAGCTGAGCCGCGCCGATCTTCCGTACGCGATCGCCGCCCGAAAGACCGGCGCGACGACCGTCGCCGCGACGATGATCTGCGCGAACCTCGCCGGCATCGCCGTCTTCGCCACCGGCGGCGTCGGCGGCGTGCACCGTGGAGCAGAGGCGACGTTCGACGTCTCGGCCGATCTCGAAGAACTCGCGCGTACGCCGCTTACGGTCGTGTGCGCCGGCGTGAAGGCGCTGCTCGATCTTCCGAAGACGCTCGAACTGCTCGAGACGCGCGGCGTTCCGGTCGTCGGATATCGGACGGACGACTTTCCCGCGTTCTGGAGCCGTTCGAGCGGCCTGCGCGCGCCGCTGCGCCTCGATGCGCCCGCGGAGATCGCCGCGTTGATCCGCGCGAAAGCCGAGCTGGGATTGGTCGGCGGCGTTCTGGTGACGAATCCGATTCCGCCCGACGCCGAGATCCCGCCGGCCGAGATCGCTCGGTACATCGATGACGCGGTCGCCGAGGCCGCGACGCGCGGCATCAGCGGCAAGGCTGTCACGCCGTTCATCCTCGACCGCCTCTATCACACGACGGCCGGCCGCAGCCTGCACGCGAACATCGCGCTCGTAGAGAACAACGCGCATCTCGCCGCGCAGATCGCCGCGGCGCTCGCGTCGTAAATTTCTCCGGCTGGTGCTGAGGCGCTACTCTGCCGTGCAGTCGCCCGCCGTTCCGCAGTCGCCCGCCGACAGCGGAAATTGCGGCGGTTTTCTCCCGCCGCGTCTCCGAAAGCGCTAAAATGAGGACGGGGAGTGAAGCGCGGCCCCACAACAGGGACTGCCCTCCCCGGAGAGTGCGAAATGGCAAACTCGATGCAAGTCACGCCGGCGAACCCGCTTCCCTTCGGGCTCCTCTGCTATGGCGTGTGTGTGTTCATTCTGTCGGGCTTTCTGTGGGGGGCGCTGGAGCCGCAAGCGCTGATCGGCTACGCGATCTTCACCGGCGGCGCGGGGATGCTGCTGGCTGCCGTCGCCGCATACCGGGCCGGCAACACGTATGCGACGACGCTCCTCGGCGGTTACGGCGTGTTCTGGGCTTCGACCGCGTTTTATCTGTGGTTCTTCGCCGGGAAGTCGGCGAGCATGAGCGCCGACCTCGCCTGGATCGTGGTCGCGTTCGGCATCTTTACCGCGTACATGCTCGTCGCGACGATGCGCACCGGTCTGCAGACGATCGAGCTGCTCATGGGCCTGCTCCTGGTGCTGTTCGCCTTCGTGTGGATCGCGATGGCGTTCCATACCGGCGCATGGGCGTTGAAGATCGCCGCGGTTGCGGGTGTCCTCTCGGCGCTCGACGCGTGGTACGAATCGTTTCGGGAGATCATGGCGACGCTTCCGCCGGTGGTGCACGCTGCACCGACGGGACGAGCCACCACGGCCACGCCGCAGGCGACTGTATAACCGGGCGCCCGTCGTGCAGTTAGCGCTCCGTTTGCGCGGGTAGGGCCGTCGTCAACGTTCTGCTGTGAGGCGGAGGTGCCCATGACGTCGCAGACGGATGCCGGACTGTTCGACGCCGGCGTGCGGGAGGCGCACGACTGGATCGCGGAGGTTGCGCGGGAGACCGGCTTGGACGAGCGCGGCGCGCTGAGGGCTCTGCGCGCGGTGCTGCGGGCACTGCGCGACGAGACGACCGCGCGCCAGAACGGTCATCTCGCCGCGGAGATGCCGACGCTGATCCGTGGGCTCTTCTTCGAAGGGTGGGATCCCGGGCGGCCGCGGACCGTCGAACACGACCGAGCGGGATTCTTCCATCGCGTTCGCGTGTACGCCGGCGACGATCCCGCGTTCGACGTCGCGAACGCGACGCGCGGCGTGTTCCGCGTACTAGAACGCCGCATCCCGGGACCGATGGCGCAGATCGTCCGCATGCTGCCGCGGGACCTCCGCGCGCTGTGGACGCCCTCGATCGCCGAGCAGACGGCGGAGCGGCACCAACGGCTCGTCGGCGAGGAGCGCGTCGCGAAGCAGGGCGCGCTGCACGCGGAGGCCGGGCACGAACGCGGCGCAGCGATGGCGCCGCACCAAAACCGCGCGCCGGGCGAACAGCACCGCGGCGGCCCGCTGCCGAATCAGATGTAGCCCACCCGCCGGCATGACTTCGCGCCTCGGGTATCGTACTGGTGTTCGATTCCCGTTTCCGCCATTAGCTCGGAGGCTCTGGCCCTGCTGGCACGCGTTCAAGCCCCCGCTCCTCGACGTCGTGCCGCGCCCGACCGCCGTGCCGTTCCGCCGGCTTGGACGCTCCATGATGGCGACGCGCTAGGAGCCTACGAGAGTTGGCCGTCGCCGAGCACCGTTATTTCCGACGGGGCGTACGGCGTCGGCGGCTTCCCGGGCGATCCGCGCACTCCCGAAGGGCTCGTCGAGTGGTACCGCCCGCACGTCGAGGCGTGGTCGAAAAAGGCGACTCCCGCCACGACGCTCTGGTTTTGGAACACCGAGGTCGGCTGGGCGACGGTGCATCCGTTACTCGTGCAGCACGGCTGGGAGTACGTTCAAACGATCATCTGGGATAAGGGCATTCAGCACATCGCCGGCAACGTAAACGGCGACACGATTCGCCAGTTTCCCGTCGTGACCGAAGTGTGCGTGCTGTATCGCCGCCGGCTCGAGTTTCCGTCGCCGAATGGAATGATGTCGGCCAAAGAATGGCTGCGGAGCGAATGGAAGCGCGCCGGACTCGCGCTGAACGAAGCCAACGACGCATGCAACGTCAAGAACGCGGCCACGCGAAAATACCTCACGCAGGATTGGCTGTGGTATTTCCCGCCCCCTGAAATGATGGCGCTGCTCGTGGCGTACGCCAACAAACACGGCGATCGAAAAGGGAGACCGTACTTCTCGATCGATGGAAAACGTCCGGTTACTCCAAAGGAGTGGGCTGCGCTGCGTCATCCGTGGACGCACGAGCATGCGGTCACGAACGTCTGGACGCACCCGCCGCTCAACGGCGAGGAGCGCTACAAGGGCAACGGTCATCGTGCCGCGCCGCGCGTGCACAATCCCGGCAAAAACGCCACCGTGCACCTCAACCAAAAGCCGCTCGCGTTCATGCGGCGCATGGTGAAGGCGTCCACGAAGCCGGGGGACGTGGTGTGGGAGCCGTTCGGAGGATTGTGTTCGGCCTCGGTTGCCGCGATCGAGTTGACGCGCCGGCCGTTTAGTGCGGAGCGGTACTCGGTATTCTTCGAGCTCGCAGCGCAACGGCTGGACGAGGCTTCACACAACCTTCTCCTTGGCAAACCGGATGTTGACTAGTCCCGCCCGGCCCACTCGTCCGGTGCTCGCGCCCGGGGAGAAAAAGGCGAAGCTCGATCACCATCTGCGTGACGCGATCCGCGCACTCTCGGCGTACTTCAGGACAGAGACGACGATCGACGGAATCGATGCGACGGATCTGTTTGCCCTGAACTCGTCACTCGGCGGCACGATCGAAAATCAGGTCGTCGAAACGCTGAACGCGATCCGCAAGGTGTGGGACCCCGATGACGAGTGGCTCGAGTACCGATTCGAGCGGAAGTCGCAGACGTTTCCGGACGTTCGGCTCGTGTCCCGCAGCGGCGGCACGTTGAATACCGCGGTCGGGATCGAGTTGAAAGGCTGGTATCTGCTCTCCAAAGAGGGCGTACCGTCGTTCCGCTATACGGTGACCCCGACCGCGTGCGCCGACAACGATCTTCTCGTTATCGTCCCGTGGCGTCTGAAGAACGTTCTCTCCGGCCATCCCGTGGTGCATTCGCCCTTTATCGAGAGCGCGCGCTTCGCCGCGGAGGCTCGGAACTATTGGTGGGAATTCGAACGAGGGACGGAACGCGACGCGCGGATCAAGCTCGCCGCGTCGTCCAGCGCGTATCCGCAGTCGAAGAGCGGCACGAACGACGAGCCGTTTTCGGACAAAGGCGGCAACTTCGGCCGCGTGGCGAGGCTGGGATTACCCGATCTCCAGACGTACGTCGCGGAGGCCCTCGAGGAACCGGTCGCGGGTATCGCCGCGAAGAATTGGATTCAGTTCTTCAAAGCCTTTACCGATGCGGCCGACGCGGAAGTCTCCTGGAAGAAGATGCAGGGACTGGTCGACACCTACCTCCATAAGCGCGATGCGGACGCCGAGCGCGCGACTACCCTGCTGCGAGAAATGGTCGGTCTTCTGGGCGGAATCTGAGCGACAGGTCGTCGGCGAGCGATCTCGGCGGCTTTTGACTTACGGCCGCTTGGGGATCATACGAGCATGGTGGACAGATCGTGGCGCTAGCCGACCGCGAGACGCCGGAGGTCGTCGATCCGCCGGTCGTCGCCTGTCGAACTCCGTGGCGCGAACGGGCGGTACACGCGCTCAAGAACCTCGGTCCCGGTCTGATCACCGGAGCGGCGGACGACGATCCGTCGGGGATCTCCACCTACTCCGTCGCCGGCGCGACGACCGGGCTCTCGATGCTCTGGCTTGCGCTGATTACGACACCGATGATGGCGGTCGTACAGGGGATGTGCGCCCGTATCGGCATGGTGAACGGCGTCGGGCTCGCCGCGGTGATGCGCAAGTTGCTCCCGCGCTGGCTTGCGCTCGGTCTCGCGTTGCTCGTCGTCGTCGCCAACACGTTCAACGTCGGTGCCGACTTGGCCGGGATGGCGGCGTCCGCGCATATGGTCGCCGGTTTCCCCGTCGTGGCCTGGGTGGTGGCCTTCGGCGCTGCGCTCGTCATCGCACAGATCTACTGCTCGTATCGGTTGCTCAGCAGCATTTTCAAATGGCTGGCACTCTCGCTCTTCGCGTACGTCGTCACCGCGTTCATCGTGCGTCCCGATTGGTGGATGATCCTACGTCATGCGGTGGTACCGGAATTCCACACCGACGGTCACTGGATCACGACCGTCGTCGGCGTTCTCGGGACGACGATCTCGCCCTATCTGTTCTTCTGGCAATCGTCGCTCATGGTCGAAGAAGAAAAGTCTGCCGGGCGCCGGACGATCGCCGAGCGCAAGGGTGCGACCGCCGACGAGATCTGCGATGCGCACGCCGACGTCAACACGGGGATGATCTACTCGAATGTGGTGATGTTCTTTATCATCGCGACGACAGCCGTGACGCTGGGAGCGCACGGGAAGCACGACATCGCGACGGCGCAGGACGCGGCAGAAGCGTTGCGCCCGCTGGCGGGAAACTTCGCATACCTGCTGTTCAGCCTCGGCATGATCGGTACCGGGATGCTCGGCATCCCGGTACTGGCCGGATCGTCGGCGTACGTCGCCTCGGAGATGCTCTCGTTCCGCACCGGTCTGGGCGAGACACCGGCCCGAGCGCCGCGGTTCTATGCCGTGCTGGCAGCCGGGATCATCATCGGCATCGTGATGAACCTCATCGGAATCGACCCGATCAAAGCGCTCTTCTGGTCGGCGGTGTTCAACGGCGTCGCGGCCGTGCCGCTGGTGTTCGCGATCGTTACGATCGCGTCGAACCGCAAGGTGATGGGGCGCTGGGTGAGCTCGCCGATTGCGCGCGCTTGGGGCTGGCTCACCGTCGTGCTCATGGGCCTCGCCGCGATTGCAATGTTCGTGTTCTGGAATGCGTGAGCGCTGAGGCACTTCGAGCGCAAAGAATCGTCACGATGACGTAGCGATACGGCGAGGGTCCGTACTCCCGCCTTGCCGCACCTCAGACTTGCGAGCTGCATCATGCCCGGTCGGAATTAAATCGCCGAGGGCACGTTTGCCGTATTGCCTGGAACGCATGTATTCGACCGGCTCTCTGTCGGCGAGGAAACCGATCTGCAAGGTATAAACGCCGGGCGGATCGATCGAAGCACGCCATTCTTGCGACGTCGTTCTACGGAGAACGGTTTGCAGGAAGGAGCCAGATGATGATGGTGACGTCCTCGAAGTCCGTGCTTCTTCTCATCGTTGCTGCTGCGTCGATCCTCCGCTTGTATGGCCTTGCGCACGACCCTGTCGCGCTCAACCAAGATGAGGCCGTCAACGGATACGATGCGTATAGTCTGGGACTGACGCTGCGCGATCATCACGGGAATCTGCTTCCGGTGGCGCTCCAATCGTTCGGCGATTGGGCCTCGCCGCTGCTTACGTACATCACTGTCCCGTTCGTTCGGCTCTTCGGCCTCTCAACGTGGTCGATTCGACTCCCGGTCGCGTTGTTCGGGATCGCCTCCGTCCCGCTTCTCTACGTGCTCGTTCGCAAACTCTTTGGACGTAACGACGTCGCGCTCGTCGCCGCAGGATTGTTGGCGATCGCTCCCTGGAGCATCATCACGTCGCGCGAAGCGCTTCCGCCGAACATCATTCCATTCTTCACCATCCTCTTCATACTAGCGTTGTTGTGGGCCGCCGAGGAAGGCAGAGGAAACGCGACGAGCACTGTTCGAGCGGCGGTCGCCGCCGCAGTCGGGGCGCTGCTCACCTATTCGTATCCGACGCAGAAGCTCTTCGTCCCGCTCATGATCGTCGCGGCCGTCCTGATCTACTTTCGACGCCGGCCGGCTTGCGCATGTATCCTCGTCGGCGTCTTCGTCCTGCTGGTCACGCCCATCTACGTACTGCTAATCGCTCATCCCGAGAGCAATTTCCGCTTCAAGGACGTGGTCTTGCCGGGGGGTCCGCTGCATCGCCTGGGAGGGTTCGCGCTGCGGTACGTTTTGTACCTGAGCCCGATCGCGCTCTTCGGACGCGGCAATGCCGATCTGACGTACGACGTTCCGGGAATCGGACGAAACTTCGCCGTGCTCGCGCCATTCTTCTATCTCGGCGTCTTTTTCACGACCCTAACGGCAACGAGACGTTTGCAGGCACCGATGCGGCGTTCCGATGCCGCGCTGCTGCTCACATGGCTCGCACTGTTTCCGGTGGCGGGCAGCCTGACGGCAACGCACATGCATCTCTTGCGCGCCATCCACGGTTTTCCGCTCGTCCCGATCTTTAGTGCCGCAGGGTTCCTTTGGCTCACCCGTGCCGTGGCATCGGCAACCGTCGCGACGGCAGCACAGGTGAGCATGACCTGCGTCGCGCTGTTCGCCACGCTGGATTTTTCCCAGTCGTACCTCACGAAATATCCGGACGCGAGCAAAGCGCGCTTTCAATACGGTCTCGCGGAACTCTTCACGTTCGTCCTTCCTCATCAGGCGCAGTTCGGCTCCATCGTCGTCGATGCCAAGATCAATCAGCCGTATGTGTATGTCTTGTTCTACTCGCGATGGGATCCGCGCAAAATCGACTATCACGAGGTCGATGGCGGCGAGAAAGCTCACGTTGTGCGGTTGGGGAAATTCCGGTTTGAGGCGGTCACCGAGCAGCGGATTGCGAAAGCGAGGCTGATCTTTCGCGTCGATGACGGCTCCCGCACCTGGTACTCAGCGTACGACGTCCGAGGAACGCTCGTCGTCAAGCAAGGCGTGCCACGGGACGACACGAAGGTGTCGTTTCGACGACGAGATGGCCGCCAAGAATGGCAGCCGCGGCGGCGAAGGTGTATTACGGCGCATGGGAGCGTACGGGTGCTGGTGGCTCGCCCGGTCTTCAAATGCGCTTGGCTGGGTCCCCAGCGGTCCCGGCGCGTACCGACTAGTCTTGTCCTGTAAGGCTTTTCGCAATCTAAACTTCGTTTCGTACCGCCTCGTACCGACCATTCCCGCTGTGAATGGCGGAGAAGATGGTGGACGTAGTCGGCCGCACGGACTCGTAAAGCCGAGCTCCCAAACCATATGTCGAAAGGGGCTATGAAGAGTGGACCCGCGCGGCACACGATTGGACGTTCCGTGCCGGGTGGCGCCGTGTTAACTAGCCGAGGTCACTCGCGCCGGGTGCCTTATCCGGTTTAAGCGTCAGCATCACCTGAGCATGTCCGCCGAATCGCTCATCTGTCATGACAGCGGCGGACTGCGGTATGACGCGGCCGTGAGCGGTTTTCGAAACGAGAATATAGTCAAGGCGCGTCCCATCGCCACGATCGAACAAATCCGGGCGCTGCCACCATGTATAAAGCGGCCGTTTAGGATAGTCGGCTTCGATAGCGTCTACCCAGTCACCGAGCAATAGTCCGTTAGACCACGCCATCGCTCCGGAATCACATCCCACTCCTCGTATTCTTAAGGAGTTTGCAAAGCTCCATGAATCTCGCGCATCACGGAACGTGTTCATGTCCCCGCAGACGACGGCTGCGGCACCGTCCGCGCGTAGTTTCGAAAAAAGATAGTTGAGTGCTGGAAACTGCTTCGGCTGCGCGTCTTGTGAGACATAAACGGAGGCGACATTCACGCCAGTGATTGTGCAACACACGAACTGCCCTCTGGTTCTCAGTGCCTCCTCCGTATGCATGTTTTGCATTCGTATGGGGTGCCGTGAGAATATGGCGACCCCACCATGAGCGAGTTTTCCCGATTCGTCGCGGCGGCGGTCCGCTGCGACCGCCTCGAAACCGAGAGCGCACCCGATCGAAGCGGCATCGTCGCAACGAGTTTCTTGAAGGCAAACTACATCCGCCGAAACGACATGCCGCAGATCGAAGAAGCCTCTCTTCACGGCCGCCCTCAGCCCGCTGACATTTGCGCTCACGATCTTCATCTAGCGCAAGTCACCAGAGACTTGATCACGGGAGCAAAGTTGATGCACATGCGCTCCTAGCTGCGCGTTAAGAACGACTCGTGGATCGTTGCGCATAAGCTATGCCTTCGCCTCTGGATGTGCGATCGCCGCCGAAGGGCTTTGCCCCCGCCAGGGCCTCGTGGCTGAATTTGGTCGCGTCACCCTCTACGACTGTTGCTCACGCATGTGGATTGCGAGGCGGTCCGCGTCAGCTGACGCCGGAAGGGACGATGTCCTGACCGTGAGAGGAGACGCGAACCGTTCGGGGGCCGGCGCATTACGAAGACGCGTCCATTATGCGTCGAGTTTGAAGGGCTCGACCGATCTTATCGGCTCGGTCGCGGAAAATATCATAGTCCTTGCGTCCGGGCCACGCACTTGGATGCGGAATGATGCTCACGACGCACCGATGACCATCAAATGTTGCGTCAACGACGGCCGTGTCGGCGCGGTCGATTGACCCTTCAAGGTGTGGAGGTTCGCCCACGCGACGCGTAACTCGGGGCTTATCGCTCGGAATCTGCAAAGCGTTCTTGGTCCAAGGACGATTACTATCCGAGGCTTTGTCCAACGGATTTGTAGCCGCAAGAACGCCTGGCATTGGAGGTAGTAGCGTCGGTCGCCGCGCACGGGCCCTGCTGCCGCGCCCTTCCTCATGCCCATTAATGCATTCGTGAAAAAGCAATCGTTGCTATCCAGCCGGAGGCACAGGTTTCCTAGCAGTGCGGCCATTCCTAGCCATGTCGATGAGTCGAGCTCGTCTATGCGATCCTGGTCGCCCTTCGCATTTGCCCTGCTTTCTGTCCCGTCAAAGTTGTGACCGACAAATAGGATGCCGTTAGTCGGGAGGTTAGGGCTTGGTGCATCCGGCACGTCCCTCCACGTTCCGAACCCGCCAGGGAAGAAGGCAGTGCCAGCCAAGAACGGTTCCGAGATCTCTTCGATATGGTCAGGATAGTGTCTGACGAGGCGCCGCATCCCGCGAAAAAGATCATCGGTGTTGTGACACACCTGAAGGCTATTGGCGAGTTATGCGAAGGCACCGCTCACGGTCAAAAAAAAGTGTGGCCGGTCGTGCTTGGCGTCGCGATGCTGTTACGGGTAGTACGGTCCGGAGCCTTAATCCCGATGGCGAACGAATCGTCCGTACGAAGCGTGCTAACGACCTTAGTCAGATCGGGCACACGGGCTCGCAGTCAAGCGATGGCGCTCCGGAACTGCGGAATCGCAATTGTGTCTGAAGAAGGTAAGGGCATGGATGCGGTAGAGGCGGTTAGAGCTGTCCAGCGATTCGGTGGCCCGGGCCTTACGAAGCACCTAGCGTCGATTGAGGAGCTCCTGCGCGGTGCCGACGCGGATCGATGCGCGGCCATTGTAGCCGAGCGCGGGGCCACTCCTGACACTTTGGCGGGAGCGGGTACGCTCAAGCAAATCGTCGGGCAGATCAACGTTGTAATCCACGCGGTTGGAATACTGCTTTGTCTTCCTCAGATACTGCGTCCTGGAGAGGTTGTCGAATCGCTTTCTCTTGGCGCGGGCAATACTGGGCGTTTGTTTGATCTGGAAACCGATCAGCGTGTCGCGGAGTTTAAGTTTATCCAGTGGCAAGGCGGCCCGGAAAGTATTCGGCAGAACGGACTCTTCAAAGACTTTTACCTTTTGGCGGAGCATCAGACAACAAAGGAAAAATATCTCTATGTCCTTGGTGCCGAGCATCCGATGCGGTTCTTCAAAGGGCGCAGGGCGCTAACAAGCGTTTTGCGCGATCATGATGCGCGGACGAACTTCATGGCTAAGCACGGCGCACGCTATCAGGTTGTTTGCGACTATTATGCGGCCCGAAGCGACGTGGTGATAATTGAAGACGCGTCGAGGTACGTTCCCGAGCTCACTAAGCTCGAGATCTCATGGCCCGCAGGCTCAGGCGCCGTTGACGGCGCTCCGCGTGGTTCGACGAGGATCTCGTGACACATGGTGGCAAGGGGTCTAGCGCACGCGAGCAGGGCGTAGCCCCGAGCCGCGAAAAAGCCGTAGAAGAGCATCTTCCAATCGTGGGAGCGTACGGGTCTGGTGGCTCGCCCGGTCTTCAAAACCGTGGAGGCCGTTGCAAGACGGCTGGTCGGTTCGATTCCGACACGTTCCCGCCACGTGCGTCGCCTCCGAGGCGCGCAAAACGCAAGAGAGCCCCGGCGCGTGCCGAGGCTCTCTGCAGTTTCGGGCGGTCGCGAAGCGGCGCTAGCCGTTTTCGCGACTGACGCGTTGGGGCTGCATCTGCAGGCGCTGAATCATCGCCGGCGTCGGGAGCTTGATGTCGCGGGCGAGCTTCATCCACGCCAAAACTTTGATCGTCCACCAGGTCGCGTCGATCTCGAACCAGCGCAGGCCGTGGCGCGCCGAGAACGGGAACGCGTGGTGGTTGTTGTGCCAGCCCTCGCCCCAGGCGAGGAAGGCCACGAACCAGTTGTTGGTCGACTTGTCGCCGGTGCGGAAGCTCTGGTAGCCGCTGTGGTGCGCCGCACTGTTGACCAGCCACGTGATGTGATACGTGATCACGATGCGCACGAAGATGCCCCAGACCAGCCACGAGAGGCCGCCGACGGCGAATAGCGCGACGGCGAGCGCGACGGTCCACAGGAGATACGTCTTCTCCATGAACCGATAGAATTTGTCGTTGGCGAGATCGGGCGCCAAACGCAGCTGCTCTTCCGGCGAGAGCATCGCATCGTTCGGCTTGTAGAGCCACTCGAAGTGGCTCCACAGCAACCCGCGGTTGACGTCGTGCGGGTCGCCCTCTTTATCGGTGTGCGCGTGGTGCGCGCGGTGCGTCGCGATCCAATCGATCGGCCCGCCTTGAAGCGCCAGCGTACCGAGAATCGCGCACGCGTATTCGATCGGTTTCGCCAGCTTGAGGCTGCGATGCGTCAGGAGCCGGTGGTAGCCGAGGGTGATGCCCCAGGCGCCCGTGACGTAGTAGAGGACCGTCATAACGATCAGCGCGCTCCAATGGAACGTGCCGGGGATGAACGCGCAGAGCGCGCCCAAATGGACGATTGCCAGGCCTGTAAATGTGGCCCAGCCGGGGGTACGCCGCTTCGCGGTTTGCATTACGTTGCGGGAGGTGCGGCCTTTTTGCCCCGATTCCTTGCGGCCGAGCGCTCCGCCCCTGTTAAGCCTTGAGCGTAGCCGCGAGAGTGATTTCGACTGCCTTGAGGGCCTTACTGATCGGGCAGCCGTTCTTGGCCTCGGCGGCGAGCGGCTCGAACGCCGCTTGGTCCAGCCCCGGAGCCTCGACCGTCGTGGTGAGCTCGATCCGGCTGATCTCGTAGCCGGCGCCCGCTCGGTGCAGGTGCACTTTCGCCTGCGTATCGACCGCCTTCGGCGGGTGGCCGGAGCGGGTCAGCGCGAGGCTCAGCGCCATCGTGAAGCACGCGGCGTGCGAGGCCGCGAGGAGCTCCTCCGGATTCGTCCCGGGGTCGTTCGAGAAGCGCGTGCCGAAGCTGTAGTCGGCGGTAACCTTGCCGCTCTCGGCCTTGATCGTCCCCTTGCCGCGGGCGATGTCGCCTTCCCAGTGGACGGACGCGGTGCGGGCGATGTCTTCCGGGGTGTTCATGCGCCCTGTGACGTCGCGGCGGCTTGGTGCGGTTGCGGCTGTGGGACATTCCGACCGGCGCCGGAAAACACGCGCCGATGATCGACGTCCACACGCACCTGCATCCGCCGCGCTTGTTCGCGGCGATCCGCCGCTGGTTCGCCGAGCGCAGCCCGTGGGCGCTGGAACATCAGCCGACGGATCCGCACGAGGTCGCGCGCGTGATGCGCGAGCACGGCGTCGAGAAGTTCGTGTTCTGTTCGTACGCGCACAAAGCCGGGATGGCCCGCGAACTGAACGGCTGGCTCGCGCAGACGGCGCGCGATCTCGGCCCCGGCGCGTTCGCGCTCGCGACGGTGCACCTCGACGATCCCGATCCGGCGGGCGACATGCGCGCTGCGCTCGCGGACGGTTGCATCGGCCTCAAGGTGCACGAGAACGTGCAGAAATTACCGCTCGACGATCCACGTTTCGGCCCGGTGCTCGACGCGGTCGCCGCGGCCGAGGGGTTCGTGCTCGTGCACGTCGGCGCGATCCCGTGGTCGGACGAGACGAACGACGGACCGCGCAGAATCGCCGGCGTCCTCACGCGTCATCCCACGCTGCGCATCGTCGTGGCGCATTTCGGCGTCCCCGATTCGGAGCGATATCTGGACCTCGCCGCGCGCGAACCGCGCCTTTTCCTCGACACGACGATGGTGTTCGCGAGGGAATCGCCGATGCACCGAGCGCTGGACCGCGAGGCGATCGCGCGCGGCGCAGGGCAGATCCTCTACGGCACGGACTGGCCGAACGTACCGCACGCGTACGACGCCGAGCTGAGGGCTCTCCAGGCGCTCGATCTCGATCCTGCGGTGCTGCGCGCGATCACGAGCGAAAACGCTCGCGGTTTGAGTCCCGCGCTCGCGTCATAACCGCTTTGACGCTTAGGCGAGGCAGCGCTAGGGAAAGGGAACTCTGATGGCAGTGCGATCGATCGCCTTTACGGCATATCCGGCCGAAGACGTGCAGAGGCTGCTCGCGTTCTACCGGGACGTGCTCGGCCTTCGCGTCGATCGCGCGCATCCGGACGAAGTGGACGCGCAGTTCGTGGAATTCGACGCAGGCGACGGCCACTGGTTCAGCGTGATTCCCGATCGCTTCGCCGGCAGGCCAGCCGGAAGCGGGAGCGGCGTCGTGTTCGAGGTCGACGACATCGATGCGGTGCTCGAAGACGTTCGCAAACAAGCAAAGAGCGCGGACGAGAAGGTCACCGACTATCCGACCTGCCGCATCGCATCATTCGAAGATCCCGAGGGCAACAAAGTCGGACTCCACCAAACGACGGGCGCGCGATAGACGGGCCTCAAATCGACGTGCGGTTGCGAGCGGCGCGGCGCATCGTGACGAACGAGGCGACCATCTCGGAATCGAACTGCGTGCCGGAACAACGTTCGAGTTCGCGCAGCGCGTCGGTTTCGCCGATCGCC
>JAQBPM010000068.1 GCA_028287525.1 Vulcanimicrobiota bacterium | reverse complement strand
AGCATGGGGATCGCGCTGCTCACCTCGTTCACGCTCGTCTACGTGCTGATGGTGATCCTGTACGGCTCGTTCTTCACCCCTGCCGTCATCATGCTCTCGGTACCGGTCGCGGTCGTCGGGGCGCTGTTCGGCCTGGCGGCGACGCACCAGACGCTCAACCTGTTCTCGATGATCGGGATTATCATGCTCTTCGGCCTGGTGGCGAAGAACGGCATTCTGCTGGTCGACTACGCGAACACGATGCGCCGGCGCGGCATGCACGCGATCGACGCGATGCGCGCAGCGGCGGGGACGCGCCTGCGTCCGATCGTGATGACCACCGCGGCGATGGTGTTCGGCATGCTGCCGCTTTCGCTCGGCCTCGCCGAGGGCGCGGAGTTCCGGCGCTCGATGGGAACCGTCCTGATCGGCGGTTTGTTGAGCTCGCTGATCTTGACGCTGTTCCTGGTCCCGGTGGTGTACTGTTGGATCGTCGGGTGGCTGGAGGCGCGCGCGGATCGCCGCGCGATGCAGCACGAGCACGAGGACGAGGACGACCTCACCCCGGCGCGCATCCCCGCCGGCGCGGTCGGGAACTGAGCCCGTCGATTCTTGGAAATCGCTGAGAGTGGGTAAGGAGACCTCTGGCAACACGACGCACCGGAGGTCTCTGCACTCATGCCATCACTCTCTTCCCGCGCCGCCGCGCTGACTGCGGCGGCCGTTCTGATCGGCGCCGGCGTCGTCCCGGCGCGGGCCGCCGGCCCGGTGACCGTCACCGTGAACGGTCAAACGATCAACTTGAACCCGTCGCCGACCGAGCGCGCCGGACGCGTGTTCGTCCCGCTGCGCGGCGTCTTCGAAAATCTCGGCGCGACGGTGGTCTATGCGAACGGCACCATCAACGCGACCGGCCGCGGACACAACATCCAGCTGCACATCGGATCGACGCAGGCGACGGTCGACGGCCAGCAGCAAAACCTCGACGTCGCGCCGTTCATCATCGGCGCGTCCACCTACGTTCCGCTGCGCTTCGTCTCGCAGGCGCTGGGCGCGAGCGTGAATTACGACGGCAGCCACAACCTCGTAGCGATCAACACCAACGGCGGCAATAACAACCCGCCGCCGACGACGCTGACCCCGGCGCCGGCCGGCGCGCCGGGAGGTGCGATCACCTTAGCATCAGTGGTTCCGTCTCGCGGCGCGACGGTGACGTCGAACCGTCCGACCATCGAGGCGACGTTCGCCGGTGGTACCGTCGACCCGAACTCGATCCGCATCACGCTCGACGGAGCCGACGTGACGAACCTCGCGACCCGTTCGCCGCGCGGCTTCACCTACGCGCCGCCTTCCCCGCTCCAGCCGGGTCAGCATCAGGTCCGGGTGACCGGGACCGACAGCAACGGCAATTCGTTCAGCCGCGGCTGGTCGTTCACCACCACGGGCGGCTCGTCGGCGGTAGGCCAGATCGTCAACGTCCGTCCGCCCAACGGCGCGACCGTGCCGAAGCAATTCACCGTTACCGGCCGTACGACGCCGGGCGCGCACGTCACCATCCAGGTCGGTGCGGGCAGCGGCGGACCCACGACGATCGGTGCGATCATCGGTTCGATCCTCGCGGGCGGCCAGACGAACAGCCAGAACTATTCGCTCACGGCGGACTCGAACGGATTCTTCAGCCAGCAGGTGAACGTCGGTTCGCCCTCCGGCAGTCAGCTCGTGCTCGTCATCAACGCCACCGATGCGCAGACCGGCGCGACCGCGACGCCGGTGCAGGAGACGCTCACGGTGCAGTAGTTCCGCGGATGAGGAACTCAGGTCGTCTTTTCAATCCACGCGATCGAACGGGCGAGGATCTCGGGCTGGCGCTCTGCCCAGAGCGCCAGCCCTCCTTTTGCGGTGCCGCCGTACGGATAGCGCTCGGACGGCACGGCGGCGGTCACCGCGAAGCTTTCGCCGGAGCGCACCGAGGTCGGGTCGTCGGCGCCGTACATCAAGTAGACGGAGCGCGGCGCGAAGGCGCCGGCCCCGGCCAGCACCCGGGCTCGATCGTCGTCGAGCGAGATGCACACCGTGCTGACCCCGCCCCAGCCGCGCGCGCTGCCCGCGTAGGCGAGGTCCGCGCCGAAACCGACGCCGAGCAGCGCGATGCGGCCCGGTTCGTGGTTGGCTTGCCGGGCGGCGAACGCCACCGCCGCTCGAACGTCGGAGGGGTAGACGTGCGGCGAGGAAAGATCGGCCGCGTCCGTCTTGAGCAGGGCGTGGCGCATGTCTTGTCTCACGGATTCGCCGTGGCCGCGCAGATCGAAAGTCAGGACGTTCCAGCCTCGGGTGCGGAACAGCGGCACGTACGGCTCCCAGCACGACCGGTCCGCGCCGGCATCGTGAAGGAGGATCAGCGTCAGCGTCCGGTCGCCCCGTCCCGAGGCGTAGGAACCGCGCAGATGAACGCTGTCCTCGCTGAGAAACGTGACGGACCGCCACTCCGAGGAGGCCGTCGCGTGTGCCATTGCCGGTGAATTCCCCCCACGTCGGCCGAGGGTCCTCTCGCCTCGCCCTGGTGACCGGGGCGGCCGCGGGTCTGGGCCGCGGCATCGCGCGGGCGCTCGCCGCGGCCGGCTATCGCGTTGCCTTCACCTATCGCCCGGGCGGGACGCCGCCGGATGCGACGCTGGCGCTCGTGCGCGTTCACGATCCGGACGCCGTGGCGATCGGCGCCGACTTCTCCGACCCTGCTGCCGCCGCGGCGGTCGTGCGTGACGCCGAAGCGGCGCGCGGCCCGATCGACGTGCTCGTTCATGCGGTCGGTCCGATCGTGGTCAAACGCTTCGCGCGCTCGACGCCGGACGATTACCGGCTGATGATCGAGGCAAACTTCGGATCCGCGGTGGCGCTCGCGTTCGCCGTGCTGCCCGGAATGCGCGAGCGCCGCTTCGGGCGGATCGTGCTGTTCGGGATGAACGGCTCGATGGTTACCCAGCCGGCGCGCGGGATGTCGCTATACGGCGCGGCGAAAGCGGCGGTCGTGACGTTCGCTCGAGCGCTCGCGCTCGAAGAGGCAGCGAACGGCATTACCGTAAACGTGATCGAACCCGGTGACATTCGCGACAAGGACGCCGATCGGCGCAGCGCGCGCGCGCTGCCGGCAAACAATCCGACCGGCTCGGCAGGTTCGTGGGAAGACGTCGGCGCTGCGGTGCTCTTCGCCGCGGACGACGACAACGGTTTTCTCAACGGGATGGTGATCGGCGTAAACGGCGGATTGACGGGGCCGCACGAGTGAAGTACGCGACCTGGGCGATCGTCGCCCTGGTGACACTGCTGCGCGCGTTTGCCGCAGCCAAAGTTCCGCTGACCGGTGACGAAGCCTACTACTGGGAGTGGGCCAAGCACCTCTCGCTCGGCTACGCCGATCATCCGCCGATGGTCGCCTACCTCATCCTGCCGTTTTCGTGGGCGACCGCAAACCCGATTTGGATTCGACTGGGGTTTCTTGCCTGCGGCGTGATCGCGACGCTCGCCGCGGCTGCGACGGCGAAACGGATCACCGGCGACGAGCGCGCCGGGATGGTCACCGCGCTCGCGATGATGCTCACGCCGATGCTCTCGGTGGGATTCGTCATCGCGACCCCGGACGGTCCGCTCATGGCCGCGTGGGCCTGCTGCCTCTACTTCGCGATACGTGCGTCGCAAACGGACGCGAAGCGCGACTACGTGTTCCTCGGCATCGCGATCGCCGCTGCGCTGCTTTCGAAGATGTTCGCCTTCGCGCTCGTCGCCGGAATCATCGCCTGGTCGCTGGCGCCGTCGCGGCGCGACCTCTGGCGCCGGGGCCTGGGCCTCTCGTTCGCCGTCGCGGCGCTGCTCTACGCGCCGTTCGTCGTATGGAACGCGACGCACCATTGGGTCACGTTCTCGTTCGCGTTCCAGCAGCGGCACGTCTCCGAGCCCTCGCTCTTGCGGCCGTTGAACTACTTGCTCGCGTGCGCGGGCGCGTACTCGCCCGGGCTCTGGTTTGCGGCGTTGCTCGTGTTCGTGCGGCCGCGCAACGCGCTCGTCGCGTGGACGGCCGGCCCGCTGCTCGCCCTGCTGATCCTGCTGAACTTTCACGAGCGGATCGAGTTCCATTGGATCTTCGGACCGTACATCTCGCTGTGCGTCGGCATGGGCGTGGCGTTCGAATCGCTCTCGCACCGCGCGCGCGTGCTGTGGGCGACCGCGGCCGCTGTTCCGGCCGCCGTGCTCATCCCGTTCCTGTTCGCCGCAGCCGCGTTCCCGGGGCCGCTGTACTCCCAATTCCGCGCAACCGGCTCGACGCTGCGCAACACCGGACCGTTCGAGATCTTCACCTACTGGCCGCTCGCGCAGGACGTGCGCCGCATGGCCGACGCGAACGATGCGGTGGTCGTCACCGACGGCTACGGCTTCTCGTCGTCGCTCGATTACGAGGCGGGGATACCGCCGGTGTTCGTCGGCTACAACGCGCAAGGGCAAGAGGCGAAGCACTGGTACAACCCGGACATGCACCCCAAGCGCATCTTGTTCGTCGACAAGGAAGCACTCGTGCCGGTCAAGGGGCGGCCCGAGACGTATCCCGGCCGCGACGACTTCAACCGGCGTTTCCACTTGGCGTGCGGCCGGGTCGAACCGGGTCCCGGACTCGAATACTCCTACACCGATCCGACCGGTCACACCGTTCCGGCGCGTCGCTACTATTTGACCTGGTGCGTCAACCCGCGGCCGAACGCGCTGCGCATCCTGCGTTGGGACGTTGCGGTGTGAACGGGCCGGGGATCGACTACATCCCGCTCACGGCGCTCGCGGCGAAGAAGACGACGACGGCCGAGCTGCGCGCGCTGGCGTGCGAGCGGATGCGGCGGCTCGGCTATCCGTTCGTCGCGACGGAGTTCACGCCGGCAGGCGGCGCGTGCCGCTTCGACGTGATCGGCTTGGGCCGCTACACGCGCCAAGTGCGCATCTACGAGGTGAAGTCGTCGCGGGCGGATTACTTGGCGGACAAGAAGTGGCAGACGTACCTGCCGTATGCGACGCACTTCGCATTCGTCGCTCCGGCCGGCGCAATCCACCGCTGGGAACTCGACGGCGCGATCGGCTTGATCGAGTACGGTCACCCCTCGTTCGAGCGTATGATCGCCAATCGCCGGTTCGGTTTTCGCATCCGCCCGGAAGACGCGCTGCGCGCCTCGCGCCCCGCGCGGCGCCTGCGCGATGCCGTCGCCGATGAGGAGTGGACCGCGCTCCTCGAGACCATTGCTTTCGGCCGGCCGCTGCCGGACGATGAACCCACCTTCACCGACGGAGCCGGTATTTGAGCGATCATCGCCCCTTCGCACTTCCCGACGCGCGGCCGCAGTACGGCCCCGACAAGACCGTCGCCGTGCTGCACATCCACCTCGACCTGCGGCCGGACATCGAGGCCGCGCGGCTCGAGGCGAGCTGCTCGACGACCGTCCGCGCGATCGAGGACGGTGTCTCGCGGCTGGTGCTGGACGCGGTCGATCTGCAGGTGCAGGGAGTCTTTCGAGGCGAGCAGGCACTGCCGTTCCGATCGACGAGCCAGACGTTGGAGATCACCCTCGATCCGCCGCTCAGCGCCGGTGACGAACTGCTGTTTCGGGTCGACTACGCGGTCGAGCGCCCGCGGCGCGGGCTGTATTTCATCGAGCACGAGCCCAAGCACGTTTGGACGCAAAGCCAGGACTCGGACGCTCGCTCGTGGTTTCCGTGCTTCGACTATCCGGCCGAAAAGCAGACGACGTCCGCGGCGATTACGGTTCCGCGCGGGCATTTCGCGCTCGGCAACGGCGCACTCGTCGAACGCACCGATGCGGGCAACGAGGTGACGTTCCGCTACGAACAGCAGATCCCGCACGCCACGTATCTGGTGACGATGGCGGCGGGCCCGTTCAGCGAGATCGTGCAGCCGCACGCCGGCGTGCCGATGTACTACTACACGCTACCGGGGCGCGAGGCCGACGGCGAGCGCGCGTTCGGCGAGACGCCGGCGATGCTCGACCTCTTCGAACGCGTCATCGGCGTGCCGTATCCCTACGCGAGGTACTCGCAGATCGCGGTCGCGGACTTCATCTTCGGCGGGATGGAGAACACCGCCGCGACGACGCAGACCGATCGCGTCCTGCACGACGAGCGCGCGCACCTCGACTACTCGGCGGACTATCTGGCCGCCCACGAGCTGGCGCACCAGTGGTTCGGCGACCTCGTCACCTGCCGCGACTGGGCGCAGGCGTGGCTCAACGAAGGTTTCGCCACCTACTTCGAAGCCGTGTGGCTCGAGGCGCATCGCGGTTGGGACGAGTACCTCTACGACGTCTACGGGACGGTGAAGCGCTATCTCGAGGAGGACGGCGAACGCTACCGGCGCCCGATCGTCTGCAACCTGTTCCGCGATCCGATCGAGCTGTTCGACCGGCATCTGTACGAAAAGGGCGGCGCGGTGCTGCACATGCTGCGCGGCGAGCTCGGCTGGGCGCGGATGCAGCGGTCGCTGAAGCGGTACGTCACCGAGAACGCCGGCCGCAACGTCGAGACGATCGATCTGATCCGCGCGATCGAGGGCGAGACGGGCCGCAACGTGCGGCGCTTCTTCGATCAATGGGTCGAGCGCGGCGGACACCCCGAGATCGAAGCCTCGTATCGCTGGGACGGTGAGCGCAAGACGGCGCTCGTCACGATCGCGCAGAAGCAGAAGATCGACGAGGCGTCCCAGGCGTACGCGTTCGACCTCGAAATCGGCTTCGTCGCCGACCTGCCGGCCGCGATCGCAACGGATGCCGGCGAGCAGCCGATGCCCGGCGAGACGCGCGTGCGGCTGCGGGTGGAACGCGCGCCGCAGACGTTCGCGATCGCGCTCGAGCGCGAGCCGGCGCTGGTGCGCATCGATCCCGCCGCATGGGTCCTCTCCGACTGGACGTCGACGCTGGGAACCGACGCGCACGCGGCGATCCTGCGCGGCGATCCTTCGCCGATCGCCCGCATCCGTGCCGCCAAAGCGCTCGTCAAAGACGCCGGTCGCGTCGCGCGCGAGGCGCTCGCCGCGGCGCTCGCGCACGATCCGTTCTGGGGCGTCGCCGTCGAGGTGGCGGCGGTGCTCGGGCAGTCGCGCGCGCCGTCGGCGCGCGCCGCGCTGCTCGCGAACGCGAACCACGCGCACCCGAAGGTGCGCCGGGCGATCGCCGACGCGCTCGGCACGTTCCGTGACGCCGAGGTTGCCGGCAAGCTGCTCGCGCTGCGCGACGACGCGTCGTACTTCGTCGTCGCCACGGCGCTTCACGCGCTCGGCAAGACGCGCGATTCGCGCGCTCTCGACGCGCTGGTCGCCGGCGTCGCGACGCCGTCCTGGAACCAGACGATCGGCGCGGGCGCGGTGCGCGGCCTGGGAGCGCTGGCGGACGCGCGCGCACTCCCGGTGCTGCTCGAGGCGCTGCAGCCGCAGCGGCCGGAGGCGCTGCGCCGCGCCGCCGTCGGCGCGATCGCGGAACTCGGGACGCTGGTGGAAGCGACGCGCACGGCGGCCGTCGAGGCGGTCGATCAGGGGCTGCGCGACCACGCGTACCTGGTGCGGATGTCGGCCTACGCGGCCGCCGAAAAGCTCGGCGATGCGCGGCTGCTGCCGTCGCTCGACGCGCTCGCGTCGAGCGAGGACGACGGTCGTCTGCGCCGCGATGCGGCCGAAGCCGCGCTGCGCATTCGCGAGGAGCAGTCGAAGCCCGCCGAAGTGGTACGCATGCGCGAAGAGCTGGATCGGCTGCGCACGGAAACGGCGGCGCTGCGCGAACGCCTCGACGCATCCCATGTCGGTGCGTAGGATCGCTGCGGCGCTCGTCGCCGCGGCGCTGCTGTCGTCGTGCGGACCGCATGCCCCGGCCCCGCACGCCGCGAGCCGTCCGACGCCGATCGTGGCGGCGCCGCATGCGCCGGCCTGGAGCGTGCGGGACGTCGCTGCCTTGCAGGCGCAGCTGCGCAGTGCGCTCGGCGCGTCGGCGCTTGCAACCGGCGGCCTCGCCGTGCTCGACGCGCAAGGCCGTTCGCTCTTCGTCCGGCGCGAGCGGACGCCGCTGGCGCCGGCGTCCACCTTCAAGCTCGTCGTCGGTGCGACGGCGCTCGAAACGCTCGGCCCCGACTATCGCTTCGCGACGACGTTCGAAACGCTCGCCGCTCCCGTAGACGGTACGCTCCGTGGCGATCTCTATTTGGTAGGGAGCGGCGATCCCACGCTGACCCGCGACGATCTGCGCGCCGGCGCGGGGGCGCTCGCGCGGTCGGGTGTGCGCACGATCCAAGGCGACGTCGTCGCCGACGCCTCGGTGTTCGGCGGGCGCGAGGTGAACCCGGCGTGGGAACCCGACGATCTCCAGTACGGCTACGCCGCGGGCACGAGCGCGCTCGCGCTGGACGGCGGAACGGTGGAGTTTCACATCGTGCCGACGGTCGTCGGGGGACCGGCGCGCATCATCGCGCTGCCGGCCTCGACGGAAGTACGGGTAGCGGGCGGGATCGTCACCTCGTACGCCACGATGCTGCAGATCCAGCGCGATCCGCTGCGCAACAACTTCACCTTCGAAGGCCGTGTCGCCGCGGGCGCGGAGCAGTCGTTCTGGCGTCCCTTGACAGGTCTGCCCCAGTACGCCGCCGACGTCGCGCACGTGATGCTGCGCCAACGGGGGATCACCGTTCGCGGTGGGGTGCAGACCGGAATCGCACCCACCGCGCCGTTCGTGCTGTGGCGCCACCGCTCCGCGCCGCTGCGCGAGATCGTCCCGCAGATGATGCTGACCTCGGACAACCATTACGCGGAGCAACTGCTGCGCGCGGTCGGCGCGACGCACGGAGGGGGCACCGTGGCGGGCGGTGCGGCGCTCGAGCGCGCGGTGATGATGCGCGGCGGCGTACCGCAGGGAGGCCTGCGCATCGTCGACGCGAGCGGTCTCGCGCCGACCGACCGCATCGCGCCGCTCACCCTCGCGATGCTCCTCGTGCGCACCGCGGTCGAGCCGGTCGGGCCGGTGTTCGTCCGCTCGCTGCCGCGCGTGGGGATCGAAGGAACCGTGCGCTGGCATCATCTCACCGACGCGCTCGGTCGCGCGCGGGCAAAGAGCGGGCACATTGAAAACGTCAACGCGTTGGCCGGATACGTCGAGACGCGGCGGCACGGACGGGTCGCGTTCGCGTTCATCCTCAACGACCGCCGCGCGGACGACGGACCCGTGTACGCCGGAATCGACCGCGCGCTCGACATCCTGGCCCGCAGCTGACCACCAGAGTGAAGGAGACGACCATGCGCACGACGGGTCTCGAGCCCGATCTGCTCGCGCGAGTTCTGACTCGCGCGCTGCGGCGGGGCGGCGACTTCGCCGACGTCTTCTTCGAACATCGGCTCGTGCAGACGTTCCGGCTCGAGGACGGACGGATTCGCGAAGCATCCTCGACCGTCGTGCGCGGGGTCGGCGTACGCCTCGTGGTCGGTGAGCGCGCGGGTTTCGCGTATTCGGACGATCTGGACGAACGCTCGCTGCTGCGGGCTGCCGAGGCCGCGAGCTTGATCGCGCGCGACGGCCGCGCTCCCGGCTCCGTCGCCGACTTCACCGCGCTGGCCGCGCCCGCGCTCTACGAGCCGCATCCCGACGAACCGGCCGATTCGGCGCGGTACGTCGATCTGCTGGCGCGCGCCGACGTCGCCGCGCGCGCGTTCGATCCGCACGTGGCGTCGGTCAACGCCTTCATCACCGACGAGCTGCAGTACGTGCAGATCGCGACCAGCGACGGACGCATCGTCACCGATCGCCGGCCGCTGGTCGCACTCGGCGTACAAGTCGTCGCGAAGGACGGCGCACGCCGCGAGAACGGCTACGTCGGCGACGGCGGACGGACGGCGATCGACGTGTACGACCGGCGCACACCCGAGTCCATCGCGCGCGAGTCGGCGCGTATCGCGACGGTAAAGCTGGACGCGCGCGACGCGCCGGCCGGCGAGATGCCGGTCGTCATCGGTCCGGGCGGCGGCGGCGTGCTGCTGCACGAGGCGGTCGGACACGGCCTCGAAGCCGACTTCAACCGCATGGGGACGTCGCTCTACAGCGGGCGCGTCGGCGAACGCGTGGCGAGCGAGCTGGTGACGATCTACGATGACGGCGATTTGCCGGGCGAACGCGGCACGGTTGCGGTCGACGACGAGGGAACGCCCGGCCGGCACAAAGTGCTGGTCGAAGCGGGAATATTGCAGGGCTACATGCAGGACCGACTCAACGCGCGCTTGATGGGCGTCGCCTCGACCGGCAGCGGACGGCGC
Organism: Vulcanimicrobiota bacterium; assembly: GCA_028287525.1. GTDB lineage: Bacteria > Vulcanimicrobiota > Vulcanimicrobiia > Vulcanimicrobiales > Vulcanimicrobiaceae > Vulcanimicrobium. The sequence goes on along the minus strand of JAQBPM010000068.1, from coordinate 1,954 downwards.
GAATCGTTCCGCGTCCTGCCGCAGCCCCGCATGTGCAACACGTTCATGCCGAGCGGAGAGTCGACGCCGGAGGAGATCGTGGGCTCGATCGAGCGCGGGCTGTACGCGACGTCGTTCAGCGGCGGTCAAGTCGAGATCAGCAAAGGCGACTTCGTCTTCATGATCGCTGAGGGCTATTTGATCCAGAACGGCCGGATCACCGCGCCCGTGCGCGGCGCGACCTTGGTCGGCAACGGACCGCAGGCGATGGAGCAGGTCACCATGGTCGGGAACGACGGGCGGCTCGCCAATCGCTCCTACACCTGCGGCAAAGGCGGACAGCGCGTGCCGGTCGGGGTGGGGATTCCGACCGTCAAGCTCGCGTCGTGCACCGTCGGCGGGACCGCGCGATGAACGACGTGCGCGACGAAGCGCTGGCGCTCGCCGACGAGACGATCGCCCTCATGCGCGCCGCCGGCGCGAGCGATGCCGAAGCGACGGTGTCGGTCGTCGACCGCTTCTCGTGCGAGGCGCGCGGCGCAGAGCTCACCAAACTGCAGCGCTCGCGCGGGCGCACGCTCTCGGTGCGCGCCTTCGTCGGGACGCGCCGCGCGGCGTTCTCGACCACCGACGTGAGCCGCGACGGCATCGCCGCGCTCGCCCGGAGCGCGGTCGCGGCGGCGGCGTTCGTCGGCGAGGACCCGCACGCGGGGCTGCCGGACGCGTTCGCCGACGACGGCGTCTGCGATCACGACTTGTTCACCGTCGCGCCCGACGTCGCCGAACGCGACGACGAGGAGAAGATCGCCGAAGCGGTCGGGATGGAGCGCACGCTGCGCGAGGCGGACGTGCGGATCACCAACTCGCAAGCATCGCGGGTTAGCGACACGATCGCATCGTGGGCACTGGCGAACACGCGCGGCTTTCGCGGCGTGACGCAAGGGACAACGGTCTCGCGCTCGGCCGCGCCGATCGCGCAGGACGGCGACCGCAAACGGATCGGCAACTACGGCACGGCGGCGCGCGGCTGGGCGATCGCCGAGCCGGCGCAGGCGGTCGCGCTGCACGCCGTGCATCGCGCGCTCGCCCTTTGCGGCGCGCGTAAACCCGCGACGATGCGCGTGCCGGTCATCTTCGAACGCGACGTCGCGGCGGCGGTGATCGCCGACGTGTTTTCGGCGCTGAGCGCGGCCAACGTCGCGACCGGCAACTCGTGGCTCGCCGAGCGGATCGGCGAGGGGATCGGCAGCGAGCGGGTGACGATCGTCGACGACGGGCGGCTGCGCGGCGGCCTCGGAACCTCGCCGTTCGACGCCGAGGGGACGCCGACGCGCGAGACCGTCGCGTTCGAGCGCGGCGTGCTGCGGACGTATCTGAGCGACGTCTATTGGGGACGCCGTCTCGGGATCGGCTCGACCGGAAACGCGGCCGGCGGCGGCGTCGGCGCGAACAACCTGTTCCTCGTGCCGGGAAACGGCACGCTCGACGACCTCGTGGCGAACACCGAGCGCGGCGTGCTCGTGCTCGATACGATCGGCTTCGCGACGGAACACGCTAGCGGCGTCTACAGCCGCGGCGCGCGCGGCATCTACATCGAAGACGGCGCGCCGGCGTACCCGATCGACGAGTTCACGATCTCCTCGATGCTCCCCGAGATGCTGGCGGGCATCGACGCGGTCGCGGGCGATCTGCGCTTCGACGGAACGATCGTCTCGCCGTCCTTCCGCGTCGCCGAGATGACGGTCAGCGGGAGCTAGCGCGCCGCATCGCGGAAGAAGGCGATCCATGCTGGATCCGCTCGCCCGTGCATTTCTCGATCAGGTCGCCGCGCTGAAACGACCGCCGATCGAGACGATGCCGCTCGCGGATGCTCGCGCGCTGTTCGAGGAATCGTTTTCGCGGCTGGCCGGGCCGCCGGTTGACGTCGGCCACGTCCAGGATGTCCTTGCGCCCGGGCCGCGCGGCCCGATCCCTG
>JAQBPM010000039.1 GCA_028287525.1 Vulcanimicrobiota bacterium | reverse complement strand
CGAGAGCACCATCCGCCGTTAAGTCATTCTTTTAGAGCTCCGAGATCCGGAGTGAGTCACCATTGTAGCAGAGCTTCGCCACTAAACCCCGGATAACGCTTGTTCTTTGCGACCCGTTCCGCGCAGGAGCGCGAACAGAGATATGTTCCTCGCCCTTCCGAGCGCCCTCTTCCGTCGGCCGTCCAGCGACCGTCCGCATCCCGCGTGAACCGCCTGAGCGAGGGTTGCGGGAACGCGGTCCGGCAACCCACGCACGTGCGCAGCGGGATCATTCGTTCGTAAACATCTCCCGCTTGAACTCCTCGAGACGGCGCAGCAGCTCGTCCTGGTCGATCGCTGCTTCGTCCGCCTCTTCGCCCTCTGCCAGAACCTCATCGGCCTCGACTTGGGTTTCTTCCACGCCGCCGGCGGCAGCGCGAGCTTCCCGCTCCGCAAGGTAGCGTTCGCGGGCCTCGGCGGCCTCGGAGTCGCTGGTGATGTCCAGGCGCCAGCCGGTCAGCCGGGCGGCGAGCCGCACGTTCTGGCCTTCGCGACCGATGGCGAGCGAAAGCTGGTGGTCCGGCACCGTGACCAGCGCGACGCCCTCTTCCTCGAACAGCTCGACGCCGAGCACCTTGGCCGGCGCCAGGGCGTTCGCGACGAAGCTCGGCAGGTCGGCCGCCCAGCGAATGACGTCGATCTTCTCGCCGCGCAATTCGTCCGAGACGTTGGCGACGCGCGACGATTTCGGCCCCAGGCACGCGCCGACCGCGTCGATCTCGGGCCGCTTCGAGGTGACCGCGACCTTCGTGCGGGCGCCGGGCTCGCGAGCGATCGCCATGATCTCGACGATATCGTCTTGGATCTCGGGCACCTGGAACTCGATGAGGCGCTGCACCAGACCCTCGGCCGCGCGCGAGAGCACGACCAGCGGACCCTTGTTCGTCTTGCGCACGTCGAGGACGTAGGCGCGAATGCGATCGTTGATGCGGTAGTTCTCGCGCGGAACCTGTTCGCTGAACGGCAGCAGCGCTTCGGTCTTGCGATCGTCGAGCAGCACGTACATGTTGCGCTGCTCGTAGCGCTGAACCGTGCCGAGCACGATGTCGTGCAGTTTCGCCGAGTAGGTGTTGTAGACCGTGTCGCGTTCGGCCTCGCGGATGCGCTGCACGATCACTTGCTTCGCGGTCTGGGCGGCGATGCGGCCGAAGTCGCGCGGCGTGACGATCTCGTCGAAGAAGTCGCCAGGCTCGTAGCGGGCTCCGGCTTCCTTCTTCGCGATCTCCAGCTTGGGATCGGTGACCTCGCCGTCGTTGACGACGGTGCGGCGGTGGAAGACCTGATAGTCACCGCTCTGGCGATCGATCGTCACGATCGCATTTGCTTCGCCGCCGAAATTGCGCTTGTACGCCGAGATCAGCGCGGCTTCGAGCGCTTCGAGCAGCGACTCGAAGCTGATGTTGCGTTCGTTTTCGATCTCGCGGAGTGCCGCGATCATCTCTGCGTTCATTACCGGTTCTTCTCTCGTTGTTTTGCGCGTTGGAGATCGGCGCGCACGTCGTACTCCACGTTGGCGGACTTGATCACCGCGAGGGGGATCAGCAGCTCTTTGCCGCCGCCGGACAAGACCACGTTGGTTCCCCGTACGCCGTCGAGCCGGCCGCGATGGGTCTTCGCCTTCTCGATCGCCAGGGTCGTGACGATCTTGACGTCGCGTCCGGTGAAGCGCTCGTAGTCGGACGGCTTGGTCAGCGGCCGATTGAGGCCGGCCGATTCGATCTCGAGCGTGTACGGATCGGTGAACGCATCGAGCGCCGCGTTGATGCGCGCGGCGATCCGCTCGCACGTCGCGACGTCGACGCCGCCCTCTCGATCGACCGTCACGTGCAGCGCCGTCGTGCGGTGCCGCCGGTGCGCCTGCGCGCTGACGATCTCGACGTCGCGGAATTCGGGCTGGTGCGGCAAAGCGTGCACGACGCGCTCGAAAGCGTCTGCTAACAGCGTCTTCTCGTCGCTGAGCGGCTCCACGGCAACCAACCTCCTTCCTCCGGCCCCCGTTACAACAGAGAAGCGCGGGCAGTGCCCACGCTCCATGCGTCTACGTCCGTCCGCCATCATACGACGGCGGCGCGGATCACGCAACAGGGACCCGTTCAGGGGTGGCGCGGGACGGGCGTCCCGAGGCTCCCGGGGACGTGCTTCTCCATCCGCGCGTCGTCGCAGGAGACGTCAACATAGTCGATTTGCGGCTTCAGATCGGGGTTCCGCTCCGGCAGAACGAGCGTGGTGCGGCCGCCGACCAGCGAGTCCGCCCTCGGCGGCGGACTCGCTTGCGGATGATCGGTCACCCGCCAGCCGCGGCACATGGTACGGCCCATCAGGTTGCGCTTGGGGTCTCCGAAGACGTACGTCACCGAGTCCGGATGGGTGTTCGTCCGCCGATCCCGGATGATGCCGAAGGTCGCCGCGAGCACCTCCGGCGGCGGGCGTACCAGCCGCTCGTAGGCTTCCGCGACGGTGTCGCGATCGACCGTCGCGCCCGGATAGCGCTGCATTGTGTTGCCGCCGGTCGGCAAAAGGGCCCTCAGCCTCGCGTTGAGGTCAGAATTCGGCTTGTTGGACGGCGCCGGCGAAGGCGGGGGCGAGCCCGCCTGTGCCGGCGAGGGGACGGCAACGACCGGGTTGGGGACCGGAATCGGTGCCGCCGTCGCCGGCGAGCCGGTCCGCGGGCCGGGCGAGGCCGTTTTCCCGGCCCCGGGCGGGCCGCTCGCGACGGGATGCGGTCCATTTGCGGCCGGCCGTGGACCGACGGTGGCCGCCGCCTTGGGCACGCCGGGCGCGGCGGAGGCCGCCGGATGGGGCGTTCCGGGGAGGCTCGTCGGTGCCGCGGTGCTCGTTGCTGTCTGGGCTGCGCGCGTCGCGACCGCGGTGGGCGCGGCGGAGGGAGCGGAGGTGGCGGGCGCCGTCGCCGCGGTCGTCGGCGCTGAGGTCGGGCGCCGGGTTGGGGCGGCCGTCGCCGGCGCCTCGGTCGGGGCAGTGGTGGGCTTCGCCGTCGGTGCGACGGTCGGGGCGACGGTGGGGACGGCCGTCGGGGCGGCGGTCGGCGGCGCGGTGACGGCGACCGGCGGCTGGGTCCTCGGCGTGGCGGTCGGCGGCGCTGTAGGGGGCGAGTTCGGATCCGCAGTCGGCGGGGCCGTCGTAGCCTCGGTCGGCGGGGCGTTGGGCGGGCGGGTCGGCGACACCGT
>JAQBPM010000020.1 GCA_028287525.1 Vulcanimicrobiota bacterium | reverse complement strand
CTCGAGATCGCGAAGATCTCGACCGTCTCGATCGACAAGCGCGACGCGGTCATCCAAGAAGCGTATCAGCGCGCGATCGCGCTCAAGTACATCAACGAAGGCGGCATCGAGTACGCCAAGGAGATCCTGGAACGTTCGTTCGGCGCGGGCCAAGCCGACGACATGACGAACCGGCTCTTCGCGGCGCTCAAACACGGCAATCCGCTGGAGCTGGTGAAGAAGACCGAGCCGGCGCAGCTGCTGGAGTTCATCAAGGAAGAACACCCGCAGACGATCGCGCTGATCCTCGTCTACATGTCGCCCGATCAGGCGGGCGCCGTTCTCTCGCAGCTCGAGGCCGAACTGCAGGGCGAAGTCGCGATGCGCATCGCGATCCTGCAGAAGACCGCCCCGGAGATCCTCGAACAGCTCGACGAACTGCTCGGCCGGCGGCTCTTGGTCAGCGGGTCCGACTTCACCAAAGCCGGCGGCGTGCAGACGCTCGCGTCCGTCATGGGCTTCGTCGACCGCGAGACCGAAAAGAACATCCTCGACGGCCTCACCAAACGCGATCCCGCGGTCGCCGAAGAGGTCAAGAACCTGCTCTTCGTGTTCGAGGACATCATCAACCTCGACGACCGTGCGATCCAGCGCGTGCTCAAGGAAGTCGACGGCAAAGACTTGGCGCTCGCGCTCAAGACCGCCAACGACGACCTCCTCTCGCGCATCTACAAGAACATGTCCTCGCGCGCCGCGGCGACCCTCAAGGACGACATCGAAGTGCTCGGCCCGGTGCGCGTCCGCGAAGTCGGCAAGGCGCAGCAGAACATCGTCGACGTCATCCGCACCCTCGAAGAAAACGGCCAAATCATCATCGCCCGCGGCGGCAAAGAAGACCGGATAGTCTAACTTGGGCCGCGTAGTGAAAGGCGCGCATTTTCGGACGGAGCGCTATGCGCTCGAAGTGCCCGAGATCGCGCCCCCCGTCATGGAAGAAGAGATCCCAGCCGTCGGTGACTTCGAGTCTCCCGACGGCTATGGCTTTGGCTCCATGGCGGCCGAGCCGCTCATCGCCGACGCGCCGCTCGGACGCGCGCCTGCCGGGCCGGCCGTCGACGTCGAGGCGATCCGCGCGCAGGCGCAAGACGTGCTGGACGAAGCGCAACGCAACGCCGACGCCCTGCTCGCCGATGCGCACGATCGCGGCCGCGCGCTGGTCGAGGATGCCGCCGCACGGGCCGACGCGATCGCGCAGGATGCGCGCAAGCGCGGTCACGACGAGGGGTTTCATGCCGGTCGCGAGGCCGCCGACCGCGAGATGAACGACATGCTCGTCACGATGCGGAGTCTGATCGAGATGGCGAACGTCGAGCGGCACAAGCTCATGGAAGCGGCCGAGCCCGAGTTGGTCAAGCTCGCGCTCGGGATCGCCGAGCGGGTGCTTCATCAGCAGGTTGCGCTGGATCGCGGGGTCGTCATCGAGATGGCGAAGGTCGCGATCGCCCGGCTGATCGATCGCGACACCGTTACGGTGCGCGTCAACCCGTCCGACCTCGAACGGATGCGCGAGCACCGCGACGAGCTGATCGCGATGGGCGACATCCGCAACCTGCGGGTCGTCGAGGACCAGCGCGTCGACCGCGGCGGCGTCGTCGTCGACACTGACGCCGGAACGATCGACGCCCGCATCTCGACCCAGCTCGAAGAGGCACGCAAGATCCTCCACATCGAGGAAGACGTCACCGTCGAGCCCGCGCCGATGGAAACGGTCGTCAAGTCCGAGCTCGCGACGGCACGCGCGTCGTGACCCGTGTCGCGTTCGATGCGACGCGGTATCTAGAGGAGATTCACGACGGCGACCTGATCCGGACGAACGGCAAGGTCAGCCAAGTGATCGGAACCGTGATCGAATCCAACGGACCGCCGATGGCGATCGGCGAGACCGCGTCGATCAACTACCGCCGCACCGTCTCGCCCGTGCTGGCCGAAGCCGTCGGGTTCCGCGACGCGAAAGTGCTCTTGATGCCGCTCGGCGAGTTGGGCGGCATCGCCGCCGGCTCCGACGTCGTGGCGCTCGGGCGTCCGCTGCAGATCGGCCTCGCCGACGGGCTGCTGGGCCGGGTCCTTGACGGACTGGGTCGCCCGATCGACGGCCTGGGGCCGATCGTCGGCGCGCGCCGCGCGGAAGTGACCGGCACGCCGCCCAACGCGCTGAACCGCCGCCGGGTCACCGAACCGCTCGGCGTCGGCGTGCGCGCGATCGACGGCCTGCTCTCGATCGGCAAAGGCCAGCGGGTCGGCATCTTCGCAGGCTCCGGCGTCGGAAAGTCGACGATCCTCGGGATGATGGCGCGCAACACCGCCGCCGACGTCAACGTGATCGCGCTGGTGGGCGAGCGCGGCAAAGAAGTGCGTGACTTCCTCGAGCGCGACCTCGGCGAGGCGGGGCTCAAGCGTTCGGTGGTCGTCGTCGCGACGTCCGACCAACCGGCGCTCGTGCGCATCAAGGCGGCGTTCGTCGCAACCCGGATCGCCGAGTTCTTCCGCGATCAGGGGCTCGACGTGATGCTGATGATGGACAGCGTCACCCGCTTCGCGATGGCGCAGCGCGAGGTCGGGCTCGCGATCGGCGAGCCGACCACCACGCGCGGCTACACGCCCTCGGTGTTCGCGCTGTTGCCGAAGCTGCTCGAACGCACCGGCACGTCGGAACACGGGACGATCACCGCGCTCTACACCGTGCTGGTCGACGGCGACGACATGAACGAGCCGATCTCGGATGCCGTCCGCTCGATCCTCGACGGACACATCGTGCTCTCGCGCAAGCTGGCGGCGGCAAACCAATACCCGGCGATCGACGTGCTGGCTTCGGTCAGCCGCGTGATGCCCGACGTCGTCCCGCCCTCGCACCTCAGCGCGGCCTCGACCGTGCGCGACATCCTGGCCACCTACCGCGACGCCGAAGATTTGGTCAACATCGGCGCCTACGTCCCCGGCTCGAATCCCCGCGTCGATCACGCCCTCGCGCGCATCGACCAGGTTCGCCTCTTCCTGCGTCAAGGCGTCTACGAACACGCCACCTTCGACGACGCCCAACGCGCGATCATGGGTCTGGGCTAGTGCCGAAATTTGCGTTTCGGCTGGATCCGGTGCTGGGGCATCGGGAGCGTATCGAACAGGAGCGAGCGGGGGAGCACGCGCAGGCGTTGAGCGACCAGCGCGTTGCGGAGCGGCTGCGCGACGACTTCATCGCGCGGCGCGACGAGATGCGGTCGCAGCTGACGCGCGAGCACGCCGGCCTCGACGGTGAGACGCTGCGGGCGACGTACGTGCACCTCGACTATCTCGACCGCACGATCGACGCCGCGCGGCAACGGGTCGATGCTTGCGTCGCAGAAGCCGAGCGCGCCCGGCTGCGGCTGGTCAGCGCCGCCCGAGACCGCAAGGTTCTCGAGACGCTCAAACAGCGGCGCCGCGAAACGTTCGACCTCGACGCGTCGATCGCCGACCAGCGCGAACTCGACGACCTCAACGCGCGGCTCTACGACCGCGCCCACCCGCTCGAAGGATCTTCGTCGTGATCGTAACCCGCCGTCGCAGGCGCCGCTCGAACCTCGGCCGGTTTCTGCTCCCGCTCACCGCCCTCGCCGCCCTCGCGGTGGCGCTCGCATGGCCGCCCTCCCACGACGCGATCGCGAACGGTCCGCTCAAGCCGGTCTGGGCGGTCGGCGAGCGCGTGCTCGCAACCGTCGGGACGCCGTTCCACTTCGCGGCCCAGCAGCAGACGATCACCGAGCGCAACCAGACGATCCGCGACCTCAACGGCCGGCTCGAACAGCAGCGGGCCGCGGTCGCCGCCGGGGACGCGCGGGTGCAGCAGCTCCAGCAGCAGGTCGGCGCCCTCAACGGCCAGCCGCGCCCCACCCCGATTCCATCGGTCCGCCCGACCACCGCGCCGGCGGGAGCCGCCGCCCTGGCCCCGGCGGGCGGGCAAGCGGCGGCCGCCTCGGAGGGCGATCGTCGCGCCGCCGCGACCTGGGCCGCCATGGAGCCCGAGAAGGCCGCCGCGATCGTGCAGCGCCTCCCCGACGAGCAGGTCGTGCGGGTGCTCGCCCTGATGGACGCCGACTCCGCCGCCCAGATCATGAACGTGCTCCCGGCCATTGTCGCCGCCCGGCTCAACCGGGCCGGGGCTCAGGTCGGGGCGTCCCCGAACCGATAAACCGTGGGAGGTGTCCCGCTCGGGACGCCTCGGACGATCATTTCACAGCGAAAGGAGGTGACATTCTGAACCCCATCACGATCCTTCTCCCAACCCCATCGACGAAATCGGGCACCCTGCTGCCCGGCGCAACGGAGGCCACACCGTCCGCCGGCTCCACCAACGGTGCGATCTTCAAGGCAAGTCTGAGCAGTTCGCTGCAAGCGATCTTCGCCGGCAAGATCTCCTCGAGTTCGTCGACGGCCGCTCCGACCGCATCGGTCGATAGCGCCCTCGTGCTGAAAATCCGCGAACAGCTCGATCGGGGAATCCCGCTTACCGACGTCGTCACGTCGTTGGCGAGTTCGCTCGCGGCATCCGTCGCGAACCTGCTCGGCATCCCGCTCGACGTTGCGAAGCAACGATTGACCCAGGCATTCAGTGCGGCTCTCACGCCTACGGGCACGGGACCACCGCAGACGAACGCCGAGAGGGCGTCATCCCTCGTGCAGAGATTTCGGCAGATCGCCGAGCTCGCAACGAGGGTGACGACGGAAGACTCGGGGCAAACGATCCGATCGATCTCTGGAAAAAGCTCGGACGCCGAACAGGCGGGAGCCCACCCAGCCCCAACACCGGACCGCATGATCAGCGACGCAACCCTTGCGCTCGCTGCAGCCGCGTCTTCCGCCACCACCCTCACGAACGCGTCGACCGCATCGACCGCGTCCGTCGCTCAGGCGACGGGCAGCGACGGCCGCGTCGTCGCGCTCGAACCAGCGCAAGCCATTGCGACCGGCGGCGACACCCCGCTCGGCCGTATTCTCGCGCGCGCTGGGCTGCTCGACCCGGGCAGCACCGGTCCGATCGCTTCGCCGATCGTGCCGCAATCGGAACAGTCAGCGACCGCTGCTGCCTCCGCCACCCTCGCGGCGTCCGCCCAGCGGACGTCCCAACCATCGCTGCGCGCTCCGGCGCCTACCGATAAAACGACGACCACCACCATCAGCCCGTCCGAATCGGCCACATCGGCCGCCTCGGGGACCTCGGGCACGACGGCGAACGCGCTCGACGCGTTCGTGCAGGCCTTCACTGCGGCGGTCCGCCGCGAAGACGGCCCGCGTTCCACCGCAACCCCGGACTCCGGCATCCCGTCGATCTCGATCGACCCGAAGCTCTACACCGGACCCGTTGCGACGCCGCAGGGCGGCGCTCCGTTCGCGATCACCGCTGCAACGGACGCCGGCTCGATCGCCCCGCCCACGCCCGCCTCGACACTGCCTCAACCACAGCACGTCGACGCGAACGCGGTCGTCGATCAAGTCCTGCGCGGCGTCAACATCCGTACGACCGACGGCTCGTCGGAAATTCGGCTGCGGCTCGTTCCGGAGTCCCTCGGCGACGTGAGCGTCAAGCTCGTCGTCAACGGCGGATCCGTCGACGCGTCGATCACCACCCACAACGCCGACGCGCAAAACGCGCTCGCCGGCGCGCAGAACCAGCTCGCCAAATCCCTTGCCGACGCCGGCCTGAAGCTGCAGAGCTTCACGGTCTCGCTGGCGGGCGGTTTCGCGGGCAATCGCGATCAGCAATCGCCCCCATCGTGGTCGAACCGCTCGAACACGCGCCGCATCGGCGGCGTGGAATCGGTCGGTACGGACGACGGTGAGGACACCTCGCTGCTTGCGGTGCCGACGTTCGGACCGTCGATCTTTACGGCGAATCCGGCGTTCGGCGGCTTCAACTACCTCGTCTAGTCACAAGGAACATCACATATGTCCAGCACGATCGGCGCATTGATCAACACGCCGAGTACCACGCCGCCGCCGGCATCCAATTCGGTGTTGGGGCAGGACCAGTTCCTCCAGCTGCTCACCGTGCAGCTGCAGAATCAGAACCCGCTCCAACCGATGGACACCACGCAGTCGATTGCGCAGCTCGCGCAGTTCTCTTCCGTGCAAGCCCTCACGGAGCTGAAGACCTCGTTCTCGTCGTTCCAGTCGAACTTCTCCGTGATGCAGTCGGCCGGTCTCATCGGCAAGACGGTCTCGGCGGCAACGACCGACGCGACGGGCAACTCGTCCAGCGTGACCGGAACCGTCAAGACGATCTCCGTCGTCAACGGCGTCCCCGAGTTCACGCTCGCCGACAGCACCGGAAAACTGATCACCGACAGCAACGGCAACCCGCTGAACCTCCCGACTTCCGCGATCCTCAGCATCGGCTGATATGGCCGACCCGAAGATCAACGGGGTGAATATCCCCCCGGCGATCACACCCGTTCGCCCGCCCGGCGTACCGGTTCAGATCCCGCCTACCGGCGGGGGCTCGTTCCGCGACGTCTTGCGCACCGCGGCCGGGCCGGCGACCCAGCAGCCGCTCAAGTTCTCTGCGCACGCGCAAGCGCGCCTGGAATCACGCAACATCCGTCTCACCTCGGAGGACCTCGTGAAAATGAACGCGATGGCCGACAAGGCGGCGGCAAAAGGCGCGAAACAGTCGCTCTTCATGATGCGCGATACCGCGATGGTCGTATCGATCACGAATCGCACCGTCATCACGGCCGTCGACCAAAACTCGATGAAAGAGAACGTCTTCACCAATATTGATAGCGCGGCGATCATCGAATGAAAAGGCGCGCTGTCACCACTACAATCACTTTGAGAGCGGACCACCGCGTGGAGCTCTCGCACGGGGTCGATCGAACGACACCCCGTGGCACCATGACACGAAAGGTCACCTAGATGGCTTTCGATTCGCTGTTCGTCGGCGTCACCGGTCTGCAGGCTTACCAGAGCCAGATCGACACGATCGCGAACAACATCGCCAACGTTGGCACGACCGGCTTCAAGGGCCAGAGCGTCAACTTCCAGGATCTCATCTATCAGGCGCAGAGCTTCGCCACCGCCCCGACGCAAACGAACGGCGGCGTGAACGGTCAGGACGCCGGGCTCGGCGTGAAAATCGGCTCGATCGATACCCGTTTCGCCCAGGGCGGCCTCACGACGACCGGCGTCAACACGAACCTTGCGATGAACGGCGACGGCTTCTTCATCATGCGCAAGCCGGGCGCCAGCGGTGCTCCGCTCTACACGCGCGACGGCAACTTCTCACTCAACTCCAACGGCCTGCTGTACGACGGGTCGAGCGGCATGGCCGTGCAGGGTTACCTCGCCAACAAGAACGGCACCATCACGCAGACGGGCGTGCCGGGCGACATCACGATCCCTCTCGGCCTCGCTTCGCAGGCGACGGCGACCGGTGCCGGGACCAAAGTCGGGCCGGCCATCAACGACCACGTCTTCGACGTGTCACTCGGGGGCAATCTGGACCAAACGCAATGGTCGCAGCAGTTCTTGAACACGGTCGGCGCCAGCGCCACGACGGGCCAGCCGAAGACCATCTCGACGACGGTCTACGACTCGCTCGGCACCGCGCATCTGGCTACGATCACGTACACGCCGGACACCACCGGCGCCACGGCCGCCACCGTGACGAATGCGGGCCCCGCCGCCAACACGACGGGCGCAATCTCCGTCGCACCGGGTACCAGCACCACCGACGTGATTACGATTACGGCCAATGCCGCCGGAACGTCGGCCACGATTACCGACTCGCTCGGTAACAGCATCGTCGGCAATGCGAGCCAGACCTTAACCGTCGGAGGCGCGACGTTCACGCTCGCGGCCGCGATGCCCGCCAACGGTGTCCAAACCCTCAACGTCAAAGCTGCAACGAACGGCTTGCCGACGACGGTGCAGGACGCGAACGGCGCCGCGAAGCCGCCTGCGACGCGTTGGGCGGTCAGCATCAGCTTCGCCGACGGTACGCAGTTCGCCAACATCAAGACGCCCGGCTCGATCCCGACCCCTCCTGCCGCGTTTGTTCCCCCGACCTACGGACAAGGGTCGTCCGGTACGATCGGGTTCGCCTACTTCGATCAAGGCGGGCAGTTCATCAACTCCTCGGCGATCGAAAGCGTCGCCACGGGCCAGTCGATCACCACGGCCAACGCCGGGTTCATCCACAACGCCAACGGCGGCACACCCGCCATCAGTCAAGGCAACCAAATCAACGTCTTGACGTGGGGTCCGGGTGCCGGCAACAACGCGAGCGCTCCCACGGCGGGCGGCGCCGCGCCGACGCCTGGTGCGATCGGTCTGGACTACTCGAACGATACCAGCCTCGGATCGGCGTCGAATGCGACCGTCATTTCGCAGAATGGCTTTCCTCCGGGGACGCTTTCGAACCTCACGATCGGACAGGACGGCACGATCACCGGCGCGTTCACGAACGGGCAGAGCACGACGCTCGGGCAAGTCGCGGTCGCGACGTTCCAGAACGAAATGGGCTTGCAGCGAGTCGGCGGCTCGAACTTCTCGACGACGGCCAACTCGGGCCTAGCCCAGGTCGGGACCGCCGGCGCGGGACGCTTCGGCACGATCAACGCGGGCTCGCTCGAGGCTTCGAACGTCTCGATCGCCGACGAGTTCACCAAAATGATCGCGGCGCAGAACGCGTATCAGGCCAACTCGAAGTCGATCACGGTCGCGTCCGAAGACATGCAGACCGTCACCCAGCTCATCCGCTAGAAATCCACCGACGGACGGTAGAAAAAGCCGGCCTGCCCCGACCGGGGTAGGCCGGCTTTTCGTATCCGTCCCCGCGGTGTTTGGCGATTCGTCAGGCGGCCTCGCTCCGGCGCCGCATCCGACCGAACACCAAAGAGCATGATCGCTTTGCGACGCCTCAACAACCAGACCATCATGGTCAACCCGGACCTGATCGAGACGCTGGAAGCCACGCCCGACACCGTGGTGACCCTCACGAACGGCAACAAGCTGATCGTCCGGGACACGATGGACGAGATCCGCGACAAGATCGTCGAGTTCAAACGGCGGATCCACGGACCCAACGCACAACCTGCCGCTCGCTGACCTGCCCGCAGGCAACGCCTTACGGGGCTGCCGAAGGGCCTAACCGAGCGTGCGCTCTGCCAAAGGCCCTCAAACCCGCCTCGCCGGGCGCCGATAGTCCCCTATAGACACCGCCGTCTCCGACCGTTTGGGAAAGGCCTCGTTTTGGATTTCGCGACTGTACTCGGCCTGCTGATCGCCGTGGGTTCTCTGGCCCTGGCGGCGTGGATCGGTAAGGTCGACGTCGGCATCATCTTTGCCCGGTACGAGGCGTTTTTGCTCGTGTTCGGCGGGACGGTCGGGGCGACGCTGGTGTCGTTCCCGATGAAGACGTTCGTGCGCGGTCTGGGCCTCGGCGCGAAGATCGCGTTCACGGAACCCGTCTACCACGAACGCGAAGTGATCGCCACGCTGGTCTCGTTCGCCGAAAAGGCGCGTCGCGAGGGGCTGCTCGCGCTCGAGAACGAGGCGGCGGCGCTCGAAGACGACTTCATGCGCAAGGGGATCCAGCTGGTCATCGACGGGCGCGACACCGACATCATTCGCAAGATCCTCGAAACCGAAGTCGCCTACGTCCAGGACCGCAACGCGAAGGCCGAAGCGGTCTTCATGACGATGGGCGGCTACTCGCCGACCCTGGGCATCATCGGAACGGTGCTCGGGCTGATCGCCATGCTCAAGTCGCTCGGCTCGCTCTCGGGCTCCGGCAACGTCACCGGTTCGCTCGGCGTCGCGACCGCGCAGGCGTTCGTCGCGACCTTCTTCGGCATTGCACTGGCGAACTTGCTGTGGATCCCGCTGGCCTCGAAGATCAAGGAACGCGCCGGGCAGCAGCTGCTGATGCGCGAGATCATGATCGAAGGCATCCTCTCGATCCAGGCCGGCGACAACCCGCGCCTGCTGGAGGAGAAGCTGCACGCCTTCCTCGATCCGAGCGAGCGCGAGACCGACATCGAAGCCGGCGGGGCCGTCGGCGAACCCGGGCTCGCGGGCGCCTAACGTTCATGGCGGTCCAGAGCGGCGAGCCGACCCGATCGCGGATCCGCCGCCAGGCGAGCGGAGGGCATGTCGAGACGGCGGGGATGATGCGTTGGCTGTTGACCTACGCCGACATGATCACGCTCTTGCTGGCGCTGTTCATCATTCTCTTCGCGATCTCGACGATCTCGAGCGTCAAGATGCAGCGCCTCGTGAAGGCGATCTCCGGCGGCTTCAGCAGCACGAGCGACATCAACAATCCGCCCAACGGCGGAACGACCGGCTCGGAGAAGGGCCGCACCGAAGAAGCCAACATGGCCGAGGTGAAGTCGCAGCTCGATGCGTACATCGCGCAGCAGAGTCTGCAGCAGAAGGTGCAGACCAAAACCACCAAACAGGGATTGGTCATCACGCTGCTCAGCGACAAGACGTACTATGACTCGGGCTCGGCCGACATGCGCCCGGAGACGAAACAGCTGCTCGACGCGGTCGCAGGCCAGCTGCGTCGCGTGCGCAACAGCGTCCTCGTGCAGGGCAATACCGACGACGTCCCGATCGCGACCGCGTCGTATCCGACGAACTGGGAGCTCTCCGCGGCGCGCGCCACCGGCGTGACGCGCTACCTCGTCGAACACGACCGCATCTCACCGACGCGCATCGCCTTCGCCGGCTACGGACAGTTCCGGCCGCGCGTCGCCAACGATACCGACGCTCACCGCACCCAGAATCGAAGGGTCGACATCCTGATCCTCACCGGCCCAGACACCCCAACCACTGCCGTCCGCAGCAGCGAAGAGCAGTCAGCGCCATGAGCATGCTTTCTCAAGAAGAGATCGATGCGCTCGTCAATCAACTGGCGACGCCCGCTCCGAGTGCCGGTGTGCTCGATGCGCGGAAGATCAAGTCGTTCGACTTTCGGTTCAACAAGCGGCTGGACAAGTTTTCGAACAACCAGCTGCAGACGCTGCGCACGCTGCACGACAACTTCACCCGGCTGCTGAACAACTCGCTGTCGGTCTACCTGCGCACGCGGGTCGAGGCGACCATCGTCTCGCTCGAGCAGATCAGCTACGGCGATTTCATCGCGTCGATCGGCATCCCGTCGATCCTCTCGATCTACTCGATGGACCCGCTGCCGGGCTCGGGGATCGTGCAGGTCGACCTCAACCTCGTCTTCTCGATCATAGACCGGCTGCTGGGCGGCCCGGGCTGGTATCCGCAGAAGCTCCGCGACCTCACCGACATCGAGCGCACGCTGATGCAGCGCTTCATGGCGCGCATGCTCAACAGCTACCGCGAATCGTGGAACTACCTGCTCACGCTCTCGCTGAAGATCGAAGCGCTCGACTCGAACCCGCAGTTCATCCCGCGCATCATCCCGCTCGACCAGATCGTCGCCTTCGTCTCGTGCGAGCTGAAGATCGGCGACATGTCCGGCGTGATGAACTTCTGCCTGCCGTACCTCGTGCTGCAGTCGATCGGGCCGCAGCTCTCCGACTTCCAGTGGTCCCCGACGGTCATCGCCGGCCGGGGCATGACCGACGAAGACATCGCGCAGCTGGCGCGCAACGTCGAGCGCGCTCCGGTCGACGTGCAGGTTGAACTCGGCCGCACGACGCTCTCGCTGCGCGATCTCATCGCGCTGCAGACGGGCGATCTGCTGCTGTTCGACAAACCGGTCGGGGAACCGTTGGTCGCGACCGTGAACGACCGCGAGAAGTTCAAGGTTTTTCCGGGCGTGAATCGCGAACGGCTCGCGGTGCGCGTTGCAGAGATCGTCGAGAGCGAGGAGTAATCGTGTCAGATCCGCTGCTGAGCGTAGCCGATGCCATGTTCGCGTCGGCCGCGAGCGTTCTGGGGACCCTGGCCGGGCGCACCGTCGCCGCCGGAGGTGCCGCACGCACCCAGAGCGATGCGTCGATCCGCATCGAGCCCGACGTCGTGGCGACGCTGACGCGCGTTCCGTCGGGCGATCTCTCGTTCGTCACGCAGTACGTCAAGCGCGATCTCGCGCGCGTCGTGGAGCTGATGCTCGGAACGCCCGGCGACGGCGGGGAACTCGACGCCATGCAGCTCTCGATCGTCGCCGAGACCGTCGCGCAGGTTTCGAGCGCGATGGGCGAGGCGTTGACGACCGAGACCGGTCGCGCCTCGAACGGCATCGAATCGGCCGTCGCCGCCGGAGCCGCCGACTTTCCGGCACCCCCGTTTGCGACGTTCAGCGCCCCGCTCGACCTGGGCGAGGGATTCACGACGATCGTCCGCATCGACTTCGACGTCCTCGCGCAACACCGCCTCGCACCCGAAGCGCTGCCGGCCCCGCAGGCCCCTGCCGCACCGCTGCCCGTCGCCGTCGCGCCGCGCCGGCCCGCGCGCATCGAGGAAGGTCAGCCGGTAACGTTCGCCGCCATGCAGCCGACGCCGGTGCGTCCGGCCGCACCCGGCCACGCCAACCTCGATCTGGTCCATGACGTGCCGCTCGAGATCTCCGCGGTGCTCGGGATGACCGAACTCTCGCTGCGTGAGGTCGTCTCGATGCAGACCGGCAGCGTGTTCGAGCTCGACAAGCTCTCGACCGATCCGATCGACCTCTACGTCAACAACATCCTCATCGCGCGCGGCGAGGTCGTCGTCGTCGACGACAAGTTCGCGGTGAAGATCAGCGAGCTGAACCCCGTCGTCGACAAGGTGTAGCCGCTGCCTCCCTGGCTGATGTACGTCTGGGCGCTGTGCATCGTCGCCCTGCTCCTGGTGGCCCTGACGTACGCCGTCCGCTTCCTCAATCGCACGCGCGTCGCGGCGTCCGGCAAGCGGCTGGTGAGCGTGGTCGAGTCGACGTTTCTGGCCCAGAACGTGACCCTTCACGTCGTGAAGGTCGCCGACCGATACTATCTGGTAGGCGGAGGATCCGCCGGGGTCACCCACATCGCCGACGTCGATTCCGACGCCGTCGAACCGTACATCGAGACGCAACGGAAGGCGCTCGGCGAGCAACGGGATGCCGTGCTGCGCCTGCTGGAGAGATTCCGCAAAACACCGTGAACCGACGTCTCCTTATCATCCTGGCCGCGTTCGGCGCATTGATCGCCTGCGTCAGCCTCGCCATGCCCGCGCTCGCGCAGAGCGTCCCGGGTCCGGCCGCGCCGTCGATCCCGATCCCGCGCGTCAACATCGGCATCAGCCCGGCGACCAAGCCCTCCGACGTCGCGCTCAGCCTGCAGATCCTGCTCTTGCTGACCGTCGTCACGCTCGCGCCGACGATGCTCGTGCTGCTCACGTCGTTCACTCGCATCGTCATCGTGCTCTCGTTCGTGCGCACGGCGCTGGGAACGCAGCAGGTTCCGCCGACCCAGGTGCTGGTCGGGCTCTCGCTGCTGCTGACGTTCTTCGTGATGAACCCGGTGATCCAGGACATCAACAAGAACGCGCTGCAGCCGTATCTGGCGACGAAGATCTCGCAGCCCGTAGCGATCGATCGTGCGGCGAAACCGCTGCGCGCCTTCATGTTCAA
>JAQBPM010000006.1 GCA_028287525.1 Vulcanimicrobiota bacterium | reverse complement strand
CGAGCTGATGTTTGAGGTAGTACGCGTTGTCGTGATAGTACGTGTACGCCGTCACGCTCGACGCGCTGAACACCATGACGAGGCCCAGCGTCAGCAGAAACGCCACCGCGCCCAGCAGCAGCGCGTCGGGCGGTTTGAGAACGACGCGTTGACGGGTCGCCCGGGCGAAGCCCGCGCCGGACGGGTTCGGTCGCTTGCGGCTCGACCCGCTAGCGAGCATCGGTCACCGAGCTGCGCTGCGCGCGGACGGCGTCCGCGAAGAGCTGCCCGCGATGCTCGGCCGAGCGGAACATGTCGAACGACGCGCAGCCGGGCGAGAGCAGGACGACGTCGCCGGGCACCGCGAACGCGCGCGCCTTCTCGACGGCCTCTTCCATCGACTCCGCGCGGGCGACGGTCGCGCGTTTGACGACCGTCGCGATCTCGTCGGCCGCCTCGCCGATCAGCACGACGGCCTTCGCGCGTGATGAGACGACCTTGCCCATCTCGGCGAAGTCCGTGCCCTTCGCCTTGCCGCCCGCGATCAGCACGATCGGCCGGTCGAACGACCGCATCGCCGCGATGACCGAACCTGGATTGGTCGCCTTCGAGTCGTCGATGAACTGCACGCCGTCGACTTCGCCGACGGCTTCCAAACGGTGGCCTAGCGGGCGGAACGTGCGCACGCCCTCGCGGATCGCGTCGAGCGGGAGGTCCACCGCGAGCGCGACCAGGATCGCGCCCATCACGTTCTCGACGTTGTGGCGGCCCAGCAGCGGAATGTCGGCGACGTTCATGACGTCGACGGGACGCGGATCGCCGGTCGGCGGCGCGTATACGATCTGCGTTCCCCCGCGCAGGTACAGCGTCGCGTTGCGGCGCGGCTCCGAGGCGAACCATAGGGCGCGCGCCTTGATGCGGTTGCCGTCTTCGCCCGGGGCCGTGCGGATGATCTCGTCGTCGAAGTTGCCGACGAACGTGTCGTGCGGACCCTGGTTGGTGAAGATGCGGAACTTGGCCTCGGCGTACTCTTCCATCGACGGGTAGCGGTCGAGGTGGTCCGGCGTGATGTTGGTGATCAGCGAAACGCGCGGTTTGAACGAGCGGATCGACTCGAGCTGGAACGAGCTGACTTCCGCGATCACCCAGTCGTTCGCGGTCGCGAACGCCGTTTCTCCGATCAGCGCGTTCCCGATGTTGCCGCCGACGTGCACCGTCTTGCCGGCCGCGGTGAACAGCGCGCCGATCAGCGCGGTCGTCGTCGACTTCCCCTTCGTCCCAGTCACCGCCACGATCGGCGCCTTGCAGATTCGGTACGCGACCTCGACCTCGCTGAAGACCGGAACGCCCGCGGCTTGCACGCGGCGCACGACCGGTGCGGTCAGCGGAATGCCCGGCGAGAGCACGGCCACCGACGTCGTGGCGAGCATCTCGCCCAGCGCGTCGGGCGCGACGAACGGCACGCCGCGCGCTTCCAGTTCGGCGAGCGCTTCGGCGAGCGCTTCGCGTGGCGCTTCGTCGGTCGCGGCGATCGAGCCGACGCGGTCGCGCAGGACCTCGACGCTGGTGCGTCCGCTGCGGCCCAGGCCGATCACCAGGACGTGCTCGTTGCGATCGAAGCGACCGTCGGCGGGGAAGATGTTCATGCGGACCGTGCGATCAGGGCGAAGCCCATGAGCGAGAGGATGAGCGAAGCGAGCCAAAAGCGCGCGGTAACCTTCGTCTCCGACCAACCGCCGAGTTCGAAGTGATGGTGCAGCGGGCTCATTCGGAAAACGCGGCGCCGCGTCGTTTTGAACGAGGCGACTTGAATGATCACGCTCAATGTTTCGGCAACGAATACGCCGCCGACCAGCAGCAGCAGCAGTTGCGCGCCGCTCAGGATGGCGACGCCGGCAAGCGCTCCGCCGAGTGCCAGCGAGCCGGTGTCACCCATGAACACTTTCGCCGGATGGCGGTTGTAGACGAGGAAGCCGAGCACCGAGCCGATCGTCGCGCAGGCGAAGAGCGGAACGCCGAGCGGCGCGGCGACCATCTCGGAGACGCACGTCAGCACGGCGAGCGGCGGCACGATGGTGCCTGCGGCGAGACCGTCGAGACCGTCGGTGAGGTTTACTGCGTGCGTCGTGGCGAGGATCGCGCACACCGAAAGGCCGTACCAGAGCCAGGGCGCGACCGGGCCGATGCCGGCGAACACCGTCGGTTGCGGTCCGGCGACGAGCAGAAACGCGACCGCGGCGAGCCCCGTCAAAGCGAACTTCGGCAGCGCTCGCAGACCTTTGTTCCGCTGGCCGCGAATCTTCGCGAGGTCGTCGATCGCGCCGATCGCCATGCACGAATACGTCAGCACGGCGAGCGCAAGCGTCGCACGCGATGGCAGCAGGACCAGCGCGACGAGCGGCGCGACGCCGAAGAGCACGCCGCCCATGGTCGGCGTCCCCGTCTTGACCTGATGCGTTTCGGGGGCGTCCTCGTACGCTGTTTGTCTCGCCGCGGCGCGCCGGAGCCGGGCGATGAGCGGTCTGCCCAGCAGCACCGTCACGATGAACGCCGGCACCGTCCCGAGCAGCGCGCCTACGACAAGTGCGCCCAAGCCGAACGGCATCGTGACGATCGGGTACATCACGACGAAAAACCATGCGGGATAACCGGCGAAGACGTTGATGTCGCTCACGGCGCGCTCACCAGCGGGTTCGGTCCGTCGCCGCGCCAGGCCAGCACGACGAGCGGCGTCTGTTCGTCGCCGTTGCCGTGCGGGTTGCCGAGCAGCGCGCGCTCGACCGCGGAGCGGTCTAAGCGCGGCGAGGCACCGAGCGCCTTCGCGCGGTGCAAGTCGTTCGCGTCGACGATCGCGACGTGCACGTCGAGCGCGTCGGCAAGTTCGGCGGAGACGCGGTCGGGTTCGGCGGGTCCGAGGACGATCGCGCGCTCGTACGGCGGCAGCGTGCCGGTGTACCCGTCGATCGCGGCGATCGCTTCACCGAGGATCTCGTAGAAGACGCCGCGCTTCCCGCGCAGCCGCCCGAGGACATGCGCGAGCGTCGCCCACACGACCTTGCGCGGACCGACCTGGTCGATCACCAGCTGCATCGACTCGGGCTGGCTAACCGTGGCGAGCGCACCCGCGCGGCGCGAGAGCGCGAGCGCCAAACGCGAAGGGCGGATGAACTCCGCCGGGATGAAACGCGATTGCGCGATCGCAACCGCCGTCTCGGCGATGGCGACGACGTCACCGGGCCGCGCGATCCCGCGCACCGCGGCCCCGACGACGCTCGCGAGGTCATCGCCCGGAGCGATCAGCCGCGTCCGCACCGGGATCGCGACGAGCCCCTCGGGCAGTCCGGCTTCGCGAACGGGGACCGGAATCACGCGAACACCTCGGCGCCGAGCGCCCTCGCGATCTCCTCCATCTTGTACGCGCGCGAGCCCTTGAGCAGAACCGCATCGCCGCGCCGCAGGTTCGTGCGCAGCCATTCGACCGCTTCCACATTCGTGGCGTAGCGCACCGCTTTGCCGCCGGCCCGTTCGACGCCGCGCACGGTGTCCTCGGCGAGCGGTCCGCCGGCGAGCACCACGTCGGCACGCGTCGCTGCGATCTCGCCGACCTTTTCGTGCATCACGGGCGAGTCGGTACCGAGTTCGGCCATCCCGCCCAGCACGGCGATGCGCCGTTCCGCTTCTTCGCGTCCGAACGTCGCGAGCGTCGCGAGCGTCCCCGAGAGCGACGCGTTGTACGCGTCGAACACGAGCCGCACGTCCTCGGTGAGCTCGACCACTTCGTACCGCCCGTGCGGCAGCACGAGCGTGCCGACGGCGTCGGCGAGCGCGCTCGGCTCCGCTCCGCACAGCATCGCTGCCGCGAACGCACCGGCGAGGTTGCGGCGGTTGTGATCGCCGGGGAAGCCGATCGCCAGCCGATAGCTCTGGGTCGTCTCGTCCTCCGCGATGCACCACGCGGCGTCGGTCTCGATCACGACGGCGCGTTGGCCGTGCGGCGGCCGCTCCAGATCGATCCCGTACCACACCGGCAGCGCCGGAAGTTCGCCCGCGCGCGCGCGGGACGGTTCGTCCTCGAGGTTGAGCACCGCGCGCCGCGACCCGGACGGGAGCGCCCACTTCGTCTCGGCGATCCGCGTGCGGCTGCCCATGATCTCGAGGTGCGCTTCGCCGACGTTGGTCAGCACGCCGACGTCGGGTCGCGCCGCGGCCACCAGCACGTCGAGGTCGCGATACTTGCGCGCGCCCATCTCGACGATCGCGACGCGCGGGTCGCCGTCCTCGAGACCGCACAGGAACTTCGCGACGCCGACTTCGTTGTTCTCGTTCTCCGGCGTCGCGGTGACCGGAATCCCGGCCGCGCGCAGCAGCGCGAGGAGAAACTGCTTGGTCGTCGTCTTGCCGGTCGAACCGGTGATGCCGACGACCGTCCCCGCGATCCGCGATCGCGCCAACGCGCCGAGATCGAGATATGCCTGCAGCGTATCGCCCACGACGAGCGCGGGTTTGCCGGGCGGAACCGTGTCGGCGTCGTCGACGATCGCGCACGCCGCACCGCGCGCGTACGCCTGCTCGACGTACCGGTGCCCGTCGAACCGCTCCCCGCGCAACGCCAAAAACGTCGCCCCGCGCTCGATCGCCCGCGAATCCGTCTGCACCAAAAGCGAAGGCGGCAACGCCGCTTCGTTGATAACCTGCGCGCGCGTCGCCGCAATAGCGTCGCGGACAGGGAGCCTCATCGGCGCACGGCCTCGGCGCGCTTGTCGAAGGCGATGCGGACTTCGTCGCGGTCGTCGAACGGGCGCGTTTCGTCGCCGACGATCTGGTAGGCTTCGTGGCCTTTGCCGGCGACGATCACGGTGTCGCCGGCCTGCGCCTGTACGATCGCGCGGCGAA
>JAQBPM010000492.1 GCA_028287525.1 Vulcanimicrobiota bacterium | reverse complement strand
CGGCCGTCCCGGCGAGCGCCGCGGCCACGGCCGGCCGCGCGCTCTCGAGCGCGAGGCGCATCAGGCGCGCGGCGAGCAACGCGGCGCCGAGCCACAAGAACAGCGGGGCGAGAAACGCGTCGTAGTGCACCGACGCCTGCGGCACGCCTTCGGGTGCGAGCACCACCTGATACCCCGTGCGTGCGGTCTGCCAGAACGCAATTGCGGCGACGGCCAGCGCGACCCCGTCGAGCGCGAGGCGCTCCCACAGCGGCGCGGCCGGCCGGCCGATCGCGCGGCGCGCTTCCGCAACCGTCGTGTTGCGGGCCGCACTCCACGCCGGGACGAGCACCGCACCGGCGGCGAGCAGGACGCCGCACACCGCGGCGCCGGCGACCCAGGCGAGCTCCGCGGCGAACGCGGCACCGTCGAACACGGCGACGGCGGCGATCCCGACGAGAACTCCGCCGGCGGCGACCGTCATCGCTTCGACGCCCGCGAACTGCAGCAGCTGCGCGGTCGACGCGCCGCGCACGCGCAAGAGCGCCTGCTCGCGCCCGCGGCGCTCGCCGCCCGAGGCGGCGACGGCGATCGTGAGGAGCGCCGCGAGCACGACGCCCGGCATCCCCAAGAACAGGAACAGCACGCGCGCGTAGAGCGCGTCGGCGTTGGCGCCGAGGAGCTTCGCGGCGAGGTTGTCCCCGACGACGGCGCTGCCGGCGACCCGTGCTTCGAGATTGTGCGCGCGCGCCGTCACGTCGTTGTACGCGGCGAGCGGATCGGAGGGCAGCGTGTCGTGCGCGATCCGCACGTGGTACTGCAGGCGCGTCGAATCCGGACGGACGGAGGCCTGCCGGTCGAACACGGCGTGCCAGCGGCGTTCCGGAAGCAGCAATACGTTGTCCGGCGGCGCCTGCGGAGCAGCGCCCGGCGGGAGTCCGATCGCTTGGAAGAACGTGTCGATGTCGGGCATCGCGACGATGCCGTCGATCCGCACGCGCACCGGCGTTACGCCGATCCCGCGCACC
Organism: Vulcanimicrobiota bacterium; assembly: GCA_028287525.1. Classification (GTDB taxonomy): domain Bacteria; phylum Vulcanimicrobiota; class Vulcanimicrobiia; order Vulcanimicrobiales; family Vulcanimicrobiaceae; genus Vulcanimicrobium. The sequence goes on along the minus strand of JAQBPM010000492.1, from coordinate 4,585 downwards.
GTGACGACGTCCCCGACGCTCGCATGGAGGTTCGCCGCGGTCTGCCCAAAGAGCAGCGCTCCCTCGCGCGCGCCGATACTGACCCGCACCTCGTTCGGAAACGCGGCGGCGTACCCCGGCGGCAGGCCGACCACTTTGCCGGCGCCCGTCGTCTGGGTGCTGCCCTGTTGGGTCGTCTCGAACCCGGCGACGTCCGCGTAGTAGACCGGTTGGATCGCCGTGACCGGCGTAGCACGAACGATCGCAGCGCGGACGACCGCGGGATCGGCGCCCGGATTGAGCTGCACTTGCCAGTCGACGTTGATCCCCGCGGTCACCTGGCGGGTCATCGTCGCGGCGCTGTTCGCGACGTGCGCGCCGAGCGTGCCGATCAGCGCGACGGTCAACGCGACGCCGGCGATGGCGCCCGCGAGCCGGCCCGACGCGCGTCCGGCGATCCCGCGCAGCCAGATCGCGATCATGAGGCAACCTCTAAACGCCCGCGGTCCATGCGCCATTGCGTCGGAAACGTCTGGGCGAGCCGCAAGTCATGCGTCGCGACGACGAGCGCCGTCGCGTTGCGGTCCAGCAGCGGCAGCGCGACGTCGAAGAGCCCTTCGGCGGTAACGGTATCGAGCTGACCCGTCGGCTCGTCGGTGAGGATGAGGCGCGGCTGCGCGGCGACGGCGCGCGCGAAGGCGACGCGCTGCTGCTGCCCGCCGGAGAGTTCTTCGGGAAGTTTGTCGGCGAGTTCAGCCAGGCCGAATCTCGCGAGTGCTTCGCGCGCGCGTTCGCTCGCGTCAGCCGGTGCGACGCCGTCGAGGATCATCGGCAGCGCGACGTTCTCCAGAACGGAGAGCGCTTCGATGAGGCTTTCGCGCTGGAACACGAACGCGATGCTGTGCGGCCGCAGCGTTTCACGCGGACCGAGCGCTGGCCACGCGATCGTCCCCGCGGTCGGCGTTTCGATGCCGCCCAGCAGCTGCAGCAACGTCGACTTCCCGCTGCCGGAACGGCCGACCAGCGCGATGCGCGCACCGGGCGGCACCACGCAATCCGCGTTCGCGACGGCGACGACCGTTTCGTCCCCGACGCGATACGAGCGCGAGAGACCGTGCGCCTCGACCAGCGGCTCAATCACCCGTGACCCGCCCGTCGCGCAAGGTCACGACGCGATCGGCGCAGCGTGCCACTGCCTCGCTGTGCGTCGCGATTACGGCGGCGGTGCCGCCCGCGACGCGCCGGCGCAGCAGATCGAGGATCATCATCTCGGTCGCCGCATCGACGTCGCCGGTCGGCTCGTCGGCGAGCAGTACCACCGGTTCGGCGGCGAGCGCGACCGCGAGGGCCGCGCGCGACGCTTCACCGCCCGAGAGCTGATCCGCGCGCGAACGCGCGCGATCGCGCAAGCCGACGGCATCGAGCATCGCACCGATATCCGCCGTCGTTCGCTGCGCGAGGTGCAGCTGCAGCCGCACGTTGTCGGCGACCGAGAGATGCTCGACCAGATTCCCCGCTTGCAGCAGCACGCCGATCGCTCGCGCGCGCAGCGCGGCGCGCCGCCATTCGGGCCGGCGCGTCATGCGCACCCCGCCGACGGCGACGAAGCCGCCGTCGGGTTCTTCCAGCCCAGCGAGGCACAGCAGCAGCGTGGATTTTCCGCTCCCGGACGGTCCCATCACAGCTACCATCTCGCCTGGTGCGACCGCCAGCGACACGCCGCGCAGCGCGAGCGTCTCGTCGTCGCCGGCATGGTAGAAGCGGTACACGTCGCGGGCTTCGACCGCGGGCGCGTTCACCAGCGGAAGCTTTGCGCGATCTTCCGCCACTGATCGGCATTGTCGGCGCCGTGCGGCGCCCACAGATGGAGTACGGCTTGCCGCGGTCCTTTGTCGAACACGTACACCTCGTCCTCGAGGTGGGCGGTCTTCCCGGTGACGGGATCGAGGCCTGAATCCGACGTGAACGTGAGGCGGGTCGCACGCCTGCCCGCGAGGGAGACCGTCGCGGCTTTCACGCCGGACGCGTGACCGGCAAGCCCACGCAGCACCGCTGCGACGCTCGTGCGCGGACCGACGACGACCCGCACGCCATCGTAGTGCGACGTAAACGTCGTGGCCAGGCCGTTCACCAGTCTGCTCCAGCCCTCCGGGATCAGGACCGAGTACCCCTCGCGCGCGGTGTAGCGCACGAACGCCTGCGTGTCAGGGATGTCGCCCGCGGCGTTCGGCTCGTTCTGCGCGATCGTCACGGCCCACGCGGGCGCCGCGCTCGCGGTCCCGCAGAGCAGCGCGCAGGCCAGCAGCAGGGCTGGCACGACGCGGAGCGGAGGGAATGCGGAGGTCATCACCCACGCAACGTACCCGAACCGCATGAACGGCCGGTGAACGGGCGCGCCGCGGGTATGGCTGGACTTGCCACGTCGACGTGACGGCGGCGCTGGAGATTCGGCGACGCGCTGAGTTGCGATCACCGAACCGCCGGCTTCGCGATTAGGCTGCGCCGTCCCAGAGGGCGCCGAGGCGACCGACCAAACCGGCGTCGCGCGGCTGGAGACCGGTCCCTCTGCACACCCGGCAATCCGCGGGGGCGCATTCGGTGCACGTGCCGGTCCCGCTGCAGTGGCGGCAGTCGTTTTCGGGCGTGCGGGACGGCCGGCGCTTGCGCGGCAGCACCCACCTTCGCGCGGCGCGCGCGCGCTGCTGCTCGCGATAGCGTTCCCCCTCGGAAACCAGCGCGTACAAACCCAGCATGGAAATACAAGCGAGCGCGCCGAGCGTGAACTCCGTGAACGTCCGATCCCTCATCGCGTTCGTTATCGGAATTTGGCAGGCGAGACTTGAGCCCGCGGCGGTGCGCCCGGAGTGGTACGCAACCGTACCTTTTGGTGCCGTTGCACGCCGAACCGATTCGCGCAGGCGGGGTATGAGGAGTCCGACGCTTTCGCCATTCTGAGGGGATGCATGCAGACTACGGACGTTCGCGAGGCCGCCGCGCAGGCGGTTCAAGGCTCCAAATCGTTCCTCGGCAAGCAAGTCGACGAGCGATCCACGACGATCGGTCAGCAGATCGAGACGGTCGCGCACGATCTGCGCAGCGTCGGCGATCAGCTGCGCACGACCGGTGTCGCCGGCGGCGCCGCTACGTATGTCGATCGCGGCGCCGAATTGGTCGATCAGTTTGGTCATTATTTACAGGACGCCGACAGCGCTCGGCTCATCGCGGATCTTGAGAGCTTCGCGCGGCGTGCGCCGTGGGCCGTCGCAGCCGGCGCGCTGATGCTCGGCTTCGCGGCATCGCGCTTCCTGAAAACGTCGAGCGCGCGGCGCTACCACGGCAGCGCGTACGGCCGCGCGTACGAAAGCGAGGCAACGTTCTATGCGCCCTGACGCGCCGCGTGAGGCAGATCGCCCGGTCGCCGATTTGGTGCGCGAGCTCGGTGTCGAGGTCGCGACGCTGGTGCGCCAAGAGATCGCTCTCGCCAAAGCCGAGATCGGCGAAAAGACGAAGCCGGTGGCCGCGTCCGCAGGGATGTTCGGCGGCGCGGCGCTGCTCGGCTTGGGCGCCTTCGGCGCGCTGACCATATTTCTGATCGCGCTGCTCGCGCTGGAACTGCAAGTGTGGGCCGCGGCGCTCATCGTCGCCGTCGTCTACGGGATCGCCGCCTACGTTCTCGCACAGAGCGGGAAGAAGAAACTGCACGAAGCCGCGCCGCTCGCCCCTGAGCAGACCGCGCAATCCGTAAAGGAAGATGTCGAATGGGTAAGGACTCGAGCGAAATCCGGCGCGAGATAGACGCGACCCGCGCGCGCATGGGCGACACCGTCGAAGCCCTCGGCTACAAAGCCGACGTTCCGTCGCGGGTCAAGGACGCGGTGAGCGACCGGGTCGAAACCGTGAAGGGCTCGATCGGCGACGCGGTCGGCGGCGTCGTTGACGGTGTGCAGATCGCGACCCAGCGTGTCGGCGAAGCGCTCGGCGGCGCGCAGCGCGTGGTCGGCGCCGACGCGCACGAAGTACGCGCCGCAGCCCGCCGCGGGGCCGGCATCGCCGCCGAGAACCCGCTCGGCCTTGCGATCGGCGCCGCCGCGGTCGGATTCCTCGCCGGACTCTTGGTTCCGGTGACCGACTACGAGCGCAGCACCATCGGGCCGATTCGCGACGACTTGCTCGAACGCGCGCAGCACGCCGGCGGGAACGCGCTCGAACACGGCAAGCAAGTCTTGGCCGACGCCGTAACGGGCACGCTGCGGAACGACTAGCGCGAGGCGTCTACTGCCGCGAAGTCCCTTCGGCCGTGGTTTTGGGCGGCTCGATGCCCAGTTCGCGATAGAACGCGTTCGGGGACATCGGCCGCCCGAGGAAGTGCGTCACTTCGCGATCGGGTTCTTGGAGCCGCGCCGGCGCGAGGATGTCGTTGCGGTACGCCAGTCCCGCCTTCGGGTTCGTTAGCCCCTGCGAGGCGAAGCGCGAGAACATGTCCTGCGCGTAGACCTTCGACCAGAGATAACCGTAGTAGCCCGCGTCGTAGCCGCCCATCAAGTGGCCGAACTCCGATTGCGGATGCGTTCCGTCGACGAACTGGTTCGGCGTGGTGGCCGCGACC
>JAQBPM010000454.1 GCA_028287525.1 Vulcanimicrobiota bacterium | reverse complement strand
GAACGATGGTCGCCGGCGCGACGATCGCCGCGAGCCTCGGCGCAACGGTCCGCTTCGATCCGAAGCATCAGCGCGTCGTCGTGCGCACGCCGGGCGTCGTCGTCGCCGGCGCTGCCGACGACGAGCCCTAGCGCCGGCCGAGACGTTCGGCCAAGAACTCGACGAGCCGTTCGAAGGCGCGGCTGATCTCGCCCGACGTGTCGTCGTAGCCGACGGTAAACACCGGGTGCGCGAAAAAGTGCGGCGGCTCGAGGTCGTGTCGTTCGAACGCACCGTCCAACGCCTTCCCGAGGTTGTCGAAGCGTTGTTCGGGTGACATGAAGTCGTTGCGGAAGCGGAAGCCGAGAAAGCGGACGCCGTCCGCGGCGCGGCGCTTTGCGCAACGCATCTCCTCGTCGGACGCATGCAGCGCGCCGCGCTTCCACGGCAGCGGGAGCGGCAACGCCGGTTCGCAGAGCACCGGAGCGACGACGTGCTCGTCGGCCATCATGGCGAGCGCGAAGTTGCCGGTGAGGCACAGTCCGACGACGCCGATCCCTTTGCCGCCGTGCGTCGCGAACATGAGGCGGCCGAGGACGCGTGCAGCGTTCGTAATCGGACTCGAACGGCGTTCCGCCATCACGTCGAACTCGCGGCTGACGCACGCGCGGAAGATGACGCGCGCTGAGTTCACGGCGTTCGGCACGCCGAAGAGCACGGGCATGTAGACGGTGAAGCCCTTCTCCGCGACGCGCGCGCCGAACGACAAGTCGGCGGGGCTCAGGCCGAGCAGTTCGTGCAGCAGGAGTACCGGCGGACCGTTGCCGCACCAGTAGTACGGCCGCACGACGCCGCCGTCGTCGCAAAACGACGAGCGCTGCCAGCCGGGGATGTCGACGTCGGTGATCGTGTCGCGCTTCATCAGGCGAGACCGAACAGGAAGCCGGAGATCAGCTGGTACACCTCGGCGAACAAAAAGTCCGAGTGGCTGCCGGAGAAGCCGCCCGTCGTGTAGATGCCGTTGGTGACGCGGTATTGGTGGACCGGCGAAAGATCGGCGACGACGAGCCGATGCGCGGCACCCGCCAGACCCGTTGCCGTGAAGCCGTGCGCGACGCTCACCGCGTCGGCACCGCCGAACGCCGTGATGGTTGCGGTGGTGGGACCGGACGCGCCGAGCGCGGCGCGCGGCGTGCCGAAGAGGTTCGCCAGTTTCCCCGCGAGCGGATACCAGGTGCCCAGCGCGCGGTCGAGCGACGACTTCGTGACGAGCATTCGCAGCGGCAGCTTCGAGACGCCGCCGTAGATGTCGCCCGGCTCGAGGTTGTCGTTGTCGGTCGCGGGTTCGATCAGCGCGGCATGGAAGGTGGTCGCAGGGTCGAGCGGGATGGTGCCGTTCGTGATGTCGACGTAGAGATCTTGAAGCGCGGAGCAGATGACCTTGCAGCCGAAGCTATGTCCGAGCAAGAAGAAGCGCAGCGGTCGTCCCGTCCCCGCTCGCGCAGCGAGCATCAGGCGCAGCATTGAGTAGACCGCGTTCTTTCCGACCGCGTCGGCGCGATGCTCCATCGTGTAGAACGTGAAGAGCTGCAGCGCGTTGAGGTCGCTGCCGGGATCTTCGGTGATCTCCGAGGGCCAGTGGATTCCGACGCCGAGCGCGTCGCGCGGCGGCGCCGCGTACACTCCGGTGCCGCCAGTCAGCAGCAGCAGCTTCGCGAGGTCGACCGAAAAGCGGTTGTAGAGGTCCAGCGCGCGGTACGCGTCGGTCGACCATCCGTGCGAGTACATGTAGACGTCGTCGAACCCGAACGGCGTTACGGCGATCGCCTCCTGCACCACCGCGACCATGTCGGTATCGAAGATGATCCCGTTCTCATTGATCGGAACGGTGATGTAGTGCGACATTGCGGAAACCCCCGTGCGCGCGCCCTTCGCCATCCAACCCGCGTCACCCTGAGCTCGTCGAAGGGCGCGCTCAGGGTGACGGGGGGTGGGTGGCGAAATCTCCCGGGGCATGAGTGCCAATGTCCTGGATTTGCTGGTTGAGGCGCTTCCCCACTTGCGCGGCGGGCTGGGTTCGGAGTCGGCGCGCTTCACGGCCGGGCTGCTCTACGACAACCTGGGACTCGACGCGTGCGCGGTAGTCGACACGCACCAGGTGCTGGCCTACGTCGGCCGCGGTGAAGATCATCATCTGATCGGCGGCCCGGCGCTCACGGGGCTGACTCACCGTGCCATGGCGACGGGACTCGCCTTCACCGCGCGCACCCGGGAAGAGATCGGCTGCCCGGTCCCGGGCTGCCCGCTCACCTCGGTCTCGATCGCGCCGTTCGTCGTGCGCGGTCAGGTCGTCGGCGCGCTGAAGCTCTATCGCGCCGGGACGCCGATCGCCGAGGACGACGAAAAGGTCGCCGTCGGCATCGCGCGCGTCTTTTCCACCTCGCTCGAAGTCGCCGAGCTGGACGCGCGCTCGGCACTGGTGACGCAGGCCGAGCTCGACGCGCTGCGCGCGCGCGTCTCGCCGCATTTCCTGTTCAACACGCTGACCACGATCGCTGCGCTCACCCGCACCGATCCCGAACGCGCGCACGATCTCGTCATCGACTTCGCCGAATATTTTCGCGACTCGCTGGCGCACCACGCCGAGTTCGTCTCGCTCGACGAAGAGCTCGAACACGTGGAGCAATACTTGCGTTTCGAACACGCGCGTTTCGGCGACCGGCTGACCGTTGCGTTCGACGTCGATCCGCGCGCGCGTCTCGCGCTCGTGCCGGTGCTCTCGGTGCAGCCGCTCGTCGAGAACGCGATCGGCCACGGACTCGGGCCGAAGGGCGGCGGCGGAACGGTGCGCATCACGGCGCGTCCCGCCCCGGGAGCGACCGAGATCGCCGTCGTCGACGACGGCGTCGGCTTCGTCCCCGGCACGGAGCCGCGCGGCGGAAACGGCATCGGCATGGACAACGTCAACCAGCGCTTGATCAAACTGTTCGGGCCCCAGAGCGCACTGCGCGTCACCAGCGCCCTGGGCACCGGCACCACCGTCTCGTTCTGCGTACCGGCCACCGTCCCGGCCGCGGCGCGGTAGCGTCCGCTGCGCGTCTTAGTCGTCGACGATGAGCCGCTCGTGCGCAGCGAGCTCGTGTTCCTGCTCGGCCGCGTCGCGCCGGAGTTCACGATCACCGAAGCCTCCGACGTGGTCGAAGCGCTGCAGCACCTGGCGGCGACGCCGTACGACGTTGCGTTCGTCGACATCAACTTGCCCGGCCTGAGCGGTCTGGAAGCGACGAAGGTGATCGCGGCCCTGCCGTCGCCGCCGCACGTCGTGTTCGTGACGGCCGACGATTCACGCGCCGTCGATGCGTTCGAGCTGGCCGCGGTCGACTACGTCGTCAAACCCGTTTCGCAGGCGCGGCTCGCGCGCACGGTCGAACGCCTGCGCGCGCTGCG
>JAQBPM010000416.1 GCA_028287525.1 Vulcanimicrobiota bacterium | reverse complement strand
ATCGCGGACCGCGCCCGCTTCAACCACGTCATCTACACCGGGCCGATCGACGAATACTTCGAGTTCAAGTTCGGCAAGCTCCCCTACCGCTCGCTGCGCTTCGAGTTCGAGACGCGCGACGTCGAATGGGCGCAGCCGGCCGGATGCATCAACGAGCCCTCGCAATCCGTACCGTTCACCCGCACGACCGAGTACAAGCACCTCACCGGTCAAACGCACCCGCGCACCATCCTCTCGCGCGAGTTTCCGCAGGCGGAAGGCGAACCGTATTATCCGATCCCGCGGCCCGACAATCGCGAGCAGTACCGCAAGTACGCGACGCTTGCGGCGGTGCAGCGGTCGGTCACCTTCGTCGGCCGGCTGGCGGAATACAAGTACTTCAACATGGACCAAGTGGTGGCTTCGGCGCTCTCGGCATTCGAAGACCTCGCACGAACGGCCGCCGTCGCTTCATGAACGGCGACGGCGCGGAGCCCGGGATGATCCGCGAACGGACGACACTCCCCGACGGACGCTATCTGATCTTCTACACCTTCGAAGACGAAGCGGCCGATGATGCCGGGGCGGACGGCACCGATGTCTGAGCTGCGCTGGCACCCGCTGCTTGGCGAGTGGGTCGCGACGGCGAGCGACCGTCAGGAACGCACGTTCTTTCCGCCGGACGGCTATTGCCCGCTGTGTCCGACGGCGGCCAGCGGATTTCCGACCGAAGTCCCTGCGACGGGATACGACCTCGTCGTCTTCGAGAACAAGTTTCCCTCGCTGCAGCAGCACCCGCCGGTGCCCTCCGTCGAAGGGACCGCGCTGGAACCGGTCGCGCCGGCGCGGGGCGCATGCGAGGTCGTCCTCTACACGCCGGACCACCACGCGACGCTCGCCGAAGCGACGGTCGAGCGGATCGAGCATCTGATCCGCGTATGGCGCGACCGCACGCGTGAGCTCGGCGCGCGCGACGACGTCGCGCACGTCTTTCCGTTCGAGAACAAAGGCGCCGAGATCGGCGTCACGCTCGATCATCCGCACGGGCAGATCTACGCGTACCCGTTCGTGCCGCCGGTCGTCGCCGCCGAGATCGCGCAGGCGGCAGCGCACCGTGTGGAGACCGGGCGCTGCCTGTTCTGCGACGTGCGCGACCACGAGATCGACGACGGTCGCCGGCTGCTTGCGCGCGAGGACGGCTGGGTCGGCTACGTGCCGTTCTTCGCCCGCTATCCGTACGAGACGCACCTCGTCGCAACGCGCTGCGTGCGCGCGCTGCCGGACCTCGACCGGCGCGAAGTTCGCGGCTTGGCGCGACTGCTCAAGCGCGTCTTGACCGGTTTCGACGGACTCTTCGCGCGCTCGTTCCCGTACGTCATGGCGGTGCACCAAGGACCTTCCAAGGATTTGGCGCCATACCACCTGCACCTCGAGTTCTATCCGCCGCTGCGCAGCGCGACGCGGATCAAGTATCTGGCGGGCTCGGAGGCCGGCGCGGGGATGTTCATCAACGACACCCTGGCCGAAGAGAGCGCCGCCCGATTGCGCGCCGAGATTCCGCTCTCCGCATGAGCCTGCTCGACGACTTGCGCGCCGATCTGGCGGAGCTGACCGATCGCGCGCCGCGGTTCTTTCGCGCGCCGGGCCGCGTGAACCTGATCGGCGAGCACGTCGACTACGGCGGCGGTTTCGTGCTGCCGCTTGCGGTCGATCGCGAGACGATCGTCGCCGCGGCACCGCGCGACGACCGGCGCATTCGCATCCGCTCGCGCGAGCACGCCGAGATCGCCGGCTTCGATCTCGACGAACTGCTTCCGAAACCGGCGCACGGCTGGAGCGACTACCCGCGCGGCATGACGCTGGCGCTGCGGCGCCGCTTTCCGCTTTCCGGCGCGGATCTCGCGGTCGGCACGACCATTCCGATCGGCGCGGGGCTCTCGTCGTCGGCGGCGTTCGAGATCGCGGTCGGGCTCGCGCTCGCATCGCTCGCGGGCCGCAAGCTCGCCCCGCGCGAACTCGCGCACGCGGCGCAGGAAGCGGAGAACGGCTTCGTCGGCGTTCGCAGCGGCATCATGGATCCTTTGGCGTGCGTGTTCGGCGTGCGCGGCCATGCGCTGCTGATCGACTGCCGCAGCGAAGCGGTCACGCCGGTAGCGATCCCGGCCGGGGCGGCGATCGCCATCGCCGATTCGGGCGTCCGGCACGATTTGACCGCGCCCACGTACAACACGCGGCGGGCCCAGAGCGAGGAAGCGGCGCGGATGCTCGGCGTCACCGCCCTGCGCGACCTCTCCGAAGCGGCGTTCGCGCGCGACGAAGCGCGCCTGCCGGAAGTGCTGCGAGCACGCGCGCGCCATGCGATCGGCGAAAACGCGCGCGTGCCGGCGACCGCAGACGCATTGCGGCGCGGCGACCTCGCCGAGGCCGGACGCCTCATGAACGAATCGCACGTCTCGCTGCGCGACGACTACGAAGTGAGCTGCGCGGAACTCGACCTGCTCGTCGAAACCGCGCAGCGCGTCGAGGGCGTGTACGGCGCGCGGATGACCGGCGGCGGCTTCGGCGGCGCGATCGTCGTGCTGCTGCGCGATGACCGCCTCGAAGCGCTCACGCGCGCGCTGGACGCCGCCTTCGTCGCGCGCTACGGCCGAACCGCGCCGGTGACGCACCTGCGCGCGGCCGACGGCGCGTCGGCGATCGAATAGCACGGCGAAACTTTTCTTCGTGCGCGGGCGCCCCGCGCAGTTGTTTGTGCGACGCGCAACGCGCGCGTGTGCCACTGCGGTCTTTCGAAGGTGCCTCGTTCCGCCGCCGTCCTTCGCCGCTCACCGATTCCGCTGCCGCTGCTCGCGCTGGCGATCGCTTCCTTTGGGATAGGGACAACCGAGTTCGTCATCATGGGCCTGCTGCCCGACGTCGCCCACGACCTCGGGGTGAGCATCCCGCATGCCGGGCTGCTCGTCACCGGCTACGCGCTCGGGGTCGTGATCGGCGCGCCGATCGTCGCCGTGGCGACGATGAGCGTCCCGCGCAAACCGGCGCTGCTCGGAATGGTCGGGATGTTCGTCGTCGGCAACCTGCTCTGCGCGATCGCGCCGAACTACGCCGTGCTGATGGTCGCGCGCGTCGTCACGGCGCTCTGCCATGGTGCATTTTTCGGGATCGGTTCGGTCGTCGCGGCGGATCTCGTGCCGCCGAACCGGCGCGCGAGCGCGATCGCGCTGATGTTCGCCGGGTTGACGCTCGCGAACGTGCTGGGCGTCCCGCTCGGCACGGCACTCGGGCAGGCGTTGGGATGGCGATCGACGTTCTGGGCCGTCGTCGTGATCGGGCTCGTGTCCGCGGCGGCGATCGCCGCGTGGCTGCCCGCCAAGATCCCGATGAAACGTGCGAATCTTTTGCGCGAAGTGCGCGTGCTGCGCGAGCCGCAAGTGCTCCTCGCGATGCTGATGAGCACGCTGGCATCGGCCAGCCTGTTCACCGTGTTCACCTACATCACGCCGCTCCTCGAGCGCGTGACCGGAATCGCGCCGCAGTGGGTGACGGCCGTCCTGCTGCTGTTCGGCGTAGGGCTGACCATCGGCAACATCGCCGGCGGCCGGCTCGCCGACTGGAAGCTGATGCCCTCGGTGATCGTGGCCTTCGTCGCCGTCATCGCCGTACTCGCGGCGTTCGTCTTCACGAGTCACGGCGAGTTCGGTGCGATCGCCACCGTCTTCACGTGGGGAGTCGTCGTGTTCGCGCTCGTGCCGCTGCTGCAGCTGCGGGTCGTCGACACCGCCGCCGACGCCCCGAACCTGGCATCGACCCTCAACCAAGGCGCGTTCAACCTCGGCAACGCGACCGGAGCATGGCTCGGCGGCGTCGCGATCACGCTGGGCGTCGGCTACGCCGAGCTGCCAGCCCTCGGAGCGCTGATCGCGCTCGCGGCGCTCGGCCTGGCGGTCGTTTCCGTCGCGCTCCAGCGCAGCACACCGGATGCGCAGGAGAACCGCGCCGCGGCCTGAGCTAGCCTCGGCTGCCTCGAAACCCCGCGCCGCCTTGCGGCGTCGCACGGGACAATGATCGTCGCGCCGTTGCCCGCGCTTCCGTATGCCGATTGGGAGCCGACCAAGACGACCCTGCACTTGTGGTCCCAGATCCTCGGCAAGCTCCGGCTGCGCTACACAGCGCCCCGCAACCATTGGTGGAACGTCACGCTCGTCCCGACGGCGCGCGGCCTCTCCGCTGCTCGCATGCGAGAAGGCGACGCGTCCTTCGAAGCCGAGTTCGATTTCATCGACCATCAGCTCGTGC
>JAQBPM010000394.1 GCA_028287525.1 Vulcanimicrobiota bacterium | reverse complement strand
AGTCGATGTCGAGGCCGAGGTCGAGGATGCGGACGCTGTGGGTGAGGGCGCCTGAGGAGATGAGGTCGACGCCGGTCTCGGCGACGGCGCGTACGGTCGCGACGTCGATGCGGCCGGAGGCTTCGAGGAGCGCGCGGCCGGCGGTGCGGGCGACGGCTTCGCGCAGCTGCTCCGGCGTGAAGTTGTCGAGCAGGACAATGTCGGCGCGCGCAGCCAGGGCTTCGTCGAGCTGCGCGAGCGTGTCGACTTCGATCTCGATCTTCACCAGGTGACCGGCGCGGCGGCGCGCGGCCTCGATCGCGGCGGTGATCCCGCCGGCGATCGCCACGTGGTTGTCTTTGATGAGGATCGCGTCGTCGAGGCCGAAGCGATGGTTCGAGCCGCCGCCGTCGCGGACCGCGGCTTTCTCGAGCGCACGTAAGCCCGGCGTTGTCTTGCGCGTGTCGACGATCGTCGCGCGCGTTCCGGCGACGGCCTCGACCAAGCGCGACGTCGCGGTCGCGATCCCGCTCAACCGCGAGATCAGGTTGAGGGCGGTGCGCTCGCCGGTGAGGATTGAGCGCAGCGGGCCGGCGATCGTCGCGACGACGGTGCCGGGTTCGACGCGGCCGCCGTCGGCGACCGCGACGCGCACCGTGACCTGCGGGTCCAGCACCGCGAAGACGCGCTCGACGACGAAGACACCCGAGACGACGCCCGCTTCGCGCGCGACGATGCGCGCTTCCCCGCGCGCGTCCGCCGGAACGATCGCGTCGGTGGTGAGATCGCCGGCGCGGCCGAGGTCTTCGAGCAGCGCCGCGCGCGCGAGGTCGTCGACCAGCAGTGCGATCACGACGTCCTCGCGAGCGCGGGCCGAACGCCGGCGAGCAGCGTGCGGTGCGCGAACGCGGGATCTGCGTACGGGTAGTCCGCGCGCTGGTGGGCACCGCGGCTCTCGCGACGTGCGAGCGCGGCGCGGGCGGTCGCGGCGGCGACGTACGCGGCATCGGCGACGCGGCTGCTCGGGGGATCGGCTTCGATCGCTTCGAACAGCGCGAGCGCGCGCGCCATCCCGGCTGCGTCGCGCAGCACGCCGAGGCCGGCGCTCATCGCCACGCGCACTTGCTGCAGCACCGCGCGGTCGTCGCCGCGCACGGGGACCGGTGCGGGGACGATGCCGACGCCGCGCGCGCGGTCGCGCCGCGGCGACGCTGCGACCGCCCGTCCGGCGCGTGCGCCGAAGACGAGCCCTTCGACGAGTGAGTTGGAGGCGAGCCGGTTCGCGCCGTGCAGACCCGTCGCAGCCGCCTCGCCGCAGGCCCACAAGCCCGGCAGCGACGTATGTCCGTCGAGGTCGGTCGCGACGCCCCCGATCGTGTAATGGGCGGCCGGCGTGACGGGGATCGGCGCGGTGCGCGGATCGACCCCGGACCCCATCGCGACCGCGAAGATTCCCGGGAAGCGCTCCGCGAAGCGCGCGCCGATCGCGGTGCGCGCATCGAGGAAGACGCTGCGGCCGCTGCGTTCGGCGGCGGCGACGGTGCGCGCGACGACGTCGCGCGGCGCGAGCTCGGCGCGCGGGTCGATCCCCGTCATGATGCGCGTGCCGGCGCCATCGACGAGTACTGCGCCTTCGCCGCGCACCGCCTCGCTCACCAGCGGCAGCGGATCGGAGGGGACGTGCAGCGCGGTCGGATGAAATTGGACGAACTCGAGGTCGGCGAGGGCGGCGCCGGCTCGGCCGGCCATCGCGATCCCCGCGCCGCGCGAGCCGAGCGGCGTCGTCGTGCGCGCGTACAAGCCGCCGAAGCCGCCGGTCGCGAGCACGACCGCGTCGGCCGTCACGACGACAAGATCGCCGGCAGGCGCGACCAGTACCGCGCCGCGGACCGCACCGTCGGGCCCGGTCAGCAGGCGCTGCGCGCGGACGCCTTCGAGCAGCGTGACGTTCGGCCGAGCACGCACCGCGTCCAGGAGCGCGCGGGTGATCGCGGCGCCGGTTGCGTCCGCGACGTGCGCGACGCGGCGGTGCGCGTGCGCGCCTTCCAAGCCCAGCGCGAGCGCGCCGTCGCCGTCGCGCGCGAACGGGACGCCGAGCGCGACGAGCGTCGCGATCGCGAGCGGCGCTTCGGCGGCGAGCACGTCGACCGCTGCGTCGTCGGCGATCCCGGCGCCGGCGGCGCGCGTGTCGGCCGCATGCTGCGCCGGTGAGTCGTCGCGGCCCAGCGCCGCAGCGATCCCGCCCTGCGCCCACGCCGACGCGAGGTCGCGCCCGAGCGGCGCTTCGCTCGCGATCGCGACCGGACGGTCGTCGATCGCGAGCGCGGCGGCGAGACCGGCAACGCCGGCCCCGATGACGAGCACGCCCGTCTTCATACGATCGCCATCATCCGCTCGACCGCCGCGAGCGCGCGCACGCGCACGCTTTCTTCGACGAGGATCTCGTCTTGCAGGGTCTCGAGCGCGCGCAGAATCTTCGGCAGCGTATTGCGCTTCATGTGCGGGCAGAGGTTGCACGGCCGCACGAACGCGACGTTCGGAAACTGCGCCGCGACGTTGTCGCTCATCGAGCATTCGGTGAGCAGGACGACGCGCTGCGGCGCGCGGTCGCGCACGAAGTCGATCATCGCCGCGGTCGAGCCGGCGAAATCGGCCGCAGCGATCACGTCGGGTGGGCACTCGGGGTGCGCGATGACGAGCAGCCCGTCTTCGCCCTCGCGCAAGCGCTCGACGTCGATCGCGCGGAAGCGTTCGTGCACTTCGCAGTGACCCTGCCAAGAGATGATCTCGACCGCGGTCTGCGAGGCGACGTAGTGCGCGAGGAACTCGTCCGGGATCATGATGACGCGCGGGACGCCGAGCGACTCGACGACCTTCACCGCGTTCGAAGACGTGCAGCAGACGTCGGACTCGGCCTTCACGTCGGCGCTCGTGTTGACGTAGGTGACGATCGGCACGCCGGGATGCTTGACGCGCAGCGCGCGCACGTCGGCGGCGGTGATCGACTCCGCGAGCGAACAGCCGGCGCGCGCGTCGGGGACGATCACGGTGCGGGTGGGGTTGAGGATCTTCGCGGTCTCGCCCATGAAATGGACGCCGCTCACCAGGATGACGTCGGCGTCGGCGCGTTGCGCCTCGCGGGCCAGCTGGAGCGAGTCGCCCACGATGTCGGCGACGCCGTGGAAGATCTCCGGCGTCTGGTAGTTGTGCGCCAGGATCACCGCGTTGCGCTCGCGCTTGAGGCGGTTGATGGCGTCGACGTACGGTGCGTAGAGCGGCCACTCGGCGGCCGGGATCACCGCTTTGGCGCGTTCGTAGATCGGACGGGTGCGCTCGGCGATCTCAGGCGTGAACGGTAGGGTTTCGATCATCGGGACCTCGGTCGGGCCGCGCTCTTGGTCGGCGCGGTCACGGTGCTTTTTCTAACTATGAGAAAAAGCCGCGGGTTTCCGTTTCAGCGAAATCGCTCCTTGTTCAGCGAAATCCGATCCCCGCGTCCGGCCGCTCCGCGATCGCGTCCGGCCGGTAGCGGAGGAGCTTGGCCGGCCGTCCCGCGGTTTGGCGTGCCGCGCCGGTTGGTTCGACGAGGCCGGCGTCCTCGACGAGGCGGCGAAAGTTCGGGGCGTGCAGCCGCCGCCCGGCGAGTGCCTCGACGGTCTGCTGCAGCTCGGGCAGGGTGAAGTCGGGCGCGAGCAGCTCGAAGACCAGTGGCCGATAGCGCAGCGCACCGCGAACCCGGCCGAGGGCCGTCGCCAAAATGCGGCGGTGATCGAACGCCATCCGCTCGCCGAGCAGCATCGGACCGGGAGCCCGTGACTCCGCGACCAATCCGATCTCCCAGAAGAGCTCGTAGCGTTCGAGGACGAGCTCCTCGTTCCACGGTGCCCGGCGAGTGCCGATCGCCCGCCTGGTGCGGCGCTGGCGATCGTGCCGCGCCTGGGGATCCGTTGCCGCCGCGACCCACGCCTCGACGGCGGGAAAGATCGCGTCCTCGACGATGGCCGGCCGCCCGTCGCGCCAGTCCTCCCAAGGAAAATAGCGATACCACGGATGCCACCGGACGCGCGGCGCGCGGGGCGTGCTTTCGCGAACGAAGGCGAGGTATGCGACCGAGAGGACGCGGCGGCGCCCGTCCCGCCCACGGTCGCCGAACGTGTAGAGCTGCTCGAGGTGACCGAGGTCGAGCTGCGCCTGCTCGGTCACCCAGCGCCGCAGGCCGGCGTCGAGCGTCGCGTCGGCGTCGGGGTCGAACGTTCCGGCCGGCAGCGCGTCCGCGGGCAAGTGCTCGCCGGGCGACCGCACGAGCACGCGCGGCTCATCGTCGGAGACCGCGGCGACGACCGCGTCCAGTGCGACCGCGATATCGATTGGCATCCCGGTCACTTCGTCGTCCGGCACGGCTCACCGCGCCGGATGATGGCCGATGGACTAGGGGCCTCCTCCGGCGTGCTGCGGAATGATCGCTAATGGCCACTGAGCTCGAGCGCACGCGCGGCGAGGACGAGATGTCGTTCCGGGCGCTCGCCGAGATGATCCCGCAATTGGTGTGGTCGACCCGCGGAGACGGGGCGATCGTCTATGCGAACGGACGGTTTCTCGAGTATTTCGGGATCCGCCGCGAGGCGCTGCCGACGTGGTGGCTGGCGGACAACGTCCATCCCGACGACGGGCCGGCGGCGGCCACCGCCTGGCGAACGGCGCTCGAGACGGGCGCCCCGTACGAGGTCGAATATCGGCTCCGCGCCGCCGGCGGCGACTACCATTGGTTTCTCGCGCGCGGTACGCCGTTCCGCGACCCCTCACAGCGGATCGCCGGCTGGTTCGGGACCTCCACCCCGATCGACCGGCAGCTCGAACGGCTCGACCAGCAGCGCCGGATCGTCGAAGCGTTCCAGGCGGCCTTCGTCCCGCGGCCGCTGCCGGCAATCCCGGGCCTGCGGCTCGACGGGGCGTATTTCGCCGCCGACGAGCATGCGCGGGTCGGGGGCGATTGGTACGACGTGCTCGCCCTCGACGAGCGGACGGTCCTGATCTCGGTCGGCGACGTAATGGGCCACGGCCTCGGCGCCGCCGTTTCGATGGCGAAGATTCGCCAAGCGATCGTCGCGGCCGCGGTCGGCGACCGCGACCCGGCCGCCATCCTCTCCCGCGCCGACCAGGTCGTCTGGCTGCTCGAGCCGGCGGTCGCGACCGCGGTCGTCGCCGTGCTCGACCTGGCGACCGGCCGGCTGCAAGTCGCCCTCGCCGGGCACCCGCCGCCGATCATCGCCTCCCCGGCCGCGACATGCTTCATGGCCCCGGGCGGGATCCCGCTGGGCGTCGATCCAGGCGCGCTCTACGAGACGGTCGAGCACCAGCTGGTCGCCGGCGAACTGATCGTCTTCTATACGGATGGCCTCACCGAAGCGCACCGCGCCATAGAGGAAGACGAGGGGCGCCTGCTGCTCGCCGCCCGCGCGGCCGCAAGCGGCCGCCTGAACGCCGCCGGGATTCGGTCCGAGATCATCGGCGAGACCAGAACCGCCGACGACGTAGCGATTTTAACGGTGCGCCTCGGCTAATAGGAACGGCTCCGGGGTGCGAGTCGCAACGCCTGGCTCCGTGGTCCGTATCTGGGCCGAATGGGGCCGCGCTTGACGTGGTTGACGGGCTCTAGTACACTATGGCGGTTGTGGTCCGCGTCGCGGGCGTCGTTTTGGCGTGCGTGACGAAAGGCGTAACTGATACGCCAGGATCCGTGGATTTCCGACAAGGAACGATCAACGTGAAGAACATCATCGGCCGCAAGGTCGGGATGACCAGTGTGTTTACGGAGGACGGCCGCAGCGTGTCCGTCACCGTAATCGAAGCTGGCCCGTGTACCGTAGTGCAAAAGAAGACGAAAGAAACCGACGGCTACGAAGCCGTCGCGCTGGCGTTCGGCGACGTGAAACCGTCGCGCCTGACCAAAGCGCTCCAGGGACATTACAAGAGAGCCGGCCTCGCGCCCAAGCGCGACATCCGCGAGTTCCGCACGGGGATCGACGGGATCGAACTTGGTGCGACGATCACCGTCGAAGGCTTCGCGCAGGGCGACCGCGTCGACGTCTGCGGCATCTCGAAAGGCCACGGCTTCGCCGGCGGCATCAAGCGCCACAACTTTCACGGCGGCGGCGCGAGCCACGGTTCGATGATCCATCGTCAGCCCGGTTCGAACGGCGACACCAACTCGGGCCACACGCCCAAGGGCAGCCGCCGTCCCGGTCACTACGGCGTCGATCGCACCACGCATCAGAACCTCGAAATCGTCCGCGCCGACGTCGAGCGCAATCTGCTCCTCGTCCGCGGTCCGGTACCGGGCCCCAAGAACGGTCTCGTCATCGTGCAGCAGTCAGTCAAGACGAAGGTGAGCGCGTAATGGCGCAAGTCATCGACGCAAAGGGCAAGCCCGTGCGCGAAGTGGAGACACCGGCTGCGTTCAGCGGCGCGATCGACGGCAAGGCCAACGCGGTGTTCCGCGCGGTCTTCCGCGAGCTCGCGAACCGACGCTCGGGGACGCACTCCACCAAGAAGCGCGACGAAGTCCGCGGCGGCGGCAAGAAGCCGTGGAAGCAAAAGGGTACCGGGCGCGCGCGCCAGGGCTCGATCCGCTCGCCGCAGTGGGCGCATGGCGGCGTGGTCTTCGGACCGCAGCCCCGCTCCTACGTCTCGAGCCTCAACAAGAAGGAACGCCGCGCCGCGATGGTCGCCGCGCTGACGGACAAGTATCAGAGCGGCGGCGTGACGGTGCTCGACACCGCCTCGTTCGACGTCGCCAAGACGAAGGCGCTCGCGACGCTGCTGTTCGGTTCGCCGAAGGCCGCCCGCGAAGGCGTGCGCACGCTGGTCGTGTTCGCGACCGACGAGCTGGCCACGGTCGGCACGTCGCTGCGCCGCAACGGCCGCAACCTCCAGCGCGTCGAGGTCACCCACACCGGCGAGCTGGACGTCAAGGACGTGGTCGGGTACGCCCGCCTCGTCCTCACCACCGCCGCGCACGACGCCCTCTCGGCCAAGTTCGCCAAGGAAGCGAAGTAATGGAAGCTCGTGACGTCATCATCGCTCCGCTGATCACCGAGAAATCGATGGCCGGAACGGTCGCGCAGCAGTACACCTTCGAGGTGAACCCGCACGCGACGAAGACCCAGATCAAGTCCGCGGTCGCCGAGATCTTCGGCGTGACCGTGGTCAAGATCAACACCGTCAACGTGATGGGCAAAAAGAAGAACTTCGCCCGCCGTGGCCGCCGCTCGTCCGGCAACCAGTCGGATTGGAAGAAAGCCATCGTCACCCTCGCTCCGGGGCAAAAAATCGCTCTGGGCGGCGTCAATTATTTTGAGCAATAACGATGGCTGTTAAAAAGTACAAGCCGACTAGCGCGGCGCGCCGCTTCATCACCACGGCCGACTTCAGCGAAGTCTCGAAGAAGGCGCCGGAGCGGTCGCTCGTCGAGGTCAAGAAGAAGCACTCGGGCCGCAACAACAACGGCCACATCACGACGCGCCACAAAGGCGGCGGGTACCGCAAGCAGTACCGCATCGTCGACTTCAAGCGCACGAAGGACGGCATCCCGGCGAAGGTCGCGGCGATCGAGTACGATCCCAACCGCACCACGCGCCTGGCCCTGCTGCACTACCGCGACGGCGAAAAGCGCTACATCCTGGCGCCCGCACTGCTCAAGGTCGGTGACGTGATCGAGTCCGGCGCCGCCGCCGACATCAAGGTCGGCAACGCCCTCCCGCTGGCCAACATCCCGCTCGGCACGGTGATCCACAATATCGAACTGCAGCCCGGCGAAGGCGGCAAGCTCGTCCGCGCCGCCGGCGGCGCCGCGCAGCTGATGGCCAAAGAAGGCGAGTACGCGCAGGTCCGTATGCCGTCGGGCGAAGTCCGGCGCATCCTGATCGTGTGCCGCGCGACGATCGGTCAGCTCGGCAATCTCGATCACGAGAACGAGATCATCGGCAAGGCCGGCCGCCAGCGTCACCTCGGGAAGCGTCCCTCTGTGCGCGGTATCGCGATGAACCCGGTCGACCATCCGCACGGCGGCGGTGAAGCGCGCTCGACCTCGGGCCGCCCGCCGACCACGCCGTGGGGTCAGATGACGATGGGCAAAAAGACGCGCCGCAACAAGCGCACCACCAAGATGATCGTCCGCAAGCGGAAGAGCAAGTAACATGGGTCGTTCACTGAAAAAAGGTCCGTTCGTTGCGGATCACCTCATGACGAAGGTCGAGAAGATGAACTCGACGCGCGAGAAGCGGGTCATCAAGACTTGGTCGCGCGCTTCGACGATCATCCCGGCGATGGTCGGCCACACGATCTCGGTCCACAACGGCCGGGCGCACATCCCCGTGTTCGTCACCGAGAACATGGTCGGGCACAAGCTCGGCGAGTTCTCCCCCACGCGGACCTTCAAGGGTCACGCGGGTGACAAGGCGTCGGTGAAATCATGAGCGCGACCCCGACCGAACGTACCGTTGCCGTCGCGCACCTGAAGTTCGCGCGGGTCGGTCCGCGCAAGCTTCGCCGTGTCGCCGACGCAATTCGCGGCAAGACCGTGCGCGAAGCGCTGGTGCTGCTCAAGTTCTCGGGCGTCTTCGCCTCGGAGCCGATCGAGAAGCTGCTCCGCTCCGCGGTCGCGAACGCCGAGAACAACCACGACATGAGCTCCGACGGACTCTACGTCACGCGCATCACCGTCGACGGCGGGCCGGCCGGCGGGATGACCAAGCGTCTGGATCCGCGCGCCCAAGGCCGCGCGGCGTTCAAGCGCAAGAAGCTCTCGCACGTGACCATCGCCGTCAGCGCGACGCCGCCGAAGCACGAACCGAAGAAGCGCTCCGGCGCCTCGATCGCGCTCAAGACGCTCACGCAGCGTCAGGCGCAGGCCGCGACGTCGAAGCCGGCGCCGCAGCGCCGCAAGAAGACCGCTGCTGCCGCAGGCGCGGGAGCGTAAGGACACCATGGGACAGAAGATTCATCCTGTCGGCTTGCGTCTCGGCATCACGAGAACTTGGGATAGCCGCTGGTTCGAGAAGAAGAACTACGTCGCGTGGCTGCACGAAGACGTCGCCATCCGGAAGTATTTCGGACGGATGACGCGTGCGGCGGCGATCTCGCGCGTCGAGATCGAGCGGCGGGCGAACCAAGCGCGCGTCATCATCAACACCGGCAAGCCGGGTATCATCATCGGCAAGCGCGGCGTCGGGATCGACGAGATCCGTCGGAACCTCGAGAAGCTCACCGGCAAGCAAGTCCAGGTGAACGTCGTCGAGATCAAGACGATCGAGCTCGACGCGCGCCTCGTCGGTCAGAACATCGTCGACCAGCTCGAAAAGCGCATCGCGTTCCGCCGCGCCATGAAGCAGGCGATCATGCGCACGATGAAGGCCGGCGCGCGCGGCGTGAAGGTCCAGGTTTCGGGCCGTCTCGGCGGCGCGGAAATCGCGCGCACCGAGCGCAACCACGACGGGAAGGTGCCGCTGCACACGCTGCGCGCCGACATCGATTACGCGCACGTCGAGGCGTTCACCACCTTCGGCCGCATCGGCGTGAAGGTGTGGATCTACAAGGGCGAAGTGCTTCCCGACCAGCCGCGCGGCGAGCGCGAGGTTCAGGGACGTCCCGGCGGCGGCGGCGACGCAGCCCGCTTCCGCGACAACCGTCGCGGAACGCGCGGCGGACGCGGCCGCGGCGAAGGTCGTCCGGCCGGCCCACCGCGCACGGGGGACGAGGCTCCGGCGCTCGACACTGCCGACGCGATGCGCGCCGCGCAGACCGAAGGCCCGTCGCTCGAGTCGGTCATCGAAGGCGGAGCTCCCGTCGAGCACCACCAGACCGCCCCGCACTCGGGCGCCGTCACGCACGAACCGAACGCCGAGCACGGCCACGGCGTCACGACCGAAACGTCGGTCGTCCCGCCCGAAACGCAAGCCACCCATGACGACGCGGAACGCCCCGGCGCACCGTCGGTCGAGAACGAGGGCCAGTAGCAGATGCTCACTCCGAAGAGAGTAAAGTGGCGCCGCCAGCACCGCGGCCGCATGCGCGGCAAAGCGCTGGTCGGCAATACGCTGACGTTCGGCGAGTACGGTTTGCAGGCGCTCGAGCCGGTGTGGATGACCAACCGGCAGATCGAAGCGGCACGTATCGCCATGACCCGCCACATCAAGCGCGGCGGCAAGGTCTGGATCAAGGTGTTCCCCGACAAGTCGGTCACCAAGAAGCCGGCCGAAGTTCGCATGGGTTCCGGTAAGGGTAACCCCGAGTTCTGGGTCGCCGTGGTCCGTCCGGGCCGCGTGCTGTTCGAGCTCGCCGGCGTCGACGAGAAGACGGCGCGCGAAGCGCTTCGTTTGGCCGCGCAAAAGCTGCCGATCTCGACCAAAGTCGTCACCCGCCACGATCAGGAAGCCGAGGTCGCATCCTAATGAAGCGCACCGACCTGCGCGCCCTGCGCGAATTGACCATCAAGGACCTCGAGCAGCGCGCTCGCGAGACGAAGGAAGAACTCTTCAACCTTCGCTTCGCCCTGCGCACCGGTCACCTCAGCGATTTTTCGCGGGTGAAGCTCGTGCGCCGCACTTACGCCCAGATTCAGACCGCGATCTCCGAGAAGCGGCTCACCGAGGCACGTCATGGAGCAGCCTAATACCGTGGGAACCGCCGAAGTGGCGCAACGCGGCAACCGTCGTCGCATCAAGCAGGGCCGCGTCAAGAGCGACAAGATGGACAAGACCATCGTCGTCGTGACCGAGACGCGCGTTCCCCATCCCGTCTACAAGAAAGTCGTCCGGCAGTCGTCGCGCTTCAAGGCGCACGACGAGACCAACGACGCCAAGACCGGCGATCTGGTCCGGATTCAAGAGTGCCGCCCGATGTCGCGCGACAAGCGCTGGCGTCTGGTCGAGATCCTCGAGCGTGCGAAGTGATTCAGCAAGAGACACGGCTCAAAGTGGCCGACAACTCCGGGGCTCGTGAACTGCTGTGCATCCACGTCAGCGGCGGATCGCGTCATCCCTACGCGCACGTCGGCGACATCATCGTCGGCACGGTGAAGAGCGCGATCCCGGGCGCCGCGGTCAAGAAGGGCCAAGTCGTCAAGG
>JAQBPM010000393.1 GCA_028287525.1 Vulcanimicrobiota bacterium | reverse complement strand
CGCGCTCTACGAAGCGTACGTGCAGTATAAGGACCCGCGCCTGTCGGTCAAGCTGGGCGATCAAGTTTTCAACACGCCGTGGACGAGCTCGTCCGACACGCGAATCAAACCGACGGCGTTTCAGGGTATCGACATCGTCTACTCCGTCTCGCCGGTATGGTCTGTCGAGCTCGCCGACATGATCCGTTTCCAGGGCCGCGTCAACTCGACGTTCGAGAAGAACACGCTGCTGACGTCGTTCCCGGCCGGCACGGCGGGGACGCCGTCGAATACGTTCGTTCCCGGGGGCAACAGCATCCCTACTGCCGGCTTGCAGTACGCACGGATCGGGTATGCCGGGACGCACGGGCTGGTCTCCAGCTTGCACCTCCATCGCTTCGACGACATCGCAAACTTGGCGTGGCTCGAGGCGAAGTACACGGCACTCGGGCTTCGGACGAAGCCGTTCGTCGCGTTTCACGGCGGCTACGAGCGCGAGACCGGCGCGGCGGTCCTCGGAAAGATCTACAGCACGCCGATCGGGCTCCAAGTCGGCGCCTCGGTCACCCGCAATCTCGGCGTCACGCTCTCGTACGAGCGGACTCCCGCGCACTCCGATCGCATCCGGCTGCCGGCCGGCGACGTGTGCAATCCGACACAAATGCTTACCGTGAAGAAAGGTACCTCGTTTCCGTACCTTCTCCCGGTGAACGCTCCACAGTGTACCGCCAACGCGGACGGTACGACGACGATCCAGTACGGCGGTTTCGCAAGCCCGTACACCGACGGCTACGGTACAGATCCGTTGTGGCTGACGAGCCTGACGCAGAGCCCGATCGACCGGCACGCGCCGTTCAGCGGCCCGAAAATTCAGGCGACCTGGACGTCAAACGACAAGCGGCTGATCTTGTACGTCACGCAGTCGTACCTCCAGTTCGGCAACGGGCTCCGCCCACAAATGCTCTCCGAGGTCAATGCCGACGCCCAGTACTTTGCCGGCCGTGTGGGCCCGGGCCCGTACAAAGGGCTGGTGCTGCGCTACCGCTACGGATCGCGCCAGGTCACAAACGTCACGACGTACGGCGGCCTCCCGCTCTTCCGCTACAACCGCGCGCAGATGGAATACGACTTCTAAGACCACATTCCCAAGTCGATTCATTGAAAGAGATTGGTATGACGAAAACGATGTTTGCGCTCGCCGCAGCTACCGTACTTGGCACGTTGGCCATCGCACCGGCCGACACTCCCGGCGCCACGAACGATCATCTGCAGGCCGCGACGATGCTGTGTCGCCCGGCGGCGGCGAACGAACGTGCGACGGCGATGACGGCCAAAAGCCCGCTGATCTGCAAGAAGATGGACGGCGCCGGGATGATAGACGGTAAAGGCTGTCCGAAAATAGCGGGGCTTTCGGCGGCGCAGGTGGACGCCGCTTGGCGCGAGTTGATCTACAGCACCGTGATCGTCCGCAGCGGCGACGGCGGCGGCTAACCGCGCGTATAGTCGACCGCGAATGCAATCGTGGACGACACCGGCGCGCAACGCAGGATCGCCGGTCGAAACTGACTTTTCCGCGCGGCGAAGATCGATGGCGTATAGAGGAGCGCCGACGGCGATTGGTAGACCTGCGCCGAGACGACGCGGCCGGTCTCGTCTACTCCCACGAGAACGATGACGCGACCTGATATCCCCTGCTGCTGAGCAATTGCCGGTATGGCTGCCGGCATGGCTCGTTCAATTGAGGCGGGCCGGTACGGGCGCTCGCAGGATGTGGGTTCGAGTGCCCCATCATCGACCGCGTCGACGACGGTGGATCCGAAGAACGCTGAGTCTACCGGAACCGCCGCGCCTGCGACTGCGCTGGCGTCGCATGACGCGCCCGGCGGTCGGAAGGAGACGGCTTCGACGCCGTCCGCATTGCGTATGGAGACGATCTGTATCGAAATGAACGGAGAGCGCGACGTCTGCTGCGCGGAGTTGAGCCCTACGTGCCCCCGGCGCGTCTGCCCGAAGACCGTGACGTCGCCCGTGAACGGGCGCGGCCCGACGATGCGGAAGTCGCCCCGATCGCTACCGCGTCCGAGGAGTTCCGCCGAATAGCCGCCGGCGCACGGCGGCCCGAACACCGCCGGGTACGCTTGAAACTGTGCGGTCGCGACCGTCGGGACGGCACAAAACACAACGCCGAGTGTGAGAAGGGACGCCCACATACGCATGCCGGCTCACTTCGCCGGCCTGGGAAACCGCCCTGGACCAAACCCTCCGGCGGCCTCGGCCCCTGGGTTGTCAAGACGAGTTGGCTACCGTATACTCCCCGTACGGCGCGCCGCTCAGGCAAAACGCCGCTTTTCTCATCCGTTCCCATGGGGGGCCGGACGGCGTGCTGCCCGGCCGTGATCGGTGTACGAAAACAAAATATTGATCTGCAAAGACTGCGGCAACTCGTTCGACTTCACCGCGCGCGACCAGATGTTCTACGCGGAGAAGGGTTTCGAAAACGAGCCGCAGCGTTGCCGCGACTGCCGTTCCGTTCGGAAAACCCAACGCGACGGCGTCGCTCGAGCGCCGGTGTCGACCGCGGGACTGCGCGAGACGTTCGACGCGGTGTGCGCGCAGTGCGGCACGGAGACGACGCTGCCGTTCAGACCGCGCGGTGACCGCCCGGTGTACTGCCGGGCCTGCTACTCCTCGATGAACGCGGTGCGGGCGTAACTGCGGACCCCGCCGAATCGGCGGGGATGGATTCGGTTTGGGTCGACGGCGATGCCGTGGGATATCTCGATCAGCGGGCGCTGCCGCACGCCGTGGTGCGCGCGCGCGCCGCGACGATCGATGACGTCGTCGACGCGATCGCGACGCTTGCCGTGCGCGGCGCACCAGCGATCGGTATTTTCGGCGCGTACGGCGTGGCGCTCGCGGCACGGCTCCATGCGGGCGATCGCGCCGCGTATCTCGCAGCGGCGGTGCGCATCCGCGCGGCGCGGCCGACGGCGGTGAACCTGGCCTGGGCAGTCGATCGTGTCCTCGCTTCTCCGGGCGCGGAAGCGGCCGAAGCCCAGCGCATCCACGACGAACAGCGCGACGTCGACCGCCGCATCGGCGAAGCGGCGATCGCGCTCTTTCCGGCGAGCGGCAACGTGCTCACCCACTGCAATACGGGCCCCATCGCGACCGGCGGTGACGGAACGGCGCTGGGATGCTTCGTCGCGGCGCATCGTGCCGGCAAGAAGCTGCACGTCTTCGTCGACGAGACGCGGCCGTTGCTGCAGGGCGCGCGCTTGACGATGTTCGAGCTGCACGAAGCGGGCGTGCCGTGCACGCTGATCGTCGACAGCGCAGCGCCGATCACGATGCAGCGCAAGAGCATCCGCGCGGTGGTCGTTGGTGCCGACCGCATCGCTCGCAACGGCGACACGGCGAACAAGATCGGCACGTACGGCGTGGCGATCGCCGCCGCGCATCACGGCATCCCGTTTTACGTCGCCGCGCCGCGTTCGACGTTCGATTTCTCGCTCGAGAGCGGCGAGCAGATCCCGATCGAAGAGCGTTCGGCCGACGAAATTCGCATCGCTCCCGGCGACGCGGTCTACAACCCCGCCTTCGACGTCACGCCGGGCCGCCTGATCACCGGCTTCATCACCGAATACGGCGTCCTCGCCCCACCCTACGCCGACAGCATCCCCGACCTCGAACACCGTCCCAATCTCTCCGCCCTGAATCTCGCGTGAAGTTTTACGAGTTCGCAGACAAGCAGCCCAAGATCGACTCGCTCGTCATTATCGAGGGCGAAGACGCGATACTCGCGCAGCGCGCGTTGGATATGGTGCTCGATCGGCTTTTGCCGCCGGATATGCGGCAGTTGAACTGCGACGTGTTCGAGGGGCCGGAGACCGACGCGATCGGCCGCGCGGTCGGCGACGCGGTGAACGCGATGCCGTTCTTGGCAGATCGGCGTGTCGTCGTCGTGCGCAACGCTCACCGCATGCGCGCTCAGCCACGCCGCGACCTGTGGGCCGTCGCCGAAGCCGTTCCGGCCGGCAACACGCTGGTGCTCGAAGATCTTTTTCCGCCGGCGAAAGCGACGAAGCCGGAACCGTTCGGCAAACAGGCCGGGCGCAAGGGGCTGCGGATCGACACGACGCCGAACGCCGATGTGCGCGAGCGGTTCGTGCGTGAAGTGCTGGAACGGCTAGGCGCGAAGGCGCAGCCGCGCGTGATCGCGATCCTCTCCGACGCGGCCGCCGATCTCGGAGCGATCCAGAACGATCTCGAAAAGCTCGCGTTGAGCGGATCGACGATCACCGTGGCTGACCTCGAGCGCGAGAGCCTTTCGGTCGAGGACGCAAAAGCGTGGCACTATTCGCAGGCGCTGGTCGAGGGACGCCCGGAGGAGGCGTTGGCGATCGCGTTCGAGCTGTTCGCGAACGACCCGCGCGGCGCCGCGATCCCGCTCGCGAGCGCACTCGCCAACGACTTCGCCTTGCTGTGGGAACTCGCACGTCCAGGCGGGGGACCGCTTCCGGCGCGCTATCGATGGCGCGAGAGGACACTGCGACCGATCGCGCGCCGGCTCGGTGAGCGGCGCGCGCGCTACGGCTACGAAGCGGCTGTTCGCGGCTTCGAGGCCGTCGTCACCGGCCGCATCGACGATCCGCGCGCGATGATCGAACTACTGACGGCCGATCTCGCACTGCGGCTGGCTCGCTGAGCGAGCGAAGGATTCACCTCCGCGCGAATCCAACGTTGCCGCTCGCCTCGCTCCAGTACAGAGGTCACTCCCGCATGCGCAGTCCACTCGCCCGCCTTACCGCGCTGGGCGCGTTCGCCGTCACCGTCGCTGCGTGCTCGGGAGGAAACGGCACGTCGCTGCCGTTCGCGGGTCCCCCGAACAATGCCGGCGGAAACAACGGCTCGTTCCAATCCGGCGTGACCGGCACGGCGCTGCTGCGCTTCATTCAGGGCTCGCCCGACTCCGGAACAGTGGATGTCTGCGTCGACAACCAGCCGTTCCCCTTAAGCGTCCAGGCCGCGGTGGCGTACGGAAGGGCCGTGGGCCCGTCGGCGGTTACGAGCGGCATCGCCCACACGCTCGCCGTGTATGCCGGCGTCACCGGTTCGCCCGGCGTGGAGTGTTCCACGGCGCCGGCGGCCTTCAACGGCGTCTTGCCGATCAAGGTGACCACGCTCTCCCCGCTCGCGTCGAGCCGTCTCACGGTCGTGCTGGGCGGCACCGCCGCCAGCGGCACGCTGGCCTTGTACGCGTTCACGGAGCCCACGTTCCCGAACGCCCCGGGCGGGCCAGAGGCGATCTCGCACAACGCGGCCCCGGCGTTCAGCACAGGGAAAACCGTCGGATTCGGGACCTGCACGACTACCGTCACACCCTGCGTGAGCCCGGTCGCCCTGACGGGCGCGCAGAGCGTGGCGGCTCCAAAACCTTCGGCCGCTACCGCAACGGCCCCGAACACTCCGGTTATCTCCGCGCTGGCCGCCGTTCCGGCCGGCTTCTACGACGGCATCGGCGTGACAGCCGGGACGCCCGTTCCCATTACTTCGATATCGGTGCTGCCGCTTGCCGGTCAGCCGTATGTCGTGCAGCTTTACGCGCTCGACGGGCCTGCCGGCGGCCTCAACCTCCTCGGAATCGTCGAGTCGACGCTGGGTTTCGGCTTCTAACGGCAACCGGGCAACGGTATGGAGGGGGCGCCGCTAGGTGTCTCCTCTTTCGTCGCTTCGCTCGCGAACCGACCTTTCTCGTCGAGGCCGAAAGCCGCGTTTTCGCGAAAGCGACGCGCCGGACCGTGAACGACACCACTTACGCTTCGCCTTTCTCCTGGCGCTATGGCCGACCCGCGCTGCGCGAGCTTTTCTCGGAACGGGAACGGCGCAAGCTGTGGCGCGCCGTGTGGATTGCGCTTGCCGAGGCGCAGCATCGGGCCGGACTCGTGACCACCGCCGAACTCGACGATCTGCGCGCGCACGGCGAGGAGATCGACCTCGACGCGGCGCTCGCCATCGAGCGCGAGATCGGTCACGATCTGATGGCGGAGATCCGCGTCTTCGCGAGCCAGGCGACGGTCGGCGGCGGGAAGATTCACCTGGGCGCGACGTCGATGGACGTCGAGGACAACGTCGAGACGTTTCGGATGCGGTTCGCCCTGCGTCGCATCGCCGAGTCGCTCGACGAGCTGCTGCTTGCGTTCGCCAACCGGATCGAGCGGCACGCGGACCTCGTCTGCATGGGTTACACGCATCTGCAGCCGGCCGAACCGACCACGCTCGGGTACCGGCTCGCCCAGTACGGCCAGGATCTTCTGATCGATCGTGCGATGCTGGCGACGGCTCGCGAACAGCTCACCGCGAAAGGTATCCGCGGTGCGGTCGGCACGTCGGCGTCGTACACACGCCTGCTCGACGGAACGGGCCGCACGCCGCAGGATCAAGAGGACGACGTCCTCGCTGCCTTCGATCTGCGCGCCCGCGACGTCGCGACGCAGACCTACCCGCGCAAGCTCGACTACCTCTTGCTCTCGACACTCGCCGGCCTGGGTGCTTCGCTCTCCAAGTTTGCGTTCGACGTGCGCGTTCTCTCGAGTCCCGGCTTCGGCGACATCGCGGAACCGTTCGGCGCGAAGCAGGTCGGGTCGAGCGCGATGCCGTTCAAGCGCAATCCGGTGATGGCCGAGCGAATCGACTCGCTGGCTCGCCTGCTGCCCGGCTTCGCCGACGTCGCCTGGCAGAACGCCGCGACGAACTTGCTCGAGCGCACGCTCGACGATAGCGCGAACCGGCGCACGATCCTTCCCGAGGCACTGCTCTGTTCCGACGAGATCCTCTCGCTGGCGAAGAAGATCGTCGACGGCATGCGAGTCGACGAGCGGCGCATCGCTGAGAACCTCCGCACGTACGGCCCGTTTTCGGGCACCGAAGCCATCCTGATGGAAGCAGCCAAACGAGGCGGCGACCGCCAGGAATTGCACGAAGTGATTCGCGAGAGCGCGATGCGCGCGTACGACGCGCTCGCGGAGGGCGAACTGAACCCGTTGGCACGGCTCCTCGCCGACGACGAGCGCATCGCGCGCTGGGTCGACCCGGCCGAAGTCCGCGAACGCCTCGATCCCACCAGCCACGTCGGCGACGCCCCCGAACGCGCCCGCCGCCTCGCGCAGCGAATCCGCGACACCGTAGAGAAGCA
>JAQBPM010000363.1 GCA_028287525.1 Vulcanimicrobiota bacterium | reverse complement strand
CGCGCTCAGTGCGCGATGAGGGCTGCTACTTTTCCGGTGTGGTCGCCCGTCCAGCGGCGGACGGCTGCTTCGAACGCGTGCGGGTCGCCGTTCGTGTAGTATGTCGCCGTGCCCGAGCCGCTCGGAAATCCGCGCGCCGCGATCAGCCGCTTGGCCGCGGCGGCTTGCGCGACGGCCGGATCGATGCGAACGACGCGCTCGGCGAGCGCGCCCGCGAACCAGTGGTCGAGCAGCGGGTAATGCGAGCATCCGTAGACGATCGCGTCGATCTCCGGCGGCAACGCGGCGACGACGGCCCCGACCGCCGCCTGCGCCTCACGGCTCTCGACCGCGCCGCTTTCGACCAGTGGAACGAGCGCCGGCGCGGCAATCTCCACGACCTCGACGCCGGGCGCGGCGGCGCGAATGGCGCGGCCGTATGCTCCGCTGCGGATCGTCGCCGCCGTGGCGACGACGGCGATGCGGCGATGCGGCGTCCCGGCGAACGCGGCGCCGGCGTTTGCGATCAGGTCGAGCACCGGGAACGGCGTCGGCGGCCAGCCGAGGCGTTCGGCGACGGCGCAGGTCGTGTTGCACGCGGTGACGACCGCGTCGACCTGCAATTCGGCGAGCAGGGCGAGGTTCTGCTGCAGAAACCCGTGCAGCGCCGCGTCGCTCTTCTCGCCGTACGGCAGATGCGCCTGATCGGCGAAATAGACGACGTCGGCGTCGATGCCGGCGGCGCGAAGCGCAGCCAGGACGGTCAAACCGCCCAAGCCCGAGTCGTAGAGTCCCAGCACTACTGCGGGCTCACGCCGTTGTCGCTTTGTACCGACCGTTGGGCGGGCGCGCCCGCGTAGGCTTTGACGCCGTTCGCGATCCCCTGCGCGACGTTTTGCAGGAACGACGGCGAGCGGAGCAGTTCGACGTCGCTCGGATTGGTGACGAACGCGGTCTCGATCAAGACCGCCGGCATCGTGGTATGGCGCACCACGTAGAAGTTCTCGTGCCGGACGCCATCATCTTGCGTACCTGCGGCGCCGACGACCGCGCGTTCGAGCGCCTGCGCGAACGCAGCGTCCTGCGGCTTGTACCAGTAGAACGTCGAGCCGCGCGCGCTGCTGCTCGGCGCGCTGTTGATGTGGATGCTGATGAACATGCGGGCGTTCGCGGCGTTCGCGACGTCGCACCGGGTCTGCAGGTAGGCGCGATCGTCGGGATTGGGTTTGCCGTCGGCATGCATTTGGGCGAGCTGATCCGCGCCGACCGGATCGACGTCGTTCTCGCGGGTCATCCGCACGATCCAGCCCTGTGCGACGAGCAGCGTCCGGAGCCGCTTCGCGATGTCGAGCGTCAGCAATTTTTCGGTCAGGCCGTTGTGCGCGGTGCCCGCGTCCGCTCCCCCGTGCCCCGGGTCGAGGACGATGAGCCGCGGATTCGGCGCCGTGCCGTACTTCCACGGCGTCTCGCTCGGCACGGCGTCCGGCGACGCGGAACTGACCGCAACCGGCGGGCCGCCCGTGCGCCCCGTGCCGATGCGCGAGACGTCGGTCGCCGCGGCGGTGGAAACGGTGATCGTGAGTCCGGTGTCGCTCGGCTGCACGTCGATCGCTTGATCGCCGGCGAGCGTGAACGCGATGCGCACCGCGGGCGCGTCACCGGTTCCCGTCTGCCGCACGCGAACCGACTGCGCGGCGCCGAACGACGGCCGTTCGTCGCGGCCCGGACCGTTCAGCGTCGTGTTGGCGAGATCCAGGTACCAGCGGCGATCGAGCAGCCGGTGCCATTCGTAGCCCGCGGCGCCGCTGAGCGAGACGCGCACGACCAGCGCGTCGTCGGTTCCTTGCTCGAACGTGAGGCCGGTGACCGTCGCACGTCCCGCGACCACGAGCGGCGCGGCGGTCGGGCCCGCGAGGGCACCGGAATCGTACGGCGGCGCCGATCCGAGCGGGACCGGCGGCGGCGGTACGTTCTGCGCGACGGATCCGCGCGGTTCGAACGCGACGCTGAACGCGGCCGGCGTCTCCGCCGCCACGATGCGGTGCGCCGTGCCGGGCGTCGCGGCGATCGTGATCGTGGTGGTGGGGACGCGCGCGGTTCCGCCGGCCGTGACGTCGAGCGCGTCGACCCCGGCACCGACTGCGCGGCGCGGCGCGAGCGACGATCCTTGGCCGACGATGGTGACTTGCAGGCGATCCGGCGTGTCGGCGTTGGTGCTGATCAGCAGCGGCATCGCGGCGCGCACGGTGACGACCGTGCGGCCGCCGTCGGTCCGCACGTCGAGCGCGCCGACCCGCGGCTGCAGCACCATCTCGCCGCCGTCGGGGACCGGCTCGACGTAGAGCGCGCGGGCCAGCGCGAAGAACGGGAGCACCGCGTCGCCGCCGTCGTTCGAGGGCGCGAACGGCGCGCGCACGCGCACGCCCGCGACGGTGTACCATGGATCGCCGATCGTGAACGCGATCGTGCGCCGGTCTTGCGCGGTGACGACGACGTAGCGTGACTGCGGTTCGAATGCGACGGTCGCACCGAGCTTGTCGAGGAACCGGCGCAGCCCGGTGTCCCGCGTCGAAACGGCGATGTCGCCGGCTTGCGCGACGGGACGATCGAGGATCAGGCGCGTGCCCTGGAACCAGAGCAACGGGGCGCGTTCTTGCGCCCGCGCGGGAAACGTCGACGCGGCGAACGCAATGGCGAAGGCCACGACTAGGAAGCTAAAACGACGAACGCGAGAGGGGTTCATCGAGCTCGAGGTGTCCTCCGGGAAGCGTCGCGACTCGCGCACCGTCGATGTGGATCTTCACCGACGTGATGTGGAGCGAGGGCTGCGTCAACGTCCATACGAGGGATTTGAACTCCGCCGACTCCGCGAAGCTGCCTTCTTTCGAAGAGCCCGCGACTTCGTGCGAGAGGTTGACGTCCGCCGTTGCATCGACAACGTCAAGGGACAGCACGCGCGTTCCCGCGGGGAAGCGAATCGCTTCGGTCCCCGGCGGCGGCCCGGCAACGCACGACGTCGCTGCGTAGAACGCGACGCTGGCCCGGTCCCGCGCGGGACCGAGTGAGATGCGCCACGGCACGAGCGTCGTGCCGTCGGCTTTCGCGTAATACACGGTGATCGCGTCGCCGACGCCGGCCGGCGGACGGTGGGTGA
Source organism: Vulcanimicrobiota bacterium (assembly GCA_028287525.1). Taxonomy (GTDB): domain Bacteria; phylum Vulcanimicrobiota; class Vulcanimicrobiia; order Vulcanimicrobiales; family Vulcanimicrobiaceae; genus Vulcanimicrobium. Next base: position 4,431 of record JAQBPM010000363.1, on the reverse strand, counting down.
ACCACCACGCGGCTGCGACGGCAGCGACGAACAAAACGATCAGCACCAAGCCGCGCGACGTTCGCATCTTGGATACGCAACGTTCGACGCGCGCCGCGAGGCGCCCGCCTAGAGATTAGGCGTTACGGCCCTGACGTCGGTATGTGATCCGGCCACGGGTGAGATCGTACGGCGAAAGCTCGACGTCGACGTCGTCGCCCGGCGTGATGCGGATGCGAAAGCGGCGCAACCGGCCGGCAAGGCTGGCGAGGATCGTGTGGCCGTTCTCGAGCTCGACCTTGAACGTCGAACTGGGGAACGTTTCGATGACGCGGCCGACAAGGCTCAGCGTATCTTCTTTGATGACGGGAGTGAGGGGCTCGCGGCGCTTTTTGCCGCCGCCCCGCCGTCGACGCGGAGGAGGAATACAGACTCCTTGGAGGTGGGTGGATTGCTCTCGTAAGACGCGCAGTCAAGGGTAATCGTTTCGCGCCGCCGGTCGTGCAACGAAGTTGCGCCGGCCCGAGGGCCGCGTGGAGCCGAACTTCCCCGAACGGGCCGAGGTCGTAGGATCCGGAATGATCACCAGTGCTATCGTCTTCGGAATGGTCGGCGTCGCGGCCGGATTTACCTGGGACTACGTCCTTCACCGGGACGACTAGGCCCTCAGCTCAGACGGCGAGCGCTTCGCGCACCGCCTCCTCCTCGGGTCTTGCGCCCGCCGGCCGCCCGGCCGCGGCGAACGCCTTTGGGCCCGGCTCCTCGATGCAACGGGCTTTTTGCCTCTCCAGCAGGCGAGCGCCCTCCGGGTGCGGGCCTGTGGCCGTGGGTTCGACGAGCGGTCGGCTTCTCCACCCCTTCGACGCGATTGCACCCTTTTTCGATGAAGATGTGTTATTGTGTGCGAGCCGGACCAACTCGAGGCGTCTTACGTCCGGCTGATTGTACTAGTCGTGTCCCGTGGTCTGGCGCTGTAAGCGTTCTCCTGAGCAGGTACATCGTACGAGTCTTCACCCCCCGACGCCGGAGTTCACGATGTATACTGACGAAACGCTGAATTGCACCGATTGCAATGCCCCCTTCACCTTCTCGGCTGGCGAGCAGGAATTTTTTGCGGCCAAGGGCTTCACCAACAAGCCCAACCGTTGCCCGGACTGCCGAGCGGCTCGTAAGAGCCAGCGCGGTGGCGGCGGCGGCGGCGGCAGCTCGTATGCCGGCGGCGGCGGTGGCGGAAGCTACGGCGGCGGCGGCGGCGGCGGCGGTCGGCCCGCCCGCGAGATGTTCCAGGCCACCTGCAGTGGCTGCGGCAAGGTTGCGGAAGTTCCGTTCCAGCCCCGCGGCGACAAGCCGGTCTATTGCCGCGACTGCTTCTCGCAGCGGCAGTCGTACCGCTGAGCTAGCCTCAGCGCCGACGGCGTAAAGCAAGCAAGAGACCCGGCGGTTCGCCGCCGGGTCTCTTTTTTGTGGGTCAGCGCAGAGACCAGCGGTAGGCGTTCCAGGTCTCGACGAAGGGGTTCGGGGTGAAATTTTGGAGGTTCGTCGCGACGAGGTGGACGTCGCGGGGCCACCAGATCGGGATCTGCGGAAGGTCTCGTTCGAGGATTGCTTCGATGTGGCCGTAGGCGGCTGCGCGGACCGGGCGGTCATAGGATGCCAGGGCGGCGGTTTGCCAGCGGTCCATCTCCGCGCTGCAGTAGCGCATGAAGTTATAGCCGTTCGGCGAGACCGCGGCGCAGGAGTATTCCGCGGAGTTGTCCGGTTCGGGGCCGTTGAGGATGCGCGCGAGCGCGAGGTCGAAGCGCCCCCCCGAGAGGATGCCGCCGAGTTGGGCGGGACCGGTGAAGAGCTCGTTGGTATAGCCGCGCAGCTGCACCGTGATGTTGACGTTCGCGAGCATGCTTTGGAGCGCGACGACGGCTCGGCGCGTGACGTCCGAGTTCGTGCTGAACGCGAGATCGATGTGCAGCGGACGGGCTGCAGTCCAGCCCGATCTGGCGAGGAGCGCGCGCGCGGCGGCCGGATCGTACGGTGAGGAGCGGAGAACCTTCGGATAGGCCCAGAGGAAGCTGGGGAGATCTTGCGTGGCGGGGAGCGCCGTGCCGTACGTGAGGCTTCTTGCCAGCGTTCGCTTGTCGATCCCGAGCTCGATCGCGCGGCGGACGGCGCCGGCGCTTCCAATTGGGCGCGCCATGTTGAACATGAGGCCGTACCAGCGGTTCTGCGGCACCAGCACGACCTGGTAGCCGGCGATGGAACGGCCCGCGGCGGCGGCCGGTGGGCCGAGTTCCGCGGCCCAATCGATCTCGTGTGCGCGCACCATCGTCACCAGTGTCTGCTCCTCTCGCGCGAAGACGATCGTCACGCGTTGGAGTTTCGGCGTGCCGAGGAAGTAGTGCGGGTTCGCTTCGAGCTCGATCCGGTCACCGCGCTGCCAGCGCACGACCCGGAACGGTCCGGTGCCGACCGGCATCTGGTCGAACGGGAGGCGGCCGAGCGAAAGATGCCCGCGCAAGAGGTGCGCGGGGAGGATGCCGTAGGGCGTGTTCGCGTCGCCGAAGAGCGTGGTGACGATCGGCGCGTAAGGGCGCGCGAGCCGGAAGCGGACCGTGTATGCGTCGGGGGCGTCGACGGCGGTGACGTGATCGTAGCCGATGCGGCTCACCACGTTGTTGGCCGGGTTCATCACCTGGTGAAAGGTGAATACGACGTCGGCGCTATCGAACGGTGCGCCGTCCTGCCAGCGCACGCCGTGACGCAGGTGGAACGTGATGAGCTTGCCGTTCGCGCTGATGTCGCCGTTCTCGCGGGTCGGCACGCGCGCGGCGAGGATCGGAACGACGCGGCCCCCGGAGGGATCGTAGCTGGTCAGCGGATCCGAGAAGAACCGGTCGATGACCATCTCCTGGCCGTTCTGCATCAGGACCGGATTGAGCGAGTGCGGTTCGGTTGAGAACCCCACCCGGAGGCTCGCGTTCGGGACCGGCGCGACCGCGCGGGAACAACCGGGCGCGAGGAGCGCGACGCTCGCGGAGAGCACGGCTGCAACGATGCGGCACGTTGTCAAAGCGCGCGTCCTAGGCGCGCGCCGTCGGCGATCGCGTTGCGCAGGTGCCGCGGCGCGAACGCGTCGCCGATGAGATGCGCGCTCGTGACGTCGTCGCGTCCGCCGACGTACGCTTCGTAGAGGGCGTCGTTGCCGACGCCGCTCGAGGCGAAGACTATCGTGTCGGCCGAGACCGTATGCTCTTCGTCGGTCAAGACGTGGCGCAGCACGACGCCGCTCGGCGTGACGCGCGAGGGCGCGTGCAGGGTGGTGATGGTCACGCCCTTGCGGATCAGCCGCTCGTGCAAGGTCGCGCGCAGCGTGATCCCGATCGTCTCACCGAGGCCGTACTGGCGGGTGACGATTTCGACCTCGTGTCCTGCGTCGGCGAGGAAGTCCGCCGCCTTCGGGCCGGGTGTGTAGCCGGTTTCGTCGAGAACGACGCAGCGGCCGCGCAGCGCGGCTCGCCCGGCGAGCACGTCGGCCACCGTCCATGTGTGCGGCAGGCCGGCGCCGGACAGATTCGGCCGGCGCGGCGTCGCCCCGGTGGCGAACACGATCGCGTCGTAATCGCCCCTCAACGCTGCCAGCGCCACCGCGTCGATCGTCGTGTCGAGCCGTACATCGACCGCGTGCCGACCGAGCTCGCGCGCGAGCCAATCGATCGCGGTGCGGTAGCCGCTCCAGCCCGGGGCACGGCTCGCGAGCAAGATCGCGCCTCCCAATTCCGCGGACCGTTCGAACAACGTGACGCTATGACCGCGCAGCGCCGCCACGCGGGCGGTTTCCATGCCGGCCGGGCCGCCGCCGACAACAGCCACGCGCTTGCGGACCGCGGCGGGTTCGAGCACACCCCACTCGGTTTCGCGGCCGATGACGGCGTTCTGCACGCACGCGACCGGAAGACCGAAGTAGAGCCGATCGATGCAGCCTTCGCCCGAGCCCATGCAGACGCGGATCTCGTCGACGCGTCCCGCTTGCGCTTTGCGCGGCAGATCGGGATCCGCGATGAGCGCGCGCGTCATCCCGACGAAATCGGCCGCGCCCGACGCCAGAACTTCTTCTGCCTCGTCGGGCGTCGTAATCCGGCCGGTGACGATGACGGCGGCGCGCACCCGTTCGCGCACGAGCAGCGCGAGATCGACGAAGGTCTTCTTCGGGAAGTAGGCCGACGGAATGTTGTAGGCGCGCGAGGCGTAGCCCTCGATTGTGCCGCCGGTGACGGTGAAGTAGTCGAGCAGCCCGGTGCGGTCGAGCCGCTCGATGATCTCCAGCAAGTCCATTTGGGAGAGGCCGGGCGTCATGCGATCGTTCGCCGAGACGCGTGCGCCGACGATGAAGTCCGTGCCGACGGCGGCGCGGATCGCTTCGAGCACTTCGAGCGAGAAGCGCATGCGGTTCTCGAGCGA